>NZ_JBQKFQ010000004.1:0-313675 GCF_052119225.1 Paraeggerthella sp. LCP19S3_G8
CACTTGGGGGGGGGGCGGGTGGGGGGGGTGGGTGGGGGGTTGGAGCGGGGGTGGGGGGGGGGGGGGGGGGGGGGGGCGGCGCCCCCCCCGCGGGGGGGGGGGGGGCGCCCCCCGGGGTTGCAAGCCAGCCTCCTATCGCACAGCCGAAACCATCAGCCCTGGTTTGCGTCCGGATCTTGAAGAGCGTTCCCGCGACGGTTTCGGCAACGAAATCCTTAACGATCCTCAACGTTGCGGCACCCGCCCCTTCAAACGTCGAAGCAAGCTGCTAGGATACGGTGTTCGAGAGATGAATCTGGTCGAAAGGTACGGACACGATGGTCGAAAGCGCGCTGCTGGCCGCGTACGAGCTGGCGACGGTGCTCGCGCCGTTTCTTGTAGCCTACGCGATACGGCATGCCCACGCACGACGAACGGGCTCCATTCCCGTTGAGTTCGCGCCCGCTTTCGCGTTCGTGCTGTACGTGTTTGCCGTGCTGTACGTCACGGGATCGGGCACGCTGTACGACCTGCTGCGGCAAACGGCCAGCTGGGGGCCGAATGACCTATACTTGATTCCGTTTCTTGCCGCCGACCCGATCGGATGCGCTCTCAATGTCGTGCTGTTCCTCCCCTTGGGCTTTTCGATCCCGCTCGTCTGGAAGCGAGTTGACCGGGCGTTCACCATAGGAGCGATGGGCTTCTTCTTTTCGCTCGCCATCGAGCTGAGCCAGCTTCTCAACCATCGCGCGACCGACATCGACGACCTGATACTGAACACGCTCGGCGCGCTTTTGGGCTTCGCGCTGTATCGACTTTGGTCGAATCGCGCGAATGCGGCGCGCAGCAAGCATGTTTTCGTCTCAGAGCGTCTTCCGAGCGCACGCGAACCCGCCCTGTACCTGGCCGTCACCTTTGCGGGGCATTTCTTTTTGTTCAACGAGATGGGTATTGCGAAACTGCTTTACGGGTTCTAAGCACCTGCGCCCTCCGCGCCAAGCCGATACGCTCTATCGCCAGCGTATCTGGGTAAGATCCTTCAGGTCGGTTGAAATCCTGTCGAGATCGAACAAGGCCAGCAACTCTTCGGGCGACGCCGGATCGCACGTGGGGGCAAGCCCCGTGATTCCCGCAATATGGCCGATAACTCCCTCGGGCGTTTTGAACCGATCCAAAAGAGCATCGAGCGCCGCGTCGTGATCGCGCTTCGAAAGGCGCCGCCCCTCTTCCGCAACGATAAGCGGCACATGGGCGTACACAGGATGCCCCAGACCGAGCAGTTCCTGCAGATACAGCTGCTGCGGCGTGGAGCAAAGCAGATCGACGCCGCGCACGACCGAGTTCACCCCTTGCTCCGCATCGTCTACGACCACGGCCAGCTGGTACGCGAACGCCCCGTCCGAGCGCTGTATAAGGAAATCGCCGCACTCGCGATCCAGGTTCTGACGGTACGTCTCCTGTATCTGATCGTCGAAGGATACGGTTTGATCGGGAACCGACAGACGTTGCGCCGGGACGCGCTGGGAGCGCCGAGCGGCGCGCTCTTCAGCCGTCAACGCACGACAGGTTCCCGGGTACACGGGCTTTTCGCCACGATGAGGCGCTGATGCCGCATGCAGATCGGCGCGCGTGCAGAAACAGGGGTACACGAGCCCGCGCGCAGCCAGCGAATCGAAGGCGGCCCGATACGCCTCCGTGCGATCATGCTGGAAGTACGGCCCTTCGTCCCAGGTGAGTCCTAACGCCTCGAAATCGCGTTGCACGGCATCGATGAACTGCGGTTTCGATCGTTCGGCATCAAGATCCTCTATGCGCAGGACAATCCGTCCGCCTTGCGATTTCGCCGCAAGCCACGCCACGAGCGCCGCGAACACGTTGCCCGCATGCATGCGCCCAGTCGGAGAAGGAGCGAACCTCCCGACGACCTCGGTATGCGAAGGGGCTGCTTGCATGGGCTGATCTCCCGTTGGTCCTTCCCGCGTGCGGGCTACCGCACCGCAATGCCGGTGGGAGGCCGACGTGCATGCACGGGCCTCCCGCGTTCGATCTACTTGCGTCGATCCTCGACGTGCTTCGTCTTGCCCAGGGACCTCTCGATGCCGCCGGGCTCGACCAGCTTCACGCGCACGCCCACCAGAAGCACGCCCTTGAGCTTCTCCTCGATAGCGCGGCGGAAGTGATCCATCTCCTCGAAAGAATCGCTGAACGCCTCGGGCTTGAGCTCCACGTGCACCGCCATGCGGTCGAGCCCGCCCTCGTTGTCCACCACGATGCGGTAGTGCGGCGTGACCCCTTCGATACCGGTGAGGACGTCCTCCACCTGGCTGGGGAACACGTTCGTGCCGCGAATGATCAGCATATCGTCCGAGCGAGCGCGCACCTTCTGCATGCGCGCCGTCGTGCGCCCGCACGCGCACGGCTCCGTGACCACGCGCGTCAGGTCGTGCGTGCGGTAGCGCAGCACGGGAATAGCCTGCTTGCCAAGGGGCGTGAGCACCAGCTCGCCCATCTGCCCATCGGCGACGGGCTCGCCCGTTTCGGGATCGATGACCTCCCACAGGAAGTGATCCTCCGCAATATGCTGCATGTCGCGCGCCGCCAGGCATTCGCCCGACACGCCTGGACCCATGACTTCGGTCAGACCGTAGTTGTCGGTGCAGACGATGTGCATACGGCTTTCGATCTCGGCCTTCAGGCCCGGCGGGCAGGGTTCGCCGCCGAACAGGCCCACGCGCAGGGTGGACCGCTCCCAATCGAAGCCCATGCGCTCTCCCACCTCGCACATGTGCAGGGCGTAGGAAGGCGTGGCCACGAGCACGGTGGTGCCGTAGTCCTGGATCATGGCGATGTGGCGCTCGGTGTTGCCCGACCCTGCGGGAATCATCATGCAGCCAAGCTTCTGCAGCCCGTAGTGCAAGCCGAAGCCGCCGGTGAACATGCCGTATCCGAACGCCATCTGCGCTCGATCGCCCGGCACGACGCCCGCCATCTGCACAAGGCGCATGATGCAGTCGGCCCACAGCTCCATGTCATGATCGTTATAGCCGACCACGATGGGCTTGCCCGTGGTGCCCGAGGACGAATGCAGCTCCTTCACCTGGTCGAGCGGTACGGCGAACAGCCCGTACGGAAACGTGTCGCGCAGGACCGACTTGTCGGTGAAGGGGAGTTTGCGAACGTCTTCAAGCGTCTTGATGTCATCGGGGCTCACGCCGTCGCGGTCCATGCGCTCGCGGTACCAGGCCACGCGGTCGTACGTCCAACGCACCTGCTCGATCAGGCGCTCGAGCTGCAGCGCGCGAATCTCCTGGCGCGAGGCGCACTCGACGGCAGGGTTGTGGATGGGCAGGCTGGAGAAGTCCCCGGCTTGGGCGGCAGCCAGCGCCGCGCCCTTGACGGTCATATCGGCCATGACGTTCACCGCCCTTCAGCGGGCGCAAGCGGCTGCGCGAGATCGTCCTGCCCGATGAGCTCCACCGGTTCGCCGGCCAGCAATTCCTCGGCACGTGCCAGATCCTTGACGGATAGCGCGATGTAAGTGGAGATGAGGGAATAGCTGTACGTGACGTTGATGCCGCAATCGGCCATGACGCCCATGACGCGCGCCAACTCGCCGGGCGTGTCGTCCAGGCGCGCGCACAGCACCTCCGATTTCGTGGCGGCGGCGCCCATGTCGGTGAGCACGGCCAACGCCTTGTCCGGATCGCTCACGATGAAGCGCACGATGCCGTAGTCTCCCGTGTCGGACGCGCTGTATCCGCGAACGCTGACGTGAGCGGCCTCGAAGGCGTCCAGCACGCGCCGCAGATGCCCCGGCCTGCTCTCAAGAAACACGCTGATCTGCTGTACGCTCATGCTCGATCCCCTTCCCTGCTCTCGACCGCTTCCTCGGCGAAGGCGAAGCCGGCGCGAAACGCGGCCAGGTTCGCTTCGACGGTTTTGGGCGGCACGCGCTTTGCGATGACCCGCTCCCATGCGTCCTGCGGAAACTCCAAACGCGTGGCAAGCGCGCCCAGCAGCACGACGTTAACCGACTTCGGGCTGCCGACGCCTGCGGCTATGTCACCGGCGGAAATGAGCGTGGCACCCGCGTCGGCCAGCGTTTCGCGGGCGTTCTCGGGCATGGACGCACGTCCGATGAGCACGGGCAAAGGCTGGATGGACTCGTCGGCCACCAGCAAGTACCCGCCTTCGCGCACGAAGGAAAGGTTGCGCAGCGCCTCGGTCGTCTCGAACGACACGACGCAATCGGCGCACCCCTCGTCAGCCACCATGGACTGCACGCCGTCGCGCCCGAAGCGCACCACCGTGGTAACCGCGCCGCCGCGCTGAGACATGCCGTGAATCTCCGAAACCTTGGCGTCGAAGCCGGATTCCAAAGCCGCATGGGCAAGCAGATCGGCGGCGAGGATGGTTCCCTGCCCGCCGACGCCGCACAGGAGCACTGTGGTCGCCTTATTCATGGCAGCCCCCTTTCTCCAGAGCAGGTTGCGCGATGGCCTTCCAGGCGCAGTACTGCGCGCATTGGCCGCACCCGACGCACTGGCCGGCGTCGATGATCGCATGGTCCGTTTCGGGATCCTTCGATATGGCAGGGCAGCCCAAGGTCGAGCAAACGCCGCACGCCGTGCAGGCGTCGCTTACGGCGTACACCGGATTCTTGATGCGATCGATGAGCACGCACGGGCTGCGGAACACCAGCACGGAAAGGTCCTCGTTCGCCACGGCCTCCTTGAGCGTGCGGCGCACGGCCTTCGCATCGTTGGGATCGATCGTGCGAACGTCCTCCACGCCCAGCGCGCGCACGATGCCCTCCAAGTCCATCTCGCGCGACGGACGTCCCTGAAGCGTTTCGCCGTTGAACGGGTTTCCCTGACGGCCCGTCATAGCGGTCGTACGGTTGTCGAGCACGCAAACGGTTCCGCCGCCCTGGTTGTACACGGTGGAGATGAGCGCCGAAAGCCCCGAATGCGCGAAGGTCGAATCGCCGATCACGCCCACGACGGGACGATGGTCGGTTCCGGCCCACGCCAGCTCGAAGCCGTGCGACATCGAAACGGACGCGCCCATATCGATGGTGGTGTCCATGGCGGAAAGGGGCGGCAGCGCACCGAGCGTATAGCATCCGATATCGCCCGTGACCACGGCCTTCATACGCGAAAGCTCCTTGAACACCAAACGGTGGGGGCACCCGGCGCACAGCGCAGGCGGGCGGCCTGGAAGGCCTTCGGGCATGGATGCGTGCGCAGGCTCGTCGAGTCCGAACGCGGCGCGAATCAGACCGGGCGAAAGCTCGCCGTCGCGCGGCAACGGGTTCTCGAACTCGGCAACCGTTATTCCGAGCGCTCGCACGGAGTCGGTCAGGTATTCGGACGCTTCCTCGACCACGTACAACGCATCGACGCTGGCAGCGAAGTCGCGCAGCGCACGAGCGGGCAGCGGCCACGTTACCCCGAGCTTGAACACCGACGCGTCAGGCAGCGCCTCGGTCACGTGTTGGTACGTCGCGCCGGCGCAGACCACGCCGACGGCGCTTTCCTTATGCACGACGTTGTTGTACGGGCATTCCTCGACCCACGCGCGCAACGCGTCGATGCGGTCGAGCTGCACCTTGCGGCGCGGCTTCGCGAATGCGGGCATCATCACCCACTTGGCAGGATTGCTCTCGTAGGCCTTCACCGGAACGTCGGTGCGCTCGCCAGGCTCCACCGGGGTCTTCGTGTGCGAAACGCGCACGGTCGAGCGAATGAACACGGGCACGTCGAAGCGCTCGGACAGATCGAACGCTTCGCGCGTGAAGCGCAGGGCTTCGGCGGAATCCGCAGGATCGAGCATGGGAATATGCGCTGCGCGGGCGTACCAGTGCGAATCCTGCTCGTTTTGCGACGAGTACATGCCCGGATCGTCCGCGGCCAGCACGACCAGGCCGCCTCCCACGCCCGCATATGCGGCGGTGAACAGCGGGTCGGCCGCCACGTTCACGCCTACGTGCTTCATCGTCGTGAGAACGCGCGCGCCGGCGGCAGACGCGCCGATGCCCACCTCCACGGCCACCTTCTCGTTGACGGCCCATTCGGCGTACACGCCGTCCTTCTTCGCGAACGCTTCGAGCGTTTCCGTCGAAGGCGTTCCGGGGTACGCCACGCCGATATGGGCGCCGGCTTCCCACGCCCCTTGGGCGATCGCCTCGTTACCTGACATCAATTCCATTAGACGAACCTTCCTTGAATGCTGACCCGCAGGGAATTATACGGCAAAGCGCGCCGCGCGGCCCGGTCAAAGAAGGAAGACCGTTCCGAGCGGCGCGCTATTCGACGCTGGGCGCCCGACGGCGCGTCGTCGCCCTGAAACGCGAAGCTCGGCTTCAGCTCGGCCTCAGGACGACGACGCGCGAAAGAGCGCGTTACTCCTCTTTGTAGACCAGGCAGAACGCCCCGATCTGGATGACGTCGCCGTTTTCGAGCTGGCGCTCGTCGATGCTCGCGTTGTTCACCCACACTCCGTTGAAGGAGTTGGAATCTCGGATGACATAGCCCCCGTTCGCAGGCTCGACCGACGCATGGGAGCGCGACACGGTCATGTCGTTGAGAAACACGTCGCACTGGGGGCTGCGGCCGATGGACAGCGGCGCGTCGGCAAGGTGGAAGCTGACGCCGGTCTGCGGACCGCGCACCACATGCAGCACGGCGCTCGCCTGGGGCTGGGCTGCCGAAGTCAACGGGTCGTCCGACAGCGCCACCGGCTCGAAGCGCTGCGTGCTGCCAAGAAGCTTGAACCCGCAGGTCGGGCATGCGGCTGCCTGGGCGTCAACCGGATTGTTGCAAACGGGGCACATGGTGCTCATGGCAATTCCTCTCTGCGGCGCGCCTTACGCGGCGGGGGCCGTCTTGTCTACGACCAGCGGCGTTTCGTTGATCGTCACGGATTGGGCCACGGTGCTCTGCCCGGAGAACCCTCTGAACAAGCGATCCCACCAGATTCCCACGCTCTCGAAGAAATTGGGGGCTGCAACGTCTTCGCATGCGACCAAGTCCATAGTGGCTATTTCAGCGTTGCGCTGCTTGAACGTGATGGTGCCCACCTTGTCGCCTGCGCGCACGTCGGTGGTCAGCTGATCGAACGAAAGCGACTGGCTGACGTTGCCGTTCAGGTCGAAGATCGTGGCAGAAGCTGCAGGATCCGCAAGCGTGGCCTTCACGGTCTTGTCGATCCATCCTTCGTGCGCCACTTCGGCGATTACGGGAACCTCGGCTCCGTTCATGATGGCGGTCTGGTTGCTGTGGGCCAACGGGTACTTCACCTCGTGCTGGTACACCCACTCGCAAAGCGCCTGCGCATCCCTGAAACGCTGAGGCTCGGACGAGGAGTTGATGACGATGGCGTACAGCTCTTTCTCGCCGTTGTTGGCAGCGCCTGCGAACGAGAACCCTGCGAGCGCGGTGAACCCGGTTTTGACGCCGATGGCGTACTCGTAGATGTCGAGGAAGCCATCCGTGGTCTCGAGGCTGATGTCCGCCTTCGCGCCGCCGCGCGTCACCTGGATGACGGTATCGCCCTGGGAAACGTCCGCGCGGAACGTCTCGTTCTTCATGGCGTACTGCACCACCTTGGCCACGTCGGCAGCCGTGCTGTGCAGGTTGCCCGCGTACGCGTCGAAGTCCAGGCCGTGGGGGTTCTCGTAGACCGTATCGGTGCAGCCGAGCTCTGCGGCCTTCGCGTTCATCTGGGCGACGAACGCGCCTTGAGCACTGTCGCCCGATGCCGTGCCGCTTGATTGGAGCGCAGCGCCCACCGTCTCGGCGATGGCGACGGCCGCGTCGTTGCCCGACGGGACGAGCAGCGCCGTCAGGGCCGTGCGCAGGCTCATGACGTCGCCTTCTTGCAGCCCGGCCGACGATTCGCCCGCGGCGGCGGCGGTTGCGGACACCGTGATCGGGGTGTCGAGCGATACGATGCCGCTGGACACCGCATCAAGAGCCACCACGCCCGTCATGACCTTGGTGATGGAGGCGATCTGCGTGGGCGAGGACGCGTTGCGCTCGAAGTACACGGTTCCCGCAGAGTCCATCACGATGGCGTACTCGGCATCGATGTTGGGGCTTTGCGCGACCGACAAGCCGCGCGCGTCGACGGTTTGGCCGTAAACGACGTCCGCTTTGCGCACGTCCGCTGCTGCAACGGCCGGAAAGGCCGCAGCGCTCGCGAACGCAAGCAAAAGCGCCAGGGCGCACGCGAGGATGCGCGTGCGCCCGCTCTGGGCGATATGTTGAACGGTGCTAGTCAATGCGGTAGATATCCTCCGGTCGAACCGGCTGGAAGCCGGCATCGGTCAGCTTCTGCTCCACGGCGTCGTCGCTTACTTTAAGCACGTCGACGGCAGTGTCCTGATTGACCGAGAAGCAGTAGCCGTACTCCACGTTCACGTTCTGCTCGTCTAGGAACTCCAAGAGCTTGGCAAGGCCGCCGGGCTCGTTGGGAACGCGCACGGCCAGCACGGGCGTGACGGCGGCGCGCCAGCCCTGCGCCTTCAACGCTTCGGCGGCGGCTTCGGGCGTGTCGCACAGCATGCGCACCACGCCGAACTCGGTGGTGTCGGCCAGGTTCAGCGCGTGCATGTTGATGCCTGCGTCGGAAACGGCGCGGCAAGCGGCCGCCAAGCGGCCTTTCTCGTTCTCGAGAAAAACGGTCAGCTGGGAGATCATGCCTTCTTCCCTTCTCTCAGGTCGATGATGCGCTTCGCCTTGCCCTCGCTGCGCTCGATGGTCTTGGGCTCGACGATCTTGATCTCGACGGCAATCTGCAGGTTGCTCTTCAGCTCGGAGGCCAGACGGCGCTTGAGGTCCTGGAGCTTGCGGATCTCGTCGAACGGGAACTCGGGAACGGTCTCGACGTTGAGCTCCACGTGATCGAGCGCGCCGCGCGTGGTCAGGACGATCTGGTACTGCGCCGCGATCTCCGGGAATTCCGTGATGACCTGCTCGATCTGCGACGGGAACACGTTGACGCCGCGCAGGATGAGCATGTCGTCGGAGCGGCCGACGATGCGGTCGATCTTGCGATGGGTGCGTCCGCATGCGCACGTCTCGGGTATGATGCGCGTGATGTCGCGCGTGCGGTAGCGCACGAGCGGGCAGCATTCGCGCACGAGCGTGGTGAACACGAGCTCGCCCCATTCGCCGTCGGGCAAGGGCTCGAGCGTGTCCGGATCCACGATCTCGGCGTAGAACTGGTCTTCGGCAAGGTGCAGGCCGTTCGATTCAGAGCACTCCACGGCCACGCCCGGTCCCATGACCTCCGAAAGCCCGTAGATGTCGCAATAGCGAATGCCCAGCTTCTCGCGGATTTCCTGGCGCATGTTCTCAGAGCACGGCTCGGCGCCGAAGATGCCGGCGGAAATCTTGAAGTCGGTCGCGGGATCGTAGCCCATCTCCCGCGCCGTGTCCGCTATGAGCAGCGCGTAGGAGGGGGTGCAGGCCAGGATGTCGGTACCGAGGTCCTTCATCATCTGGATTTGTCGCTTGGTGTTGCCCGAAGACGTGGGGATGACCGTGCAACCAGCCGCCTCGCCGCCGTAATGCGCGCCCAAGCCACCGGTGAACAGGCCGTATCCGTACGATACCTGGATGGTGGATTCCGGGCCGCCGCCCGCCATGTAGATTCCGCGCGCGAAGCAGTCCCCCCAGTTCTTGAGGTCGTTCGCCGTATGCCCGACCACGGTCGCCTGGCCGGTGGTGCCGGAAGACGCGTGAATGCGGGACACCTCTTTCTGGCCGACGGCGAACAGCCCGCGAGGATAGGCGTCGCGCATGTCCTGCTTGACGACGAAGGGGAACTTCGAAAGATCGGCGAGGCTCTTGAGGTCGCCCGGCTCCACGCCTGCTTCCTTGAAGGACTTCTGGTAGAACTCCACGTTATCGTATGCGTGCTGCACGCTTTTCTTCATGCGGTCGAGCTGCAGCGTGCGCAGCTGCTCGACGGGCATGGTCTCGATTTCGGGCTGGTAGTACACCTTGAGAATCACCTCTCCTACTGTTGTATACGGATGTCGGCGGAGATCTCTCCGTCAGGTGTTGGTCTCGTCGCTATCGGCGTCAGGGCCTTTCACCACGACTTCCGTCACGGGATCGTACACAGAATAGAACGGGTCCTCGTGCAGGATGGAGCCCGTTTCGTCTTTGACCGTGCGAACGACCGTTATCTTGCGCCCGTCGGTTCCGCGGATTTTGATGTAGCTCGAACCGGGAGCAAGCGATTCGTCAACCTTCGTTTTCGTCGAGTAGTGCTTGCCCTCGCTCCATTCGCCCGCGACCGAGGCGACCTGGTAGCCGGGATCAACACCGTACAGTGTAGCCGTTACCGACCCGTCTGTACAAGAAAGACGGACCAAAACATCGCTCGCGCCGTCGTTTTCCCACACAAGATCCAGGTCGGGCCAGCTGACCGCGGCATCGCGTCCGGCCGGGTAGCTGGATATGTACAGGGAATGGTTGTGGCGCGTCTTCACCGGGTACCCGGCTTCGTACACGGCGTTGAACATGGTGGTCGCCACCTGGCAGATGCCGCCGCCCACTGCATCGTCGTACTGGCCGTCGATGATCGCTCCGGCTCCCAAAAACCCTCTCTCCTCGTTGCACTCCCCTGCCGTTTTATTGAACGACCAGGAGCCGCCGGGCTTCACGACGGAGTTGGAGAGCAGCTGGGACACCAGCTTGATGTTATGGTTGCGGTTCTCCGTCCCCGCGCCCGTAGTGAACTGCGTGGTGTACGAGGCTATCGAGCTTATGATGCCAAGGTCCATCGCCTCGTCGAACGAAAGGGTCGCGGGCGCCGGGCCTTCGGTTATGGATACCTCTATGGGAGATCCGCCGGGCGTCGAGCCTTCCGCTTTGCCGCCCGGCCCGAACAGGGCGTCGTTGAGCGCATGGACGCCTTCGGCGACGAGCGGCATGGTGCCCGTCCCGTCCGTATGCACCGCCACACCCCCTTCGTTCGCTTGGAAAGTCACGCGGACGGGGTCGTTCGTGTCGAGCTTTTCCACGTGGGTGAGAAGGGACGGCTTGGCTTGCGCCTCGTCTATGTACGCAGACAGGGCGAAGGACCCCTCGCCCTCGTCGATGCGCGTGGCGATCCATGCGCCCATATCCGAGGGCGTGGCCTTCCAGGTCGATCCGTTGTAATTGAACTGCGCTCCGTCGGCGATCGCGCGGTTCACGGCATCCGCGACCGCCTGGGCGGCGGCTTCGTCGATGCGCAGCGGCGCATGCTCGGCACGCGCGACGAACGACCCCTGCCCGGCTTCCTGCGCGAGCAGAGCCTGGTCGAGCGAACGAGCGAAATCTCCTCGGTTGACCATGGAGCCGTCGTGGCCCTGCACCACCGTCGCGACGCCGCCGTTGACCGCCACGTTGAAATCGACGCGCGGATCGCCGATGGTTGCGTCTATGTCGGAGGCAAGCTGCTCGAGCCGGTCGCTCGCGTAGTCGGCTCGCGGCTGGATGGTGCGCCCTCCGAACAGCGCCCCGATGCGCGCGAAGATGCCGCCGTCGCTGCGCCCGGCCGCAACGGCCTCTTCGGCCAAAGCGCGGGCAGGAAGGGTGGCGCCCAGGTCGGAGGCGCTCGTGGTCCATGCCAGCTTGTTCGCACGCGCCTCCTCCACTGCCAACTGCTCGGCAAGAGCGGCATCCTGGGCGGCGGTCATCTCGTCGTTCACGCGCGCTTCGGCATCGTCGTTGGCGTATACGATGGCGGTGTTCGATTCCAGGCGCGGCCCGTAAGCTTGCTCGATGGATGCCTCGATCTCGTCGACGGTTTTCCCGGCGACGTCGATCTCCCCCACGCGCACGCCCGGATACGCCTTGCCGTAATTCAGGCCGAAGTCAACCGCGCCGCCGACGAGCAGGACCGCGGCGAGCACCATGACGGCGAGCGCAGCGCGGCTGCGCGAGGCAAGCGAGACCATCGCGCGCAGAAGGGCGAGCGAAGCCGCTCCCAATAGGCCGATCAGGGCAAGCAGCGCGCGTCCGAGAATACGCAAGATCCGCAGAGCGAGATTTTCGTCCGACGGGGACCGCGGCGCGTCCTTCGTCCAAAGCGAAGGCGCGTTGTAGGCGCCGGCATCTCTGGTTCGAGATCGGCTGGAAGAAGCGGGTCGACCTGAAGACGCTCGGGTCGAACGCGGCGAACGCCCGGCATCGCGGCCCGTCTGCGGACGCGACGATCGCCGGGAAGCCTCGCGGCGATCGGGTGCGCGATTCGGACGCGGCTGCCTTGGAGCGCCTCCCTGCCTGCGCGCTGGTTCTCTGGGCGTACGTCGATCCATCCGCTATCGTCCGCCCTCCGGCGTTGCGCCTTTGGCCTCGCGCAGCTGCCGAAGCGCCGACGCGATGTAGTAAGCCGTGGTAGCTAACGCCAGGACAAGGCCGGCGTACACGAACCAGATGCCCCACGAGCAGGCGTCGGCGTTGAATCCGGGCAACCAGGCAACGTCGACGATTCCCAGGCCGGGCAGCAAAGGCCAGTTCAAAAGCAAGCCGGCGAACCCGATGAACAAAAGCGTGGTAGCAACCTTGCCGGGATAGACGACCGCGACGCGAATACGGAAACGCTTGATGAGACACGCGCCTCCAACAAGAAGAAACAGGTCGCGCACGATTACCACGAGGATGATCCACAAGGGAAGGCGGCCCACCAAGAACAGGCCCAAAACGCCCGATATCATGAGGATGCGGTCGACGGCGGGGTCGAGCAGCTGGCCAAGCTTCGACACCTGGTTCGTGCGACGGGCGATCTGCCCGTCGACCCAGTCGGTGCCGGCGGCCAGGGCGTACAGCAGCGTGGCTACCAGGTTGTAGCCATTCATGAGCAGGACGAAGAAAACGGGGACGAGACACAGCCGGATGAACGATATGACGTTCGGCACGGTGAATATCTTGTCAGAAACCTGCACGTCCTCAATCGTTGCTTCCTCGCTGCGTTTCGCCATATCCTCTTCCCTCGTCGCTTGCCGATCGCGCTTCAACAAAAACCGGGCGCGTTTAAGGCAGCCCGGCTTTTCCTTTGAATTCACTGGATCATTTTAGCAGGTTTCATCCAGGCCCCCGCAGGGTTTCGCGCTTCGACAGGTTTTCCATCAGGCGCTGCCGGGCAGAGGTCCACGAGCGCCGGTGCAAAGCCGGTATCGACGTTCGCTGGGATAATGGGCGAAGCGACGGCTTCCCATGTCAAAACGGACGAGTTTTGCGGCGGTTTTTCGCCCAAACGGAGCAGCTTCGCGCAAGGAGTTTTTCATCATGCCTGGTCAAAAGCTTGCCGCCTGCTATTATCCTGGTTCGAGGACCAGCAAAACTCATCCGTTTTGACAAAGGAGCCGCATCGTTTCCGATGCGGCTCCTCATGTTCGAACGTTTCGCCTTGGTTTCGACGCTACGCCGTCTTCTTGGTGTCGGGCACCTCGAAGGCGTCCACGTGCTTTTTGGCCGCCGGCGGAGCATACGAAGGCTCCATCGTCAGGCAGTCCTTCGGGCACTCGCGCACGCAGCTGCCGCACTGCACGCAGCGGAAGCGGTCGATGGTCCACGTGCGGCCGGGCTTGTCCACCGTGATGGCGCCGCACGGGCAGCGCTTCTGGCAGATGCCGCACAGAATGCAGTTCGCCACGTCGTTGGCCACATGCCCCTTGAGTCCCGGCGGCGGCGTTTTGGTCTGAACCGGGTACTGGATGGTCTCGGGCTGCTTGAACAGCCCCCCGAGGGTCATCTTTCCAAGCTTGAAGCTTCCCATGGTCCCTCCTACCTTTCCGTGCAGCTGATGCAGGGGTCGATGGTCAGCACGATCATGTTCACGTCCGCCAGGTCGCAGCCCGCGAGCGCCGTGGTCATGCCGGCCAGGTTCTGCGACGTTGGCGTGCGCATGCGCATGCGCTCCAGATTCTTCGAGCCGTTGCCGCGCGCATAGTAGTAGCATTCTCCGCGCGGCTGCTCCACCACGTTGGCCGCTTGCGACCCGGCCGCCGGGGCGCCCTTCACGTCGACGGCGATCTCGCCCGCAGGAATCTTGGCGATCATCTCCTCGATGATGTCGATGGACTGCAGCACTTCGAGCGCGCGCACCTTGACGCGCGCGTAGCAATCGCCCTGGCCGTCCAGAATAGGCTGGAAATCGGACAGGTACCTGTACCCGCCGCCGCCGAGCATGCGAGCGTCGTAGTTGACGTTGGATGCGCGGGCGAAAGGGCCCACCATGCTCTGCGCAAGGGCGTCCTCGTGGCTGATGTAGCCCACGCCCACGGTGCGGTTCTTCACCGACGTGTCTTTGAGGAACGCGTTGCACAGCTGCGCGTAGTCGTCCTTGATGCCTTCGAGCACGCGACGCATCTCGGCGAACTGGGCGTCGTCGATGTCGCGGACCACGCCGCCCACCTTGACGACCGAGAAGATGACGCGGCCGCCGGTGGTCTTCTCGAACACGTCGAGCACGCGCTCGCGCAAGCGCCAGCAGTGCATGAACAGGCTCTCGAAGCCGAACGCGTCGGCAGCAAGGCCCATCCACAGCACGTGCGAGTGGATTCGGCTCAGCTCGTGCCAGATGACGCGCAGGTACTCGGCGCGCGTGGGAATCTCGACGCCCATGAGCTTCTCGACGGTTTCGGCGTAGCCCATGGAATGCCCGAAGGCGCAGATGCCGCAGATGCGCTCGGCCACGTAGATGAACTGGTTGTAGTCGCGCGTTTCGACGAGCTTCTCAAGACCGCGGTGGATGAAGCCGATCTGAGGGATCGCCTCGATAACGGTTTCGTCCTCCACCACCAAATCGAGGTGCAGCGGCTCGGGCAGCACCGGGTGCTGCGGTCCGAACGGGATGACGGTCGCCTTTCCCATGCTACTCACCTTCCTTTCCCGCTGCCTCGGCGTCGGCTTTCGCCTTCTCGCGCGCAGCCTTGGCCTCGAGCGCCGCCTTGACCTTAGCGGCCTTTTCGGGATCGAGGTCCTTCAACTTGTCTTCGGCTGCAGCCTGCTTGGCTGCAGCTTCCTTCTTGGCCTTGGCCTCCATGGCGGCGCGCACCTTCGCGGCTTTTTCGGGATCCATCCCGGCCAGCTTGGCCTCCATGGCCGCCGCATCGTCGGCAGCAGGCTTGTCCTCCGCCGCCGCCTTCTCCTTGGCGGCTTTCGCGGCCGCGATCTTCGCAGCCTTCTCGCGCGCGGCTTTCTGCTCGGGCGAGATGATGGTCATGGGCTCCTTCTGCGAAACGGCGTAGAAGTTGCCGCCGAAATCGATGGCGATGCCCTTGATGTCCACGCCGAACAGGTCGTGCGTCTCGTTCTCGAACACGAACGCGGCCAGGAACTGGTCGGTGATGCTGGGAACGACCGTGCCCTTCTGGACGCCCTTGATCTCGTAGTTGACCAGCAGGCTGTCCTTCATGAAGGAGTAGATGAGGTCGATGCCGTCATCGGTGTTCACTGCCAGCAGCTGCACGAAGCGCCAGCCTTCGGCCTTCTTCTCGGCCGCGAGGGCGGGCAGGCCCTCGACGGTCAACGGGATGAACTCGGTTGCAAGCGTCATGTCACGCCCCCTTCTTCTGCGCCTGGAGCGCCTTGGACTTCTCTTCCAGGATACCCAGGCCCTGCACCACGGCGTCGATGATGGCTTCGGGGCGCACAGCGCAGCCCGGTGCGTACACGTCAACCGGAATGGCCTGGTCAACGCCGCCGATCACGTTGTAGCAGTCATGGAAGATGCCCGCAGAGCACGCGCAGATGCCGCAGGCGATGACCACCTTCGGCTCGATCATCTGGTCGTAGATCTCTTGCACTACCTTGATGTTCTGCTCGTTCACGCTGCCGGTGACAAGGAAGATGTCGGCGTGCTTGGGATTGCCGGTGTTGATGATGCCGAAGCGCTCGACATCATAGCCCGGGCAGAGCGCGGCCAGCACTTCGATGTCGCAGCCGTTGCAGCTGGAGCCGTCGTAGTGGATGACCCAGGGTGATTTGGTTGCATACGTCATAGCTGCAGCTCCTTTACAGGTACGCCAGGACCGCGATGTTCACGCCGCCCGCCACGAAGGCCACGATCCAAGCCGACTTGAGCATGAACTGCCACTTCACGCGGGCGAAGTTGTTGTCGATCCAGATCTCCAGGAAGTACACGAGCAGGGCCACGACCACCGCGAGCAGGATGGACAGCGGGTTGCTCCAGACGAAGAACAGGCCGGTCCAACCCAGGAACAGGATGTTCTCGCACCAGTGCATGACCTCGACCTTGGCAAGCGTCTTGCCGCTCATCTCGGTGGTGATGCCCTTGACGATCTCCTGGTGGGCATGGTGGGAGTACGACAGGTCGAACGGAGACTTGCGCAACTTGATGGTCAGCACGAACAGGAAGCCCAGGAACACAAGCCATATATTCGTGATGACGGGCGCGTCGAGCAGCAGGGCGCCGGCCGAGCTGAACGTGCCGATGGGACCGATCAGGCTGGTGGACATGAAGAACGCCACGGCCATGAACAGGATCATGGGCTCGTACGCCATGACCTGCAGCATCTCGCGACCCGCGCCGATTTCGGCATAGGGGCTGCGCGTGGAGTACGCGGCCACGATGAAGAACAGGGCCGACAGCGTTATCACGAACACGCTCATCAGCAGGTTGCCGCCGGAGAAGAAGATGCCGCCGGCGATGAGCGTGAACACGAGAGCACAGGTCACGTACGTGCCCTCGGTGGAGTTGACGGACACGTTGTCCTTCTCGATGAGCTTGCGCACGTCGTAGTACGGCTGAAGCAGCGGAGGGCCTACGCGTCCCTGCATGCGCGCCGAGATCTTACGGTCGAGACCCGCGAGCAGACAGCCCAGGATGGGAGCCAGAATGGCGAAGGCAAGGGTGCCGATGAGAACGAAAAGCAAAGACATGTCGAATCACACCCTTTCCTAGAACAGTCCCGGAACGGCCACGGCCGAAGCCGCGAACGCCACGATGATGACGACGGTGCACAGCGCGGTGCCAACCGGAGAGAGGCGCTTCTCGCCGAAGTAGTCCTCCATGTACCAGTTGCGCGCGGTTGCCGTGGATTCGCCCGACAGCGAGTTGCGGAACGTGCGCGCCTCGTTGTCGCGGCTCACGCCGGCAAGGTAGATGTCGGCCTTCTTGGCCTTGCTGCGACCCAGGCCCGCGAACAGCACCACGACCACGAGCGCCGACAGGATGGAGCCGATCCACAGGTTCGTGGTGGAAATGTCCTGGCCGATGGTCCCGAACACGCTGTAGACGTACGGATCGATGACGGTCCAGGAGATCACGGGCAGGCCCACGCAGCACAGGATAACGAGCACGGCCATGACCATGATGGAAACCCACTCGCTCTTATGCACGCTGACCTCGACGTTCTCAGGCTGCGCGGCAATGCCGGAAAGCTTGCCCAGCCATTTCGCCCAGAACATGAACGTGGCGGCCGAGCCGAACGCCAAGATGATGATAAGCGCCACCTGGCCGGTTTCGGCGAACGACACGAGCGTTGCCCATTTGGCGATGAGCATGCCAAACGGAGCGATGAACATGACCATGATGCCCAGCATCATGAAGCGCGCCAAGCGGGGCATGCGCTCGAACAGAAGGTCCATGTCCTCGATGTCGCGGCTGCCGATGTGGTGCTCGGCGGTGCCGACGCACAGGAACAGCAGCGATTTCGCAATAGCATGGAACAGCACCAGGAACGATGCGGCCCACACGGCCTCGGGGGTGCCAACGCCGGCGCACGCCACGATCAGGCCCAGGTTGGCGATGGTCGAATACGCCAGCACGCGCTTGGCGTTGCTCTGCGAAATGGCCATGCACGAGCAGAACAGGAACGTGAAGCCGCCCACGAGGATGACCATGACCGCCGGAACGGGGCATGCCATCATGATGGGAGCCAGCTTGATGAGCATGAACACGCCGGCCTTCACCATGGTGGACGAGTGCAGCAGCGCCGAGGTGGGCGTAGGCGCCACCATAGCGCCCAGAAGCCAGGTGTGGAACGGCATTTGAGCGGCCTTGGTAAGGCCCGCGAACGCAAGCGCGGTCACCGGCAGGGCCACCATCGCAGGGTTCTGGATGCCGATCTGCAAGAACTCCAAAAACGACAGCGTCTGGAACTGGATCGCCATGACGAACAGCGCCACCAAGAAGGCGATGCCACCCAGAAGGTTCATGATGATCTGGCGAAACGCGTTCTTGATAGCCTCTTCGGTACGGGTGAACCCAATGAGCAAGAACGAGCACACCGTGGTGATCTCCCAGCCCGTGAACACCCACATCATGTTGTTCGAGAACACGATCAGGAACATGGCGGACAAGAAGGCGAACATGAGCGCGAAGAACATCGGTCGGCGGTCCTTGGCGCCTTCCGGCTCATGCGCCTGGAAGTCTTCCATGTACCCGAGCGCGTACACGCAGATGCCGGAGCCCACCACGCCGATGATGAACGCCATGAGCAGCGACAGCGAGTCGAGGTACAAACCTTCGGTCACCAAGATGTCATGGGCGAACCCGAACTCGAACACGAGCGACCCGACCACCTGCACACCGGCCAGGACGCATGCCCACACGTTCTTGTACTTGATGCCGAAGTACAAGATGACGACCGCGATAAGCACGCTGATCGCCATGCACGCGTAATCCGCCACGGGCGAGTAGAATTCGTACGTTATCCACGGAGCTCCTAGGTAGGCCACCACCAGCCACACGGACACCAGTCCGATGACCAGGGCCGAGGCTCCCACAATCACATTTCTCGCTCGATTGTTGCGCACGACCAACAGGACGCCTGCAACAACCAGCGGGAAAAGGATTAAAAACCCGAGCATAGCCACGTAACTTCCCCCTTCACCTTTACCGATTGCTTGCGAACAATAAAAGCGACCCGTGTCGCTTGCCTAGCACTCTATCAAAGAAAAGCAGGGAGGTCGTATCTAGGGCCGCGTCGGGGGCGTTTGCTCGGTAAAAGGGCGTTTTGGGAAAACGGCGACAGCGCAAGCGGCAACACGTCTTAGGCGAACGGTTTCAGGGAGCCGCACGGGGCGCCCGCCCCCTGAAAACCCCCTACCCTTCCAGCGTGCGCAGCCTCTTCATCTCGAAGAACAGGAACAGCGACACCAGCAACGTCGAGGTGATGTCCGACAAAGACGGCGCGAACCAAACGCTTTCCAGCGGGGTGATCGGCAGCACGGACGGAAGGAATACCGGACAAAACACCAGCAGCGGTATCAAAAACAGTATCTGGCGCGTCAACGTGAGCACGGTGGCCTTCACGGCTTGCCCCGTTGCATCGAAGTAGTTCGAACCAATAGCCTGAACAGGCAAGATGGGAACGAACACCAGGTACAGCACAAGCGCCCACGCGGTTTCGGACAGGTAGGCTTCCGGCAGGCCGAACAGATGGGCGTACATGTTCGGCGCAACGATGACGGTCAGCCACAGCGGCACGGTGATGACCACGCCCATGAGAATGGCCTGCCCCAGCACGCGCTTCATGCGCTTGAACTTGCGCGCGCCGTAGTTGTACCCGATGATGGGCTGCGCGCCCATGGCAATGCCCATAGCCGGCATGAACGTGAACAGCCCCACGGCGGAAAGCACGCGCATGATGGCCAGCGCACCGTCCACGCCCAGAGGGTCGGAAGCGCCGTAGAACACGAGCAGGTTGTTCTCGACGGCCGACGACACGGCGAAGCCCAGCTGCATGACGGAGGGGGCCACGCCGAGCGCGCAAATGCGCAGGGCGAGCCGAGGCCGAAGCTTGAGGGACGGCACGGTCATGGGCATGGGCGAGCTCTTCTTCAAGAAGAACTGCATGACGAACAGGGCCGACAGAGCCCACGAGCACACGGTGGCAAGGCCCGCGCCGCGCATGCCTCCATCCAAGACAACAATGAACAGGTAGCCGAAAACCACGTTCGCGCCGGTGCCCACCAGCATGGATCCAAGCGCACGGTTCGGATGCCCGGCAGTGCGGATGAAGTTGTTCATGCCGAACGCGATGAACTGAAGGGGGCAGCCCGCCACGATAACTACCATGAAGTCCATCGCCAGAGGCAAAACGGCGTCATCGGCGCCGGAGTAGCGCAAGACCGGCTCGAGCGCGAACGGCGCCACGATCCAGAGCACCGCAGCCGCGATCAGCAGGAGCACGAAACTGTTCCCCAGCACCTGTCGGACGACGTCTTTTCGGCCCTCCCCCAGCCTGATGGCGGCAAGCGCGTTGCCGCCGACGCCCACCAACATGGAAGCCGCCACCATGGCGGTCATCATCGGGGTTGCCACCGTGGTGGCGGCAAGGCCGTCCGCGCCCACGGCATGGCCCACGTACACCGCGTCGATGACGTTGTAGAGCATCTGCACGATGACGCCCACCACGGCAGGCACGGAAAACTCCAGGAGCAGCTTGAACGTGCTCTCGGTGCCCATGCGGTCGATCTTGCGATCCGCCGATCCGGCGCTTTCGCAGAGCGAGGGCGCCTCCGCGCCCGATTCATGTACGGTCTTGCTCATAGGTGCTCGTCGCTTTCGATAAAACGACCACGTATACGCCCGGACGATCTGGGCGTATACGTGGTCGATGAACGTTCCGGGTTGTCCCGGCTAACGGGATCTCGGCTGCGGAGCTTCCTCGAAAGGGCTCGACGCATCGAGTCTCGGGTCATCCCGAGCAGGCATCAGTATACGGGAACGAACTTTGTCCGACAACCCGGCCGAGCGCAGGAAAACGGCCCGGCGAAACGCTGCCGGGCCGTGACGAATATCGGGCGCGCGTACCGTTGTCCGACAGTTGCGAAGCGCCCGCGGATGTGCGTTGGATCACGCGCTGTACATGAGGACCTGCGCAACCAGCAGGATGCCGCCGAACACGAGCACGAACACCACCATGGGCCACACGAACTTCAGCCACTTCGAGTACTTCATGTCCAGCATGGTAAGCGTTGCCAGCACCAAGCCCGTTGGCGCAAGGTAGAGCATGGCGTACTGGCCCCACTGGTAGGCGCACACGACCACCGAGCGAGGGATGCCCACGGTGTCGGCCAGCGGCGCCATGATGGGCATGGACAGAACCGCAAGACCCGACGACGAGGGAACCACGAAGCCCAGGAAGAAGAACACGAGCATCATGACGATGATGAACACGGGCCCCTGCATGCCCTGCACCAAGCCCGAAGACCAGTGCAGAAGGGTGTCGGAGATGAGCCCCTGCTCCATGATGAGGTTGATTCCGCGCGCCAGGCCGATGATCAGCGACACGCCCACCAAGCTGGACGCTCCGTTGATGAAGGCGTCAACCACCTGCTTCTCGGCTATGCCGGAAAGGAACATGATGATGATGGCAATCGCCAAGAACGATGCCGCCATCTGGGGGAACCACCAGCCTTGGCTGACGACGCCCCACACCATGATGGGAAACGCTATCACGAACAGCACCAGGATGGTCTTCTTGCGAAGCGTGAACCCGCTTTCCTTGGCCTCTTCGGTCTCGCCCGCTTCCACGTTGTAAAGCTGCGCGAACTTCTCACGATCTTCGTACGTGTAGGAGAACGTAGGGTCGGCTTTGATCTTGCGGCTGTACCAATACAGGTAGCCGATGACCACGAGCGCGCCCACGATGCAGCCCGCCACGCGCCATTCGATGCCCTGCGTGAAGTTGATGCCCGCCGCGTTCGATGCGATAACGACCGAGAACGGGTTGATGGTCGAGAACGTCGTTCCCATCGACCCGGCCAAGAAGATGGCGCCCACGCAGATGATGGAGTCGTAGCCGAGCGCCAGGAATATGGGCACGAGGATCGGGTAGAAGGCGACGGCCTCCTCCTCCAAACCGCAGGTGGTGCCGCCGAGCACCATGAGAACGCTCACCAAGAACACGAGCAGAAACTCGCGTCCCTTCGTCTTCTTGGTGAGAGCCATGAGACCCGATTCGAAAGCACCGCTGGCGTTGACCACGCCGATAAGGCCGCCGAGCACCAGGATGAACACCATGATGTCCGCCGCTTCGATGGTTCCCGACACCATGCTCACCGTGATGTCGGCGATGCCCTTAGGCTGCTGTTCGAGCTGTTCGTAAGTGCCCGGAACGGAAATGGGCTTGGATAGCGCACCCGACGTGAATTGCTCGATGTCGATGTTCACGCCGATCTTGTCAAGCTCCTCTTGCGTGGCAGCCACTTCCGTAACCTGCTTCTGAGGACTGGTGATCTGCAGCACGTTGTCATCCGCGTTATACGCGAGCTTCGCGTACTGGCCCGCGGGCACGAACCACGTTGCAGCTACCGCAACAATAGTGAGCGCGAACAGGATGGTGAACGCGGTGGGAAAGCTGAGCTTGCGGCTCTTCTTCGGCTTTCCCTCGCGCTGCCCGACGGATCGGGCGGGTGCAGTCGCTTCCGTCGACATGGGGACCCCTTTCGTAGGCATTGGACCTTGCTGCGGCACATGATGTACCGTCGGCGCTCATCCGAACAGGTATAACGCGGGGATACAGGCGGGTATAATTCGGTAATACACCCAAAGGACGATGCTCGATCAGGGCTGATGCAGCGGGAGTTTGCGCGCGCAGCGTTGCGGCATAGCCTATACTGTTGCCATTCTGCTCGACCGAGGTGGCCGACGATGGAGAACGCTTTATGGACATGGGTCTCGTGCTTTTCTACTACACGCTGTTCGTGCTGCTTGCCGTGATTCTGACGGCGGCGGCGTGTCTTGCCTCGTATTTGGTTTCGCGGACGAAAGCGCTGCTGTACGCGTTCTTCGGCTTCCTGTTCTACTTCTTCGACGTCGCCTTGGTCTTTCAGGACGACTTCATGATGCGCAGAGCCGCCGACGTGCTGTCCACGCCGTTTTTCATCGGCAGCCCCGCCGCGTCCATCGTCATCGGAGGCGGAGCGTTGATGGCTTTTTGGCTGGTGGTGTGCGAGTACATCGAGGAGCGCCGGCTGTTCGCGCAATGGATTCCGGGAGCCGCTTTCGTACTGGGAAGCATCGCGGTGCTGCTGTTGGTCGAAGAAGGGAACGTCCAGGAGTTCCTCTTCTACAGCATGCGCGAGCTGATGATGTACTGGATGCTGGCCTACGTTGCCGTGATGTACGTGGGCGCGCAGGACGAGGTGCTGCGCCTTCGCATGCGCCGGTTCCGCAAGCTCTACCTTGCGCTGTGGATCCTGGTGACGCTCGTGCTGCTGGAAAACGTCACCTTCCTGCTGGTCATCGGACCGAGCATGGTGGCCGACGGGCTGTTCCCCTTCCTGCCGCAACGCAACTTCGCAGAAAACCTGCTGGTTCTTTGCTGTGCGTTCGTGGCATGCCGCGGATCATGGAAGAACCTTTCGCTGCGCCATGCCGACCCGCCCACGCAAGGCGGAGATTCGCTTCAAGCGTTCATCGAGCACAACCTGGGCGCGTACAGCGCCGCGCGCAACCTGTCCAAACGCGAGGAAGAGGTTTTGCGGCTGGTGCTCTTGGGAAAAGACAACCAGAACATCGCCACCGCCATGAGCCTGGCACCCGGTACCGTGAAGGTACACATGCACCACATTCTACGCAAGACGGGCAAAGCGAACCGCAAAGAGCTCATGCAGGATTTCTGGGAGTTCTCTTAAACCCTTCGGGAGCGCGGAATCTTCGGCGCGTCTTCTCGAAATCTTTCGCGCGGGTGTCAGGATTCGCGCATCTCGTTCGTATTGTCGGTGAAGCAGCGTTGCCGCCCGGCGACGATCGGGCCCCACACGACAGGAAGCGAACCGGATCATGGACAAAAGACGGCCGGCGCAAGCCGAAGCCGAACGGCTGGTGGACGCGTACGCGGACCTTATCCTGAGGTTGAGCTACACGTACCTGAAATCCACGCACGACGCCGAGGACATCTGCCAAAACGTGCTGTTTAAGCTCATGAGCCGCACGGATCCCTTCGAAAGCGCCGAGCACGAGAGGTCCTGGGTGATTCGCGCCGCGGCGAACGCCTGTAAAGACGTGCTGCGCAGCGGGTTTCGGCGAACGTCGGCGCCGCTTGACGAGATGGCGGACCCGCCCGCGCCCGAACCGCCCGAAAGCAACGTGCTCGACCAGGTCATGCGGCTGCCGCAGAACTACCGCGAAGCCATCTACCTGCATTACTACGAGGGATACTCCCTGAAAGAGATAGCCGAGATGACCGGACGCAGCGAGTCGGCCGTAGCGGCGCACGCAAGCCGCGGCCGCGCGAAGCTGCGCGCCATGTTGAAGGAGGAATCCGATGAACGATGAACTTCGACGCGCACTGGACGACCTGCGATTCTCCGACGACGAGAAAGCGCGCTTGGCACGCAACCTCGCGGCCGCCTGCGAAGAACCCGAGCGCTCGGGGAAGCGCGCCTTCGCAGCCTCGGCGCAACCCGGTGGAAAGCGGACCCGCCGGACGATCGTCGCCGTAGCGGCTGCCGCGTGCTTGACGGCTGCGATCTGCGGCGGCGCGTACGCATCCGGCGCGCTTTCGAGCATGGAAGACGTGTTTGACGACGTGTTCGGGGGGCCTCCTGCGCAAACCGAGGTGATCGACAAGATAGGGCGTCCGATTGGCGTAAGCGCCACGACGAACGGCATTACCATCACGGCCGAGGCGATCGTAGGGGATGCGCGCAGCTACGCGCTAGTGTTTCGCGTCGAGAAGGACGACGGCACGGCGTTCGAAGGCATCGAGCCTCTCGAAAACGGTCTGCTGCCGCTCTGGTTCGAAAACGGCTCCATGCTGCATGTACCGGGCTTTACGGGAAGCGGAGGCAGCTCCAGCTTCCACGATCCCGATCCCGCCGACAACGCCCTTCGATTCGTGCAGCGAATGACCGTGAACACCTCCGACGGCACCATCGCGGGCAAGACGGCGCACGTCGAGCTGAGCGATCTTTGCACGCTCGGTCCGGAAGGCGACAGGCGAATGGTGGCCGAAGGGACGTGGAAGATGAAGTTCGCCATCGACTACGAGGATACATCCGTCGCCCTGCCCGCCGGGCAGGCGCTCGACGTCGACGGCATGGACGCCACCGTCGAGGCGATCTCCCTTTCTCCCCTTTCGCTTGCCGTGGACTACACGGTGCAAGGGGCGATCGGGCAAGACGAGGGCGCTTTCGAGCAGGATCCCGCAGCGCGGTCCGAGGAACTGGATCGATTCCGCGACGTGAGGATGACGGTGCGCCTGAAGGACGGAACGTCGATCGACGCGTCCAACGCCGCAAGCAGCATGCGCGAGCAGGGCTCGGCCACGGCATGCAGCAAGACGTTCATGTTCGATGCCTTCCTCAACCTTGACGAGGTGGCGTCGGTCACGATCGGGAATGCGGAGGTTGCCTTTCCGTAGGGCGGCAAGCCCCGCGCATGCGGCCCGCCCGCTCTGCGAGGCGGGCCGTGCTTTTGCTATGACTTCTTTCCCGTGATCAGGTTGATCGCCGCCAAAAGAACGATGGACCCAATCAGCGCGACGACGAACGACCACACGTTGAGGCCGGTGAACCCCGCTTGCCCGAGGAAGTCCATGAGGAACCCGCCGACGAGCGCGCCCGCCACTCCGGTAACGATGTTCTTGAGAAAGCCTCCGTCGGTTTTCATGATGAGGCTTGCAATCCAACCCGCCAGTCCGCCGATGACTATCCACACGATGACGCTCATGATCGCTCCTTTCCATCGACTGCACCATAAGCATAGGAAAGGCAGGGGGCGACCGCCCGTCAAGCGGTTAAAGGTAACCCCGTCGTTATGGAATCGTTGCCGCTGCGACGCGGCGATCGGAATCGGCGCGGCCTAGTCCTCCCCGTACACTGTCAACCCGTTTCGACCCTTCTCCTTCGTGCGGTACAAAGCCTGGTCGGCGTGCTTGTACAGCGTATCGAAGTCCGAGCCGTCGCGAGGGGCGAACGCGATGCCGATGCTCGCCGACATGTGCCACGTCTTACCGTTGCTGACATGGTCGCGATCCAGCTCGCGCGAAAGCTCCTCGGCCTTCCTCCTGGCCCACGCCTCGTTGGGCACGGAGGCGAACGCCACGAACTCGTCGCCGCCGATACGGCCGATGACGTCGTCTTTCCTGAACGCCGAGCGGATGGAGCCGGTGAAGGACTTGATGACCGTGTCGCCGAAGGCGTGGCCGAACCGGTCGTTCGCCTGCTTGAACACGTCGATATCGAAGATGAAGAACGCGAACAGGCCCGCACGATCCTCTTCGAGCGCCTGCCCTATGACGCGCTCCGTCGCAGACTTGGTGTACAGCCCCGTCATCTCGTCCGTCATCGCAAGGCGGCGCATGTGGCCCTCGCGCAGCTTCTCGGCGTTGACGTTCTGACGATACACCAGCATGTGCACCGCGCCGTCTTCGTCGTTTTTCACGATGCGCCCCGTGATGCGCAGCCAGTAGTACTCCCCGCCGCTCGATATCATGCACTCGTAGCGCAGCTCCTCGCGCCCGGCCTCGTACGCTTCGAGCACCTTGTCAGGAGAGAACGTGTTCAGGTAGCCGTCGCGGAATTCCTCTTTGATCTGCTTCTCCGCAATGATGGCCAACCCTTCGCTGAACGAAGCGCCTCGAGGCGCGCCCAAGCTTTCGAAATAATCTTCGGCCGCTTCGTTCGCGGGGCGGTCGTTCGTCACGTCCAGCTCGTAGATGTCTTCGAACAGGTGCTGCGTGGCTTTCTCGAACGCGGTTCGGCGCTCTCGCTCGATCGACTGCGTCAGGTTCACGATCTTGCGGTTGAAGTTGCGGATGACCGACGTGATGACGAACAAGATGACGCCCACGATGAGGACGATCACGGCAAGCGTCTCGGCAAGCTGCAAGCGCAGATCTGTCAAAAGCTCGCTCGTGTCTCTTTCGACAACCAAATGCCAGCCGGCATCGGGCAAGAAGCGCGCGACCACGTAGTCGGATTCCACCGGGATGACGCCCGAGTTCTCACCCGCCCAGAACCCGAGAGATTCGGTTGCGGAATCCCAGCTCGTCAGCTCCGCTTTCTGTTCCTCCGTGAACGGATGAACGTCGAAGTAGTTCAGGTTCTCCCCGACGTCGTGGTTCGCGGACACTTCCACCGTGCCCGCGGCGTCTACAAGGTAGGCGTCCACGCCGAAGTCGTCGTGGTACTGCCTGAAAAGCGATTGCAGATGCTCGATGCGCATGCCCACGCCAACGACGCCGAGCGCGTTGCCTTGCGCATCGCGGATCACGCAGTTCGCGAACAGAGTGACTTCGCCGTTCGCTGCGTCGTCGTTATCCACGTTCGCCGCGTAGGCTTCGCCGCTTTTCAACAGGTCGTAATACCAATCGTTGGCAGGATCTTCAGGATTCATCGTGCGATCCGACCCGGTATAGCTGTAGTAACGCCCGGTATCCGCCGATACCAGGAACACGGATTCGTAGCCGTACAGCTCGTGGTACTCCCCCAGGTAGGTTCGGATCGTCTCATCGTAGCTAGGATCGTCCTCGCGGTCGCGCTCTTCGGAGAGCAGAAGTTTGAGCAGGCTGTCGTTCGCCATGGTGAGCGACACGTTGAGCGGCTTCGAAAACGTGGTGTTGAGCTGGTGGTACATGCTGCCCGACGCAAGGCGGGACACTTGCTCGATGTTTTGAAGGGAGGCTCCGTAATTGGCCTGGTAGCTCAGCGCAGACGTGACGACGAATCCCCCAACGATGATCAAGCAGACCAAGACGTTGGTCCGCATGAGAATCCCTCGCCTCACCTGGCTCCCCCTTCGATACGCGAAACAGCTGACGCTTGGCCCGTCGTTGGACCGATGCGCTTCCCTAGCCGGCATCCGCATATCCGCGGTGCGGTTCCCATGGTAAACCAACGCTGCCAAAGAAACCGCGCGGAGTCGACGGTTTTTCGCGAGCTGCGCACCCTGTCGCGTATTTTACGGGCGCGAATCGCATCGATCCCGCTAATCAAGCTAGCTCCGCGACGCGCGAGCGCGCGCCATTCCACGCGAAGGCAAAGCGAGCGCTAGGGAACAACTCGCTTGTGCTTGGCCAGCAGCTCGACGGGAATATGGCAGTAATCGTCCGGGCATCGATCGAGCCTGTCCTGATGCTCGTCGGCGCTTCTGACGTACCTCGACAACGGCTCCACCTCGACGACGATCCTCGCCGCATCGTCGCGCGCTTCGATGAAGGCCCTTGCTTCATCAAGATGGCGAGGATCCTCGCTGTACACGCCGGTACGGTACTTCTTGCCGACGTCGATCCCCTGCTTGTTCAAGCTGTACGGATCGATGATCTCGAAGAAGTACCCCATAAGCCGAGGAACGGATACGACGCGCTCGTCGAAGACGGTCCTGACGCATTCCGCGTACCCGTCGTAGGGACCGTCGAGCGTGTCGGTGCTGCCGTTTGCGCGGCCCGCTTCCGTTTCGACGACGCCCGGCAAGGTCTTCATATATGCCTGAACGCCCCACAGACAGCCTCCGGCGAAATACATGGTTTGCATGACGGGTGCGCCTCCTTCTTGAACTCCGCGCCTATCATAACCGTAGAGCGACCGCCCTGCCCTGCGAACCGGAAAAACCAGAGGAGGCCGCGAGGCATGCAAACTCAACGGAATCAGCCCGCAATCCTCTGCTCCGGCCCCGCTAAGCCGACAACCTGCAGGTTTCAACGATTTCCGCCGTCCTCGCCAAGATGCGATAGCAACTTCAGCGCTTTCTCCCGCTCGGCTTCAATCGCTTCCTTGATCTTGTCCCTATCGGAATTTCGGTTGATCAGCTGGTCGATAATCCACTGGGGAATCGAAGCGACCGTATCGAAAATCGTTTTCGACGTTTCGGGCGACAGGGCATTCTCGCCGGCGTAACCGCCCAAGTTGGCCGCGACGGAATCCAAGGCAACTATGCGATTCTCAAGCTCGTCGAAAACAGCGGCGTCCTTCTCCGTATCCGCCTCCTGAAGCCAATCGGGCACGTACCTGAGCTCATGCGTTGCAAGCTCCGCTTCGTATGCTTGCTCGACCGACGAGATTCGGGATCGATACTCCTCAAGGCACTCTTTCAAAGCCGTATCGTCTACGCCCTCGTTCAGTATCTGAACGTAGATGCCGCGCAATTCCTCCTCTGAATACTCGCCATTTCTGCTTGGCAGGTATCGCTTGTTTTCGGACTCGTAGCATTTGGAAAGAAACGAATCGACGTTTTCCTTCCGCTTGTTAAAAGCCTCGTTGATCAAATTGGTGAGGTTCGGAGCGGCTTCGTCCGTTATTTCGTTCAGCTGGTTCTCGTAGACAGCAACAAGCTCTTTCACAACATTTCTATCATAGTACTTGCCTTCGTACTCGCATGCTGCGGAAAGTATCTCTTCATGCACGATCGACTTTGCAGACTGATAGAGCGGGCGATTGAAAAGCAAACCCGTGTTGGCATTCAGCGCAAAGCAGAGAACTACCAGCATAATCGGAGCGATACAACCAAACAGGGCATATTTTTTAACCAAGATGACGTCCGCGTTTCTGACGTTGTTTTCCTTTAGCGTTTGAAATGCGCGGAGCAATTCGCCTTTAGGCATTCCGCAAACGCCCAGAAGGCCCGCGATGGAGGCAAGCGGAGCAAATTGCAAAACAATGCGGAGGATAAAGCAGACCTCGGGCGACAAGGTGCTCACGGCTTCAATCTCAGTTGCCTGAAAGGCGTTCATGAACCTGGTGATAGCGCCCGCTTCAGAGAAAAGAGCAACCCCCGATCGCTCGAAAGGCTGCTCTACCGAGCAAAACGTCTCCGCGAACGAAACCGTCTGCTGGGTTTCCGCATTGTCCGCGGCAACGGCATAGCCTATGCCGAGCAAGAGCGCCGTAAGCAGAACGCTCCACCAGAAAACATGCGAAGGCCGATAATCGTCCTCCATCTGCCGCCCCGACGTCTTGTCGATCGCAGCGGCAACACACCGGTACAGAGGAATGGCGAGCAGCACTATCAACCAGTTCGACCAAGACCACAGGGGCGACTGCAAGATGAGCATCAGCATGCAGGCCGCAGAGACAAGGAACGATACCGTAAAGCACAGAAGACGACCTTTGTTGAGCCGCGCAAGAGTCGTGTCCACTTTGTATTTCACTTGCTTGTATTGCTTTGCAATCGTGTATTGATAGGTCGCTCCAACGGCGGTTAATGTGCTTAAAGCGGCCCATACCAGGGCAATGACGACCAACGGCATATGTTGGGTAAGCTGCGAGAACAGCGCGAACCCGCCCAATACGATAGAGCTTTCGATGAGATAAGGGCGCCAACGCTCGACCGTCCGAACCCGCTCCGGCGTCTCTTCTGAAATCGACTCACTTTGAACCAGCATGCCTAAATCCTCGGACTACGCAACGAATGCAAGGGCGCAACCGCTGCAGCTGAAGCACCGCCGTGCCGAGCCCCTGAAGCACGACACGACATCTGCCGTTGCCCAGGGATACTCGATGCTTGATGTTTGCGAACGTTCATGCCGATATTGTACACCGAGCGCACTCGTCGCACGTGCTCGACGTGCAAGCGAGCTTCTCTTCCGGAGCCGCTACGGGATGGCCGCCCGGTAAAGGGGCGTGACAAATCTGACAAACGGGCTGGCTGCTTCCAGGCGGTTTAATGAAGCCAAGAGTCACCCTGCGATGCGGCCGAGCAGCCGGCGAAGCCAAACAAGCGCTCCGCGTCCTGGACGAACCGCACCTCCTGCACACCCAAGCCGAGCAGCACACCCATGCCCCAGGCCGGCCGCTGCGTGCGTGACGGGCGAAGCGCACCCTGCTGAGACTCTCTCTCAGGCTCGGGCTGAAGGGGCTCCCCTCACCGCGAACGGGCTGCGAAGACGGGCCCTTCATGCCTTCACGATGGAGAATTCATGGATCCGCCCAGCGTGAACCGAGCTTCGACTACCTTGGAACTACTTTAATTAGATTAGACTAACTTATATCGCCCAGCGACGGGCGCCGCCCTTTCCGCAGATTGCGGGAATCCAAAAACCGTGCACCATCGCTTGCCGGTCGCCTCGGCGCGCGCAGAGGAAACAGCCGTCCGCACGGCTCGCGTGCGCCTTCATTCGGGAAAGAGGGGGTCTCCATGAAACTGACCGAGAACCAGCTGCCGGGCTTCATGGCCGGTCTGCGGGAGCTGTTCGACGTAGCCAGGCTTGTCGACGCGTCGGCAGCCGAGGCCTGGGACGTGTCAGAGGACGGCAGACTCGTCGCGTGCGAGGGACGATGCCACGCGATCTGGGGAAAGAGCAGGCGTTGCCGTGATTGCACGTCCGCAAGGGCGCTCTCGTCCAAAGGGCAGGCGTCCAAGTTCGAGATCGCGGACAACGAGGCATTCTTCGTCGTGTCCACGTACGTCGAGGTCGACGGCTCGCCCTACGTGCTCGAGACCGTGAGGAAAGTGGGCGAAGACGCCCTGTTCGGCGCCAACGGCAAAAGCCGCTTCCTCGAGATGGTCGAAACCTACAGCAAAAGGCTTTGGCTCGACCAGCTTACCGGAGCATGCAACAGGAGGTACTTCGACGAGCAGATCAAGAGCCTCGAGGGCTTCGACGCAGCGGCGTTCGTCGACGTCGACGACTTCAAGTCGGTCAACGACTCGTTCGGCCATGCAGCGGGCGACTACGCCCTGAAGGAGATCGCATCCGCTCTGGCCTCGTCCGTCAGGCCCTCCGACCCGCTCGTCCGCCTCGGAGGAGATGAGTTCGTCATAGCGTTTCGAGGAATGCCCCCGGCGGCGTTGGCCGGCAGGCTCGAGGCGGCGCGCCGCAAGGTCGCGGCGCTGAGGTTCCCCGAGACCCCGGACCTTCGGGTGTCGGTCAGCATCGGCGGCGCCTGCGGAGCCGGCGGGATCGAGCAGCTTGTAGCGCGCGCCGACGAGGCCCTTTACCGCGCTAAGGAAGGCAAGGACCGCGTGGTCCTCGCCCCCGCCGACCCGCAGCCCTGACGGGCCGAGAGCGGGCGAGCCTGCAGCGCGATGCGCGCGGGGGGCTTGGCCGCGACGACCCGCGCATGCATCCAGAAGCCCGAGAGGTCGGACAGGAGCCATCCCGCGACCATGGGCCAGCAACCAGCCTTGTCCGCATCGATGAGGCTGCATATCCCCCGGTCCCCGCAGCCTCGGAGGACGAGCCTATCCGAAGGAGACCGTCATGGGAGGATTCTACGAGAAGAAAGTCGACATGCGAATTACCCCAAACGAAAAGCAGGTCAGAAGCTCTTAAGCCTCTGACCTGCTGTAATAGCTGGTCGGGTTGACAGGATTTGAACCTGCGACCCCTTGACCCCCAGTCAAGTGCGCTACCAAACTGCGCCACAACCCGTTCATGCTCACTTCTTCGAACTCACGCTCTTCCGAAGCAGCGCAGATTATATTAACCGTATCGCCCAGGCTTTGCAAGCCTGAATTTCCATCTTTTGAAAATTTCTGGCGCTTGCACTAAAAAGTTCGAGCTTCCCTTGCCCGCAGGCCAGGGAAGCTCGAACTCCCGACGCTTTAACGCAGGAACTCGACCGCCTTGTTCAGGATCGCGTCGGCCAAGCGGGCTTTCGACATGCGCGGAAGCTCCTCGATATCCTCGTCGTCAACGAACCACACCTCGTTGTCGTCGGTGCCGAAGGCTTTGCCCTCGCCCACCTGGTTCGCCACCACGAGATCGGCGTGCTTCGACACCAGCTTCTTCTCGGCGTTCGCCACCACGTCGTTCGTTTCAGCCGCAAACCCTACGACCACCTGGTGCGTTTTCCGCGCACCGAGGGTCGCCAGGATATCCGGGTTCTCGATCAGCTCCAGCACGCCCAGCTCCGCGTCCGACTGGCCCTTCTTCAGCTTTCGGTCGGCCGCCAGCTTCGGGCGCATATCGGCCACCGCAGCCGCGAACACGGCGATGTCGGCGCTTTCGAACGCCTCCTCAGCTGCTGCGAACATGTCGCGCGCCGTCTTCACATGAACGACGCGCACGCCCTCGGGAACCGGAATGGACACCGGGCCGGAAATCAGCGTCACGTCCGCGCCGCGCAAGGCAGCAGCACGTGCCACGGCGTATCCGGTCTTGCCGGAAGAATGGTTGGAAATGTAGCGCACCGGATCGATGGGCTCCACCGTGGGGCCGGCCGTCACCATGACGTGCCTGCCCGACAGATCACGGCTCATGCCCAGTTCCTCGAGCACCGCCGTCACAATGTCGTCGATTTCCGCCAAACGACCGCGGCCCACGTCGCCGCAAGCAAGGTAGCCGTCTCCGGCTTCGATGATGCGCGTCCCGCGGATGTGAAGCTTGCCGATGTTGTAACGCGTGGCGCCGTTCTCGTACATGTTCACGTTCATGGCAGGCGCTATGACCAACGGCGCCGTGGTGGCGAGCGCGGTCGTGGTCAGCAGGTCGTCGGCAATCCCGTTCGCGATTTTCGCAATGACGTTGGCCGTGCACGGAGCGATCAAGAACACGTCCGCCTCTTGAGCAAGCGAGATATGATGGATGGGATCCGACGGATCGTCGAACAGCCCAACAGCCACCGGCTCATGCGTAAGCGCGCGAAACGTCGTAGGGCCCACGAACTCGGTTGCGTGCTCGGTCATGACGACCTTCACGCGTACGCCGGCTTTCTGCAATGCGCGAACGATCTCGCAGGACTTGTAGACGGCGATGCACCCCGTAACCCCCAACAACACCGTTTTTTGCGCGGGCTCGACCGCAGAGCGGCCCTCGTCTTTACCCATGGTTAGCCTCCTCGATATGCGGCCGCAGCACGTCGGATAAAACGCGCAAATGCGCTCGGCTGCGGTCGAGGCAAGGCACGTATACGAAACTATCGGAGCCAGGCGTCCTCCCCGCCTGGCGAATATGATCAAAATAAAAAGGTTTCAACTCGTATTCGATATCGTAAAGCGTCTCCAGGCAATCGACGGCGAAGTTCGGGCAAACGTAGAAAACGCGCCCCACATCGGCTTCCGCCCATCGAGCCAGCGTGTCGCGCGAAAACGGCTTGAGCCATTCCCTGCCCTTATCGAACTGGCACTGATAGCCGATAGTCCAACGGTTGCGATCAAGGCCCAGCTCACTGGCTATCTGCAAGCTCGAGGCGCCCGTTTGCAGCTCGTAGGTGTCCCCCGCCTCGATGTCGACAAGGGGGATCGAATGATACGAGAACAGCAGGCGATCGTCTGATTCGATCTGAAAGCCCGCATGTTCGATGGAAGCCGCTATCGCGCGGATATACGTGACGTGATCGTGGTAGTTGTCGATGAAATCGCACGGGACCTTCCAGCGCGTTTTCTTGAGCGCGCGCTCAACGCTGTCGGAGACCGACCCGGTGGTGGAGTAAGCGCTCTGCGGGTACAGGGGCAGAACCACCAAACGCGTGCATCCGGCCGCCTTCATCTGCTTCACGCAGTGCCGAACCGTAGGATCGCTGTAACTCATGGCGCAGCGAACCATCACGTCGAAGCCCTCTTGCTGAAGCGATGCGTTCAGCCCCGATTCCAGCTTCTCATGCGCCACGGTGAACGGCGACCCTTCGTCAGTCCAGATCTTCGCGTACTTCTCGCCTGACGCGCGCCCGCGCTTGGGCAGAATGAACAGATGCAGAATGAACCACCAAGCCACGCGATTCATCGGAGCTATGCGCTTGTCCATCAGAAACCTGGCCAAATACGCACGAACAGCACGAGGACGCGGCTCGGCCGGCGTCCCGGTATTCACGAGGAGAACCCCGCAGCGACTACCGGCTGACACGATGCTCATCACCTTCCTGCAATTGACATGGGGTGTAACGGTTTAATTTCAAGCCCCCTAAATCTGATATAGTTTAGCCCATTGACTTATCGGAGGGCAGGTGAATGGAGAAAGAACCTCAAAATTCAAGCGTCTTCAAGGAGATAGGTCAGGAAGTCCGCGAACAGGTCAAGCCGAATTTCGGCTATTTGAAGATCGACTACTTTACATTGTTCTGGCTGTTCGTGGCCGGCAGCATGTTTGGACTTGCCGTGGAAACCATCTTCCATGCAATCGTGTACGGAGGCTACGAAAGCCGCGCCGGTCTGGTCTGGGGTCCGTTTTCCCCCATTTACGGCATGGGGGCCGTGCTGCTCACGGTAAGCCTGAATCGCTTCCACCATTCCCACAACTTGATCATCTTCATCGTATCGATGGTGCTGGGATCCGCGATCGAATACACGGCAAGCTGGCTCATGGAAGTGCTTTGGGGAGCCATAGCCTGGGATTACGCCGGCACGTTCGGGAGCATCGGAGGACGCACGAACTTCGCGTTCGGCGTCATGTGGGGCCTTCTGGGGCTTCTATGGGTTCGCATCGCAATGCCGCTCGTCAAGCGCGCGTTCTCCCACGTGAACGCGCGAACCACGACGGCAAAAGCGCTGACCGCCGCAGCAAGCGTGCTTATGGCACTGAACATTGCCGTCACCGTGCTTGCCCTCGATCGCGAAAGCCAGCGGGCGCAGGGTGTGCCCGCCGTCACCTGGGAGCAACGCGCTTTAGACGAGTGGTTCCCGCAACCCTACATGCAGGAGCACTTCCATAACATGAGCGTCTACGGGAAGTGATGCGAAGCGAACGGGCGCTAGAGCCGACCCCGCGCCCGGATCGTGCGCCCGGCTCTAGTGCGAAAGCAGCTCGAAAACCTCTTCGCCGGCTGCCGTACGACCCTCGCTTCGGTCGGACAGCGCGTCAAGAGCCGCCTGGAGATCCTCGGGCAACGCATCGAAGAAGCGCAGCTCCTCGCCGGTTTCCGGATGCGCGAAGCCAAGCTGGAACGAATGCAGGAACTGCCGGTCAAGCCCCAGATCGGCGGAAACGTCCTTCGGAGACCTGGACGAGTACACGGGATCTCCCACCAAAGGATGCTTCGCGTACTCCATGTGCACGCGAATCTGGTGCGTTCGTCCCGTAAACAGCTTGCAGTCGATAAGCGTGTAGCCGTCGTCTTTCGCGCGAGGCTCGAACCGCTCGAGCACGCGAAACGTGGTAATGGCCTCGCGCGCAGAAGGCGCGACGCGCACGGCCATGCGCGTGCGCTCGTTCGCAGAGCGAGCGATGGGCGCGTCCACCATGCCCGTGTCGTGCGCGACAATGCCATGCACGAGCGCCAGGTACCGACGATCGACGGCGCGATCGCGGATGTCGGCCATGAGGGCGTACCCCGCCTCGTCAGTTTTCGCAGCCAGCATGAGCCCGGTCGTATCGCGGTCAAGGCGATGCACGATGCCCAGCCGATCGTCCTCGCCCTGCACATTGCAGAGGTTCTCAGCCCCGCAATGAAACACGAGCGCGTTCACCAACGTGCCGTCATCGTGATCGACGGAAGGGTGGCACACGAGCCCCGCCTGCTTCGAAAGCACGATAAGATGCTCGTCCTCGAAGCGAATGTCCAAATCGATGGGCTGGCCCGCCAACGGACCCGCCTCGATTGCGTCTTCTACCTGGTAGACAATGGTGTCTCCAGCGGCCACGGCGTGCTTCTTCGCAACGGACGCACCGTTCACGTACACGGCGCCGTCATCCACCGCGCGCGCAGCAGCGCTGCGGCTCGGGTACAGCCCGCGAGCGGCCAGCAGAGCGTCCAAGCGCTGGCCAGCGTCTTCGGGGGCGACGATATGGGACAGCAGGCGCGTCATCGATCGCCACCCTCCTGCACCTGATCGACATGCGCGGCCGCCAAAGCGCCCATGCGCCGCTCGCGTATCAGCAAGCCCACAATAAACAGAACGAACCCGCAGGTCACGCCAATGTCGGCAACGTTGAACACCGGAAAGTCGATGAAAACCGGTTCGATGAAATCCACTACGTAGCCCAACGCGAACCGATCGATGGCGTTGCCCAGTCCTCCGGCAACCACCAGCGCAAGGCCCAAAGCCTCAAGCGTCGAGGCGGTCGGCGAGAACCCGATCAAATACACGACGAGAACCGCGCACACGACCAGCGACATAATCCCCAAGGCGAACGTGGAGTCGCCGAACATGCCCCACGCCGCCCCGGTGTTATGAACCAGATGAAAGCGCACGATCCCCCAAAGCGAGTTCGCCGAAGCCTCCCCCACCGCGTAGTTCGCAGTAAACCAGCTTTTGGTGAGCACGTCCAGCGCAAGCCAGGCCAAGCCGGCCGCCCCGAGAATCAGGGCGCTGCGCAGGCGATGCGAGGGCGCAGCGCCTGCAACAGCCCCCTGCGCCTCAAGACGGTCGGTTTGGGCTTTGTTGTCGTCGATCAAAAACCTACTCGCTTTCCGTGAAGCCGATGGCGTCGAGCGCGTCGCCGCAACGATCGCACACGTCAGGATGGCTCGCGTTGCCGCCGAGCACGCGATAGTTCCAGCAACGCGGGCACTTCTCCGCATCCGTGCGAGCAACCGCGGCTGCAAGCTCGTCGCCTTCGACGAACGCCACGGATGCCACGATGAACAGCTCTTCGTACACGGCGGCGTCGTAGCGCTCCAGCACGTCGAGCACGCTGCGCGGAGCCGTCACCGTCACGGCGGCTTCCTGGCTCTTGTTCACAACCTTCTGGCCACGGGCGTCCTCAAGCGCCTTCGTCACCGCTTCGCGCACGCCCAGCACCACGCCGAAGTCCTCGGCCATGCGCTCGCCGCCTTCCGCGGGAATGGCGGGCACGAAGTCCGAGACTTCAGGCCAACCGGCCAGCTGCACGTTGGAGGGACGGCCTTCGTTCATGCGCTCGGCCTGCGGGTAGTGCTCCCACACCTCGTCGGTCGTGAACGTCAGGACGGGCGCCAGCACGCGCACGAGCACTTCGAGGATGTTCGCGAGCACGGTCTGCACGGCGCGGCGGCGCGGCGAGTTCGGCGCCTCGGAGTACAGGCGGTCCTTCGTCGCGTCCATGTAGACGGCCGACAGATCGTTCACGATGTAGTCGTACACGCTGCGGTACACGTAATGGAAACGGTAGCTGTCGTAGGCCGCCTCGACGTCGGCAAGCAGATGCCGCGTGCGCACCATCGCCCACTGGTCGATCGGCTCGAGCCCCTCCCAGTCGGAAACGGCGTCGTGCTCGAAGCAGAAATCGTCCAAGCTGCCCAGCAGGAAGCGGAACGTGTTGCGGATGCGGCGGTACGCTTCGCTCGTGCGCTGCAGGATCTCGTCGGAAATGCTCACGTCCTGCGAGTAGTCGACGCTGGCCACCCACAGGCGCAGCACGTCGGCGCCCGCCTTCGCCATCACGTCGGCCGGATCCACGCCGTTGCCCAGCGACTTCGACATCTTGCGGCCTTCGCCGTCCACCGTGAAGCCGCAGTGCATGACAGACTTGTACGGCGGCACGCCGTAAGCGCCCACGCTGGTCAGAAGCGACGACTGGAACCAACCGCGATGCTGGTCGGAGCCTTCCAGGTACATATCCGCCGGGAAGCGCAGGCCCTCGGCCTCGCGATGCTTGAGCACGGAGGTATGGGACACGCCGCTTTCCCACCACACGTCCAGGATGTCCTTTTCAGGCACGAGCTCGCTGCATCCGCACGTTTCGCACTTCACGTGGCGGGGCAGGTACTCGGAGGGCTTGCGCGTGAACCACGCGTCGGCCCCTTCGCGGTTGAACAGGTCGATGACCGCGTCGAACGTCTCCTCGGTAGCAACCGTGCTGCCGCACTTCGCGCACTTGAACACGGGAATGGGCACGCCCCACGAGCGCTGGCGCGAAATGCACCAGTCGGGACGGTCGGCCACCATGCTGCCGATACGGTTCTTCGCCCACGCGGGGATCCACTCCACCGTGTTCTCGATGGCGTTCAGGGCGTTCTCGCGCAGCGCGTTCTTGTCCATGGACACGAACCACTGGTCGGTGGCGCGGAAGATGACCGGCTCGTGGCAGCGCCAACAATGCGGGTAGCTGTGCAAGATGGTCTTCTGGGCCACGAGCGTGCCGCGCTCGCGCAGCCACTCGATGATCACCGGGTTGGCCGCCTCGACGTCAAGGCCGGCGAAGGGGCCCGCCTCGTCGGTCAGCACGCCGTTGTCGTCCACCGGCATGAGCAGCGGCACGTCGAATTCGAGCGCCACCAGGTAGTCGTCCTGGCCGTGTCCGGGAGCCGTGTGCACGGCGCCGGTGCCCGAATCGAGCGTGACGTGATCGCCGTAGATAATCGTGCCCTTGAGATCCTGGCGGATGGGGCACGTGTAAGTCAGGCCGGTCAGCTGACGGCCCTTGAGCGCAACGGGCTCGCCATCTTCGCCGAGCACCAGGTCATAGCTTTCCCAACCCGCGATCTCGGCCACCTGCTCCACCAGCTCGCGCGCGAAGATCACGTTGGACCCGTCGGCGCGCACCATGACGTAGTCGGCGTCGGGGGCAAGCGACACGGCCGTGTTGGCCGGCAGCGTCCAGGGCGTGGTGGTCCAGATGAGCACGTAGGCGTCGCCCTCGGCTCCGGCGGCCTCGAACACGCCCGGCATCACGTCGAGCTTGAACTTCACGAAGATGGACGGCGACGTTTCGTCGGAGTACTCGATCTCAGCCTCGGCCAGCGCGGTATGGCAGCGCTTGCACCAGTGAATGGGCTTGCGGCCGCGGTAGACCGAGCCGTCCAGGTACATCTGCTTGAACACTTCCACGTTGCCGGACTCGTAGTTCGGCGTGAACGTGAGGTAGGGGTGATCCCAGTCGGCGTTGACGCCCAGGCGCTTGAACCCGTCGCGCTGGATGTCGACGTACTTCTCGGCCCATTCGCGGCACAGGCGACGCAGCGTGGGCTGGTCGATCTTGGCCATCTTCTCAGGCCCGAGGGTCTTTTCCACCATGTGCTCGATCGGCTGGCCGTGGCAGTCCCAACCGGGCACGTACGGCGTGAAGAAGCCGCGCTGCGCGTGGGACTTGTTCACGAAGTCCTTGAGGATCTTGTTGAAGGCATGACCGATGTGAATGGGGCCGTTGGCGTACGGGGGGCCGTCGTGCAGAATGAAGGGCTTGCCGTCCTTGTTCTTTTCCAGCACGCGCTCGTAGATGCGCTCCTCTTCCCACTTCGCAAGACGCTTCGGCTCGCTTTCGGGCAAGTTCGCCCGCATTGCGAAGTCGGTCTTGGGCAGGTTCATCGTTTCCTTGTACGTATTGGCCACGGGATGCCGTACCTTTCCTCAAGAGTCCAAGATGCATGCGGCGCGCGGACCCAAAGAATCCCCTGCGGCCCGCCGCGCGTTTCAATCGTTGCAAACCGCTATAGTATAGTGGAAGCAAGGCAGGATACGGCGAGTTCGATCGCACTTTTCAAAATTGCGACATAGGAAAGCGCGCGAACCGGTATACTTCTTGTGTTTGCAATTCAAAGCGAGCGGCTTTTGTTTCCGAACATGCCGTTCGCTTGGCTTTTCAGGAAGGAAGCGACTATGTCGATGAACTTCGAAATCGTCACCGATTCAAGCAGCAACCTCGTCGAAGAGATGATCGACGATTTCGGCTTGCACGTCCTGCCCCTCACCTTCATGGTCGACGGCGAGGACGAAGTGTACCAAAGCTACCTCAAGGGCGAGCACACCGACCTATCGCAGTTCTACACCATGATGCGCGAGGGGAAGGTGTTCAAAACCTCCCTGCCGAACCTGGCCGACACCGAGCAGCTGATGCGCGGCCTGCTGGAGCAGGGTCGCGACGTCCTGTACCTGGGATTCTCGAGCGGCCTGTCCGGCACGTACGAAGCCGTGGAGCTTCTGGTGGGCCAGCTTGCCGGCGAGTTCCCCGACCGCACGGTGCTCTCCGTGGACACGCTGGCGGCCTCCGGCGGCGAAGGCCTGCTGGTGTGGCACGCGGTGCAGCGCGCTCGCGCAGGCGCCGCCATCGAAGAAGTCAGGGATTGGGTCGAAGCCAACAAGCTGAAGCTTGCCCACTGGTTCACGGTGGACGACCTCATGTTCTTGTTCCGCGGCGGGCGCGTGTCGAAAACGAGCGCCTGGGCGGGCACGATGCTCAACATCAAGCCGGTCATGCACGTGGACGACGACGGGCATCTGGTGCCTATGGAGAAGGTGCGCGGGCGCAAGAAATCGCTCAACGCCCTGGTCGACCACATGGAGAAAACGGCGATCAAGCCCATCGAGGACCAGATGGTGTTCATCACGCACGGCGACTGCCTGGAGGATGCGGAGTACGTCGCCGCGCAGGTCAAAGAGCGCTTCGGCGTGCGCGACGTGGTCATCAACTACGTCGACCCGGTGATCGGCGCGCACTCCGGGCCGGGCACGATGGCGCTGTTCTTCTTGGCTGACAAGCGCTAGCCCCTCGCGAAACGCAACCTGCCAAAAGGCCGACGGGACGCCCCGCCGGCCTTTTTCGTTCGCCCGCTTTTCAACGAGAACCCGCCCGCTACGTCCGCCCTTCCTCGACGCAGCGCTTCGGATGCGCTTCTACTTGTAGTCCGCGATGTTCTTGCTTGACGAGCCGGTGGTGTTCTTCTCGTTGCGCAGCTCATGCCCGAACCGCACGGCCGATTCGCCGAACCGGTTTCGCACAAGATCGGTGGCGTCAAGAAGGCCCCGGCGCTTGCCCTCGTCTTTGATGACGGGCGCGGCATCGTCGTCCGACGGCGCGGCCTCGGACAGGTCGAACAAGCTCTCCTGCACGGCGGCATCGGCGTCGAACCCGGTCATCGCAACGCCGATCAAGCGAACCGGCATGCCCGGACGCCACACTTCGTCCACCATACGGTATAGGATCGGCGTGTAGGCCAGCTCGTCGTCGGAGGGGTTCGGCAGCTGCCGCTGAACCGAGCGCACGCTCCGATCGTCGAATTTGACCCGCAGGCCAACCGTGCGTCCGACAAGCCCTTTGCGACGCAAGCGACGGCCCACTTTGGCAGCCATGGTGGCGATGGCCGCTTCCACATCCTGCCGATCGACCAGATCGTGCGCGAACGTCATTTCGTTGGACACCGACTTCACCGCATCGTCCTGCTCGACCGGCGCATCGTCGCCGCCGAGCGAGCGGATGTGCATGACGCGACCGTTTTTGCCCAACATCCTTACCAGCATGGTCTCGTCGGCTGCGGCCAGCTGCCCGAGCGTGACGATGCCGCGCGAGCGCAGCTTCTCCTCGGCCGCGGCCCCGATGCCGCTCATGACCCGAACGGGCAACGGCGCCAGGAAGTCCCGCTCGCTTCCCGGATACACCACGGTCAAGCCGCGCGGCTTGTCCATGTCGGAAGCGATCTTCGCCACCGTCTTGGAGGTTCCAACGCCAATCGAGCAGGTCACGCCAAGCTTTTCCACGCGCGTCTGGATGCGCTGCGCCACGAGCACCGGGTGCTCGCAGTTGACGGCGGTCGGCGTCACGTCCATGAACGCCTCGTCGATGCTCACCTGCTGCACGCGAGGGGTTTCGGCCTTCAGGATATCCATGATCTGATTGGAGACCGCCCGATAGCGATCGAAATGCCCGCGCGTCCAGATGGCCTGCGGGCACAGGCGCTTCGCCGTTGACGAGGGCATGGCGCTGCGCACGCCGAACGGCCGGGCCTCGTAGGATGCGGTGGACACCACGCCGTGCTTGTCGGGGTCGCCGCCCACGATAACGGGCTTGCCGCGCCAAGCGGGATGGTCCAGTTGCTCGACCGAAGCGAAGAACGCGTCCAGATCGACCAGAAGGATGGCAGAGCCTTCCCAGGGGGCCAACAGCATCGAGGCGCCCTGGTCGCCGCTGCAAGCCGAATCGGTATGTTCGCCCGAGAGATTCATGATCGCAATTAGTCTACCATGTCCGCTGCGCGCGTATGGAACTTGTGCTAGGATGTTCATTCCCTGCCTCTTAAGGAAGGCATGGATGCGACCGCATTCGAACGCCCGCTTCAAACGCTCACCTGGATTTCGACGTCGAGTCCATTTGCGGTTCGTTGACGACAGTCGGAAAGGAGGGACGATGGCGCTGCATGAAACCGTCGCGCGCGGGTGCGTACGCGACTGCGTGACCGCGCTTCCCGAGCAGCTGCTCTCTCCGCCCTACGAGTTGCGCACCGAAATGAACTGGATAGACTTTTCGGGCACGGCGAACCCCTTGGGCACTCCCCCTACGTTCATACGAGCTATGGAAGCGGCGCTTGCCGCCGGACAGCTGAACTATCCGCCCGACCGCGAGGCTCATACGCTGCGCAGCGTGCTCGCGCGCAGGTTCGGGCTGCCCGTGGCATCGTTTCTCGTGGGATCGACCGTCGGCGACATGGTTCGGGCGGTTGCCCAAACCTACCAGCCGTGCACAGTCGGCGTCACCGTGCCGGGACCGGCCGAGTATGCGCTGGCGGCGGGAAACGCCGGGCATCGCGTGGTCGAGATAACCAGCCCGGCAGGATTCGTCATTCCCGATCCCGCCGCAGCCGAACGGCACGGCATCTACTTCGACGCCGCCGTGCTGGCAAACCCGGGCTACCCCACCAGCCGCCTCTTGCCGCAGCCGACGCTGCTGTCGTATCTGGAGGCATGCACGTGGGTGGTGGTGGACGAACGATCCATCGAGCTTACGCTCGGCGGCGAGAGCATGGTCGAGCTCACGTCCGAACATCGCAACCTGGTGGTGGTTCGCTCCTTCTGCGAGCCCTTCGCCATGCCGGGCGTGCCCATCAGCTACTGCATAGCGCACCCCGACACCATCGCGCAGATCGCGCGCTTCTACGACAGCTCCGCGGTTCCGATGTTCGCCGAAGTGCTCGGCGAGCTGACCCTGACCGAAGTAGGGCACCTGGAGCGCACCCGCGAGTTCCTGGATTCCGAGATTCCCTGGCTTCAGTGCATGCTCAACCTGATTCCCGGTATCGACATTTTCCCCGCGGAAGCGAACTACGTCATGTGCACCTTCGATGCCGGAGCGGACATGACGTTAGGCGTCGCAAGCGCCGAAGAGCTTGCCAGCAGACTGCAGCTTGCCGGCTTCCTGATTCGCAAGCTGGAAAGCACGCCGGGCCTTGAAGACGGCCGCTACTTCTGCGTGGCCGTGCGCACGCGCGAAGACAACGAGAAATTGATCAGCGCACTGCGCGAGATCATCGTAGGCTGCTAACGCGGGAAGGGAGCCTTGCGAACGGCGGCTCCCTTCCCGCAATGCTAATCGACCTTCGTCACCTCGTATCCGGCATCGACCACGGCGGCGGCAAGATCCTCGACGGGCACGTCCTTCCCAAGTTTCGCCACAGCGGTCTTTGCCTCCAGATCCACGATCGCCTCTTCAACGCCGTCCACCCCTTCGAGGGCCTTCTTCACGTGCGAGACGCAATGCGGGCACATCATGCCCTCCACATGCAAGGTTCTTTCCATGGCTGTCTCCTTTCTTTCAGGCGCCTCGACGCCGCCCGATTCGCTTTGCTGATCGGCAGCCTGCCGGGCCGCCGCCGTTGCCGTCCGGCTAAAACGCGGCTCCCATCTGCGCAGCCGAAGGGCGTTCGCCACCACGCACACCGAGCTCATGCTCATAGCCGCCGCCGCGATCATGGGATTGAGGTTGATCCCGGCGAACGCGAACGCACCGGCCGCCACGGGAATGCAGACCGTGTTGTAGACAAGCGCCCAGAACAGGTTCTGCTTGATGTTGCGCAGCGTGGCACGCGAAAGCTGAATAGTTGCGGGCACGTCGAGCACGTCGCTTTTCATGAGCACCACGTCGGCGCTCTCGATAGCGATGTCCGTACCGGCTCCGATAGCTATCCCGACATCGGCGCGCGCAAGCGCGGGCGCGTCGTTGATGCCGTCGCCCACCATGGCAACCTTTCCCTGGCGGGCCAAGCGCCGGATCTCGCGCTCTTTCCCATCCGGAAGCACCCCGGCAATGACCTGGTCGGCTCCCACTTCGCGTTGAATGGCCGCAGCGGTGCGCTCGTTGTCGCCGGTCAACATGACCGTGCGAATGCCCATGGCCCGCAACTCGGTCAGCGCCGCCGCGCTCGTAGGCTTCACGGTATCGGCAACCGCCAAAACCCCCGCAAGCCGACCGCCCCATGCGAAGAAGAGCGGCGTCTTGCCCGCTTCGGCGAAACGCTGCGCGTCAGCCTCCAAAGAGGAAACGTCCACGCCCTGCTCGCGCATGAGCCGATCGTTGCCGGCCGACGCAGGCATGCCGTCCACGACGGCCGTCAGGCCCCCGCCCGGCACCTGCGCGAACTCTTCCACGGCAAGACGTTGAACGCCGCGCCGATCGGCCCACGCGACGACGGCCAAAGCCAGCGGATGCTCCGAGCGACCCTCGATGGACAGCGCAAGCCGAGCCAGATCGTCAAGGCCGGAATCCGGCGCGCACAGCGCGTCGGTCACGCTCGGTTCGCCGCGCGTGACGGTGCCCGTCTTGTCCAGCACGACGGTTTTCACGTCATGGGCGGTCTCAAGAGCCTCCGCCGATTTAACCAGGATGCCGCGCTGCGCGCCACGGCCCGTGCCCACCATGATTGCCGTGGGAGTTGCCAAGCCCAGCGCACACGGGCACGAGATCACCAGCACCGTAACGGCATGCGAGAGCGCGGTTTCGAGCGGAGATCCCAACGCCGTCCACGCAGCGAACGTCGCCACGGCGATTACGATGACCACGGGAACGAACACGCCCGATATTCGGTCGGCGATCTTCTCGATAGGGGCTTTCGTGGACGTGGCCTCGTCCACCAGACGAATGATGCCGGAAAGCACGGTGTCGTCGCCCACGCGGTCCGCGCGCATGGAAAACCAGCCCGTTCGGTTTATGGCGCCGCCGGTCACGGCGTCTCCCGGCCGCTTCTCAACCGGAACGCTTTCCCCCGTGATGACGGACTCGTCCACCGTTCCTGCGCCCTCGAGCACAACGCCGTCCACAGGCACGCCTTCGCCCGCTTTGACCGCCAGCACGTCGCCCACGCGCAGCTCTTCCACCGGCACGCGCTCCTCGCGCCCGTCCGTCAGGCGCACGGCCTCCTTGGGAGCCAGATCCATGAGCTTCGCGATGGCATCGGTGGTCCTGCCTTTCGCGCGCGCCTCGAAGTACTTGCCCAGCGTGATGAGGGTCAGGATCATGGCCGCAGACTCGAAGTACAGGTCCATGGACGCCGCATGCGCCGCGTGCAGGTCCCCTGCGCCCAGCGCGTACCCCATTTTATACAGAGCGTACACGCCGTACCCCGCCGAGGCGGTCGAGCCCAGCGCTATGAGCGAGTCCATGTTCGGAGCACCGTGGAAAAGCGCCTTGAACCCCACGCGGAAGAACTTGAAGTTCACGAACGCCACGGGGAGCAGCAAGAGGAACTGCGTGAGCGCGAACGGGATGACGTTCGCCTCGCCGAGCAGAAACGCCGGCAACGGCCAACCGAACATGTGCCCCATGCTCAGGTAGAACAGCGGAACCGTGAATGCCGTCGACACGGCCAGGCGCATCCTCACGTGCGCAGCTTCGGCGGCTGCGTCGACAACGGGGCTCGCCTGGGCGGCGCGAGCCCGACTACCGCCCGAAGCTCCGCCTTGCTCGACGCGTGGAAAAGCCCTGTATCCGGCCTTTTCCACGGCGGCGCTCACTTCGGCGGCAGCGTCCGAAGCCGATGAACCGTCGGCGTAGGTCACGTCCATGCTGTTTTTAAGCAGGTTGACCGACACGCCCTGCACGCCGTCCACCGACCGAGCGGCTTTCTCCACCCGCGCCGAGCATGCCGCACAGGTCATGCCCGTCACGTCAAATGTTTGCTTCATCTTGCATTCCTTTCCGGCACATGCCGAAACGCCCGCCTTGCAACCCGACGCTCCGTGAACACAGGGTGCCGAAGCGCCGCGTGAGGGACTCGGCGGAAGCGGAGGCAGAACCTATTGTCGCCCGAAACGTACGCTTTCGAGTTATTTTCCGTACGTTTCGGGCGACAATGACCCCGCGCGCCGGCCGTTCGCAGCGGATGTTCACGACAGCCGTTCGCGTCAGGCGTTCGCAGCGGGCCTGCGCGTCGGCCCTGCGCGCTAACGCGAGAACTTCTTCAGCAGCTGCATGACCTCGTCGATAACTTCCGTGTTGCCGCGCTCGATTTGCTCGACCACGCATGTTTCCAGGTGATTGCGCAGCATAATGGCCGAAACGCTGTGCACGGCGCTTTCCGCCGCCGCAAGCTGCGTGAGCACGTCACCGCAGTAACGGTTATCGTCGATCATTGATTTCACGCCGTTGAGCTGGCCTATCACGCGATTGAGCCGCTTTTGCAAGTCATCCTGCAACTCAGCCGAGCGCGGCGTGTCCTTATGACGGCAGCAGCACGAACCGGCGGCGGGCGCGCTTGTTTCGCCGTTGCGCTTATCGGTTGCCATGACGGTCCTTTCTCGAAGGCGCATCCATTCTGCACATACCCCCAGGGGGCATGCGATTACGCGAAGTATATACCCGCACGGGGTATTGTCAAGCACTCTTATGGGAAATTTCGGAATACATCGCACGGCAGTGCTGAATCGTACGCAAACGCCCCGGGCTCCCTATCCGCCAAGATGCCGGAGACCGGCGCTTACGATGAACTTCTCGAATCCTCAACAATGCGCGCCACCGTCGGAAGGCTCGTGATACAATGCTCGACCACCTTCGAAAGGAGCTGGACCCATGTCGACCGTGCAGTCCGTGCAAGACATCAAGAAAAGCCGCCCGAGCGCGCGCGTGGCCATCGTCTCCATGCTGCTCATTCCCTTGGTGGGCGTCGGATGCCTGCTGTTTCCCGATATCGCCGAAGAGGTGCTGCCCTATTTTCTCGGCGTGCCCATGGTCCTTTCGGGCGCGGGCAGCATCGTCACGGTGGCGCGCGAGCGAAACGTCGATGCCGCGCAGAGCAGCGTGGGGACCGCCATCGTGCTGTGCATTCTGGGAATGACGACCATCGTCCATGGCTCGAAGTCCACCATGTTCATCGGAATCATCTGGGGTTTGCTGGGCCTGTACAAAGCAGGCGGCGAGTTCGACCAGATCATAGCGTCCATCAAAGCGAAAGAGCCTTATCTTCTGCCGCTCGGCTTGTGCGTGTTCCAGCTGGTGCTGGCGGTGCTTTTGATCCTCAACCCCTTCGCCAATATCGAGCATCATCTGCTGTTGCTGGGACTCGAGCTTATCGTCTACCCCTTCAAGGTCCACCGCGAGCACGGCAAGTTCAAGCTGGAAGCCGAGGCGTAAAGCCAGCCATCGCCCGGAAAGCTCGACCCGCCAAGGAGCAGCCATGTGCCACCGATTCGCCACGCTCAAGCGCGCAGACATCATGAAAGCCGCCGAGTCCATCGCGGCGGAGCTTGCGCGGGAGCGCATCGACCTCAGCATGCTCGATGCGCTCGAAACGTATCGCCAGCACCTCTCCCGCCCCGTCGATGCAGCGGAAGCCTACCCCTCGTCCACCGTTGCGGTGATTGCGGCAACAGGTCGGGGCTCGCAGCTTGCCGTCACCGATATGGTCTGGGGATTCGATGCTCCTTGGGCCTCGTCGGGCACCGTGTACAACGCGCGCATCGAATCGATCCTCGAAAGCCAAGATGGCATGTGGGCAGACGCCGCTGCCCGACGAAGGTGCATCGTCGCCGTGCGTGCGTTCTTCGAAACCCACCGAAGCGAAACCGCCCTCGACAAGACGACGGGGAAAAGCGCGAAGCGCCAGTACGCGTTCGAGCGCGCCGACGGGGAGCCGCTTTTCCTTGCGGCAGTTCACGAAAAAGGTCGCTTCGCCCTTGTGACCGCGAAGCCGTGCGCATGCGTGGCGGACGTGCACAACCGCATGCCGCTCGTGCTGAACACGCAGGAAGCGGCTCGATGGCTGGACGGACGATACGCCGACCTGGCCGATCGAAGCCAGGTGCCCCTGCGCGCAAAGCCCGAAGACTGAGCTTGCTCGAGCCGCTCCAACGTGCAGACGAAGCTCGGAACTCCGGCGAACCTCCCGATCAGACGCAAGGATCTCGCAAGCGGCGCTCACTTTCCCCGCTCGGACAAGAAAAGCCCTGCCACCGTAAGAAGGACGCCCACCAGAACAGGCGGCGTCAACGGGTCCCCCAGTACGACCGCCGACGCCATGACGGTCAACGCCGGCACCAGGTAGATGTAGAGGCTCGTGCGCACCGGCCCCAATTCGCGCACCGCAACGTTCCAAGTCACGAAACATAAAGCGCTCGCCCCTAAGCCCAGAAACGCCAGGTTCGCCCAGGATTGCGGCAAAAGGAGCGCAGGCCAGTCGGGCGAAAAGCCCAGCAGGGGCAGCGTCGGCACCATAAGCGCCAAGCCCCAGGCGAACGTCCGGCGCGTTGCCAGCACACTGTCGTATCCAAACGTCGAGATCTTCTTCGACACCAGGGAGTAAACCGCCCATGTAGCGGCGGCCGTAAGGGCAAGCGCCACCCCTACGACAACCTCCCCTAGCCCTGCCCTCGCTCCGGCATCCGCTGGAAGCGCCTCCGCGCCGCCGAAACTGACCAAGCACACGCCCGCCATGGCCACCAAGAAGCCGAAGAAGAAGGGCGCGTGCAACCGCTCCTTGAAAACCACCGCCGAAAGCAAACCGGTGAACAGGGGCGCTGCCGCCACCACGACGCCGACGATCGATGCCGTGACAAATGTGAGCGCAATATTCTCCAGCAGGTAATACAGCATGACGCCCGTAGCGCCGGCCGCGATAAACCAGCACTCCTCGGCGAAACCGCGAACCGACAACCGCCGAGGCCTTAGGGCAACAAGCGCTAAAAAGCCCATGACGAAGCGGAAGAAAAGGATTTCCACAGGCGCGAAATGCTCCAGCAGCACCTTCGTCGAAACGAAGGTGACCGCCCATATAAGCACCGTGACGAGCGCAACCGCATGTCCGCGCGCAATGGGAGAACCGCCCGACCCGCCGGCAGTTCCCAACCGTTTTCCTCTAGACGTCCCGTCACCGCGCGCGCCAGCCTTCATGCTTCACCTTTCGTCGCAGACGAACGATAGCACGAACCGGCGCCGCGCGCGGCAAGAACGTCGATCGCTACAGCAGCTCTCCGCGCACCGACACGGTTACGACCTCGAACGGCACGTCCTTGCCGCTGAGCTCCAGCGCCGCGCGCGCCGCATGCTCGATTCCGCCGCAGCACGGCACCTCCATGCGCGCAACGGTCACCGATGCAATGTCGTTGCCAGCGAATATGGCAGCCAGCTTCTCGGTGTAATCCACGGCGTCGAGCTTCGGACACCCGATAACCGTGGTACGGCCGCGCATGAACCTTCGATGGAAATCAGCGTAGGCAAAGGCCGTGCAATCCGCTGCCACCAGCACGTGAGCCCCCTCGAAATAGGGCGCGCGAACCGGCACGAGCTTGATCTCGACCGGCCATTGAGCCAGCTGCGAAGGGGGCGTCGAGGACGCATCGGCCTCAAGCGCGACGTCGGGCTGCTGCAACGCAGGCCGAACCGGAGCAGGCTCCTCGGCTGCGAAGAACCGAGAGAGCGACCCCGGGCATCCGCCCGACCGGCCGCCTGCGGGTGCGGCGGCCATCCGCGCTTTGACGGCCGCTTCATCGTACGGGGCCGCCTCGCGCTCGACGAACGTGATGGCGCCCGTAGGGCACGCCGGCAGACAGTCGCCCAGACCGTCGCAGTAATCGTCGCGCAACAGGCGGGCCTTCCCGTCCACAAGGCCGATGGCGCCCTCGTGGCAAGCGCTCACGCATATTCCGCAGCCGTTGCAGGCCGCTTCGTCTATATGGATAACTCGTCTTATCATGGCAGCATCTTTCTCCTCATGCACAATCCGCCTAGCGTTCGCCGATCGTACCAGGACGCTGTGCTCTATTCCGTTGTATTCACAACAAAAAGCGCACTGAGCCGCCTCATTCACGTTCTGCACACGTTCACGGCAGCGCAACGGACGTCAGAGGAGCGCGGCGGCGTCAACGCTTGGCAAGGGCGCGCTCAACCTGCGCGACGTACATGCAATGGTAGTCGTGCTGGGAATACCATTGCTCATCGTTCTCCTTCGCGATGAAGTTCTCGGGCGGCATGTCCGCAGCGTAGAGCTTACGGCACACGAGCACCAGATCGGCCTCTTGAATGCCCGTCGTGCCATCTACGTAGTAGGGCGACAACCCGGCGCGCGCAAGCTTGTCGGCTTGATCGCGTCCCGACACCTTGCCGCAGTACGCAAGCGCCTTGCGATGCTCCTCGCCCAGAAACGACAGCGTGAAGCGGTCGTTGGCATCGACGAACTCTTTGGTGTAGCGCTGAGGACGCAGGTAGACGGTCGCCGCGTTCATCCCCCACAGCACGCCGAAACCGCCCCAACTTGCAGTCATCGTGTTACACCCGCGCTCGTCGCCTGCAGTCACGAGCATCCATTGGTCGCCGATCATGGTGAACGGGTTCATCTGCAGCTGAGCGACGTCGATCTCTTCGAATGCCATGCGAGCTCCTTCTCTCTTGTCCGCGGTCGCCGCCATGATACCGCATCTTGCGAGACGCTTGCAGCCCGCTCGCCGCTGCCGTTACCGGAAAAGAACGGACGAGTTTTGCAGATTGCTTCACGAACGCTTGACAGCCTCGCATGCGTCCGTATACTTATGAACAGTTGTTCACATGAAAAGAGGTTACCATGTCCACGGAAGAAGCTCCGCATCTTGCCAGCTCCCACGACGGAGGCTGCGCCTGCGGCAATGCCGAACATGCAATCGACGCCACGCTTGACTGCATGCCCGACGAGGAACTGCTCTACGACCTGGCCGACCTGTTCAAGGTATTCGGCGACACCACCCGCATCAAGATCCTGTACGCCCTCATGGGCCAGGAACTGTGCGTGGCGGACATCGCCGACGCGATCGGCGCCACGCACAGCGCGGTGTCGCATCAGCTGCGCACGCTCAAGCAGGCGCGGCTGGTGAAATTCCAGCGCGACGGCAAGAACGTCATCTACTCGCTTTCGGACGATCACGTGCACACGATGCTCGCCCAAGGCATGACCCATATCTGCGAATAAAGCCGAACCAAGAACGAAAGGACAGCGACATGCGCAAAGCGTTCAAACTCCAAGACCTCGAATGCGCGAACTGCGCCGCTAAAATGGAAAACGGAATCAAGGAAATCGACGGCGTGCAAAGCGCCACGATCAGCTTCATGACCTCCAAGCTGGTGATCGAAGCAGACGAAGGTCGCTTCGATGCCGTCCTTGCCGAAGCCCAGCGCATCTGCAGCAAGTACGAACCTGACTGCGTGATCGTGCGCTAGCCCCTCCAGACAACCCAGGTGCACCACGGCGCCGATCGACGCCGGGCATCGTGCGCCCCGAAACGCGAAAAGAAGGACCCTATGAACAAAAAGCAGAGACGGACAAGGAACCGCATCGTTGCAGCCATCGTGCTGTTCGTCCTCGTCTACGCTGCCGTCGAAACGCTTCCGCTAGCCACCTGGCTCGGCAGCGAAACGAACGCCCTTTGGATCGAGTTCATCCTGTTCCTTGTCCCCTACCTCATCGCCGGCTACGACGTTCTGCTGCGCGCAGCCAGGAACATCGGGCGCGGGCAGGTGTTCGACGAGAACTTCCTCATGACGGTAGCGACCATTGGCGCGTTCGCGCTCGTGCTGTTTCCCGACAGCGACCCGCACATGGCCGAAGGCGCCGCCGTTATGCTGTTCTACCAGGTAGGAGAGCTGTTCCAAAGCTACGCGGTAGGAAAGAGCCGCAAGTCGATCGCCGACATGATGGACATCGCCCCCGATTACGCGAATGTCGAACGCGACGGATCGCTTGCGCAGGTGGACCCCTACGAAGTGAACGTCGGCGACGAGATCGTGATCAAGCCTGGCGAGCGCGTGCCGCTCGACGGCGTGGTAGTCGACGGCCGAAGCCAGCTTGACACCGCGGCGCTTACCGGAGAATCGGTGCCGCGCGAGGTGCAAAGCGGCGACGAGATCATTTCGGGATGCGTCAACCTATCGGGCAAGCTGGTCGTGCGCGTGAGCAAGCCGTTCGGCGAGTCCACCGTGTCGCGCATTCTGGAACTGGTGGAGAACGCGGCCGAGAAGAAGGCGCGCACCGAGAACTTCATCACCCGATTCGCGCGCTATTACACGCCCGCCGTGGTGATCATCGCGGCGCTCCTGGCTGTAGCTCCGCCGCTTCTCACGGGCGCAAGCTGGTCGGACTGGGTGCAGCGCGGCCTGGTATTCCTGGTCGTGTCGTGCCCGTGCGCGCTCGTCATATCGGTCCCGCTTTCGTTTTTCGGCGGCATCGGCGGGGCGTCGCGCCTGGGCATCTTGGTGAAGGGCAGCAACTATCTGGAGGCGCTCGCATCCGCAGAAACCGTCGTGTTCGACAAAACGGGAACGCTGACCGACGGATCGTTCAACGTCGTAGCCGTGCACCCGCAAGCCGACATCGACCCCGACCGCCTGCTGTCCATCGCAGCGCATGCCGAAGCGTACTCCGACCACCCCATTGCGCTTTCCGTCAAGAAAGCATACAGCGGGACTCTTGATCGGCAGCGCATCGCGGATACGGAAGAGCAAAGCGGTCACGGAGTGCGCGCGACCATCGACGAGCACGTGGTGTACGTTGGAAACGACAAGCTCATGAGCTCGTGCGGCGTAGACTTCCGCGAATGCGACTTGACGGGGACCATCCTGCACGTGTCGCTGGACGGAAGCTATATCGGCCACATCGTCATAGCCGACGTCGTCAAGCCCGACGCCGCCCAAGCTGTCGCCGATCTGCGCGCGGCGGGCGTACGCGAAACCGTCATGCTCACGGGCGATCGCGCCGACGTAGCCGCCGCCGTGGCCAGCAAGCTGGGAATCGACGAGTACCGAGCACAGCTGCTTCCCCAAGACAAGGTGGCCGAGGTGGAGAAGCTGCTCGACCGCACGCACGCGCACGGTCGAGGACGGGGCAAGCTGGCGTTCGTGGGCGACGGCATCAACGACGCGCCGGTGCTCACGCGCGCCGACATCGGCATTGCCATGGGAGCCATGGGGTCGGATGCGGCCATCGAAGCCGCCGACGTGGTGCTCATGGACGACAAGCCGTCGAGCATCGCGCAAGCCATACGCCTTGCGCGCAAGACCATGAGGATCGTGCGGCAGAACATCGTGTTCGCCCTGGGCGTGAAGTTCCTTGTGCTGATCCTGGCTGCGATAGGCTTCGCCAACATGTGGCTGGCCGTATTCGCCGACGTAGGCGTGGCGGTTCTTGCCATCCTGAACGCCATGCGCGCCATGAACGTGGGAAGCATGAAGCGCTAGGCGCTTTCCCTATCGCGTTGATTCGAAAGGTTGCTCGCGCTTTGGCGCGGGCGACCTTTCTTGTACTATGGAACCTTGCGAAACCGAATACGAGAAGGACGACCCATGGCCTCCGACAACCCGAAGATGCGCGAGCATCCCAACGACCCGCTGCACGGCATCACGCTCAAGACAATGCTCGAGGAGCTGGTGGACGAGTACGGCTGGAACGAGCTTGCCCGACGCATCCACATCAACTGCTTCAGCAACAACCCGAACCTTAAAAGCTCGCTCAACTTCCTGCGCAAGACGCCTTGGGCGCGCAACAAGGTGGAGGAGCTGTACAAGGAATCGGGGCTCTGGAGAAAGGAGTAGGACGAGAGTCCGTTTCCTTACCGGTAACGAAACGGATGCGGCTTTCATTCGAGATCACGAAGCCGCCTTCCCCAAGGTAGCATGAAGCCATGAACGACCTCGAAGACAACGAGCCTCCCGCGAAGCGCAACCTTGCCCGGTGCGCCATAGTCGTTCTGCGCTGGGCGCTCGTGGCCGGATGGTTCGCCTTCTCCGCGCTCGTTCAGCCCGGCGCCGAAGATCCCGTGCGCGCCGTTTCCCAGTCTCTTGCCTCCGCAGGGCTCGCCTTCCTTTTGGTCAATGCTCTCTGGCAGCACATGCCGCTCAAGCGGGCATGCTTGGTTGGCGCGATTGCGGCATGCGGTTTGAACCTGCTGGCGCTTTCGCCGATTTCTTGGCCCGCCATCGTCATCGGCTCTGTTGCCGGAGTGCTGGTGGGCTACCCCGTTATCCAGCGCATCGACCGCCTCATCGCATCACGCCGTTGAAGCCGGCGCGCGTCGGGCACCCTGCCCCGCTTGCGCGATCGGCTCAAGCGGAACGGACGCATCGGACGCGCAACCGGGAACGCGGCGCGAAATTTATCCACAACGAGAATTAGAGCGAAGATTTCGTTTAGAAAGGGCGGTTACGAGCCGTCGCCGCCAATGCGCCGTTTCTCGACGTCCGTTCGTCCGCTATAATCTCACCAGTGAAACCAAGGCTGCGGCTGTGCGCCCGGCTTACCGACGAGAAAAAGGAGACCGCATGGATCCCAACAAGCGTCCCGACGACATGGAGCGCATCACCACGCCCGAACTGGCAAAGGCGTTCATCGACGAGCAGGTGGAGGCCATTCAGGCGCAAGTCGGCGACCAGAAGGTGCTGCTGGCCCTGTCCGGCGGCGTGGATTCGTCGGTCGTGGCGGCGCTTTTGATCAAGGCTATCGGCAAGCAGCTCATCTGCGTGCACGTGAACCACGGCCTCATGCGCAAGGGCGAAAGCGAGCAGGTTGTCGACGTGTTCCAGAATCAGTTGGATGCGAACCTGGTGTACGTGGACGCGACCGATCGCTTCCTGTCGCTTCTCGACGGCGTGGAAGAGCCCGAGGCCAAGCGCAAGATCATCGGCGCCGAGTTCATCCGCGTGTTCGAAGAAGAGGCGCGCAAGGTGGGCGACGAGGTAAGCTTCCTGGCGCAGGGCACCATCTACCCCGATATCCTGGAGTCCGACGGCGTGAAGGCTCACCACAACGTGGGCGGCCTTCCCGACGATCTGCAGTTCGAGCTGTGCGAGCCCGTCAAGCTGCTGTACAAGGACGAAGTGCGCGTCATCGGCCGCGAGCTGGGACTGCCCGAAGGCATGGTTGAGCGCCAGCCGTTCCCCGGTCCCGGCTTGGGCGTGCGCTGCCTGGGCGCCATCACGCGCGATCGCCTGGAGGCGCTGCGCGAAGCCGACGCCATCCTGCGCGACGAGTTCGCGGCGGCCGGCTTAGAGGGCAAGGTGTGGCAGTACTTCGTGACGGTGCCCGACTTCCGCGCGACCGGCGTGCGCGACGGCGTGCGCGCCTTCGAGTGGCCGGCGATCATCCGCGCGGTCAACACGGTGGATGCCATGACCGCCGAGGTGCCGGAGCTAGATTGGTCGCTGCTCAAGAAGATCACCGCGCGGATTCTGGCCGAGGTCCCCGGTATCTGCCGCGTGTGCTACGACCTGACCCCGAAGCCTATCGGGACCATTGAGTGGGAATAAGACGTACATTTGTTCGATAGATTATCTTTAGTGCCCGAAGGTTTCTTCGGGCACTTTCTTAATGAAGACTATTACGAAGTAGCAGCAGTTGAAGCTGCAGGATATTACAAATTCGCGAATCGTGACCAGAACGAAGCAAGCCTTCGCTGCCCTCAGGAAGCCGAATTAATCATCGCCGCTAGTGGAACCGAGCCTCTTGCGACTCGGGCCGCGATCCGCTTGAAGCAGCGAGGGTGCAATCGAGACAAAGGCTTAGTCAGCAAGAGAGATATGTGCATGCAACCCTGGACGCTTCCTTAGTGTTGCTACCGCCCTTCTGCTCGACATGAGGCGTGCCAGCAAGAGCAACCTTAACTGTCTCGCGATCCGACGTCATCATGCTGGTTAAAATACGCTCCACCTCGCTTATGGTCGCGATGAGCTTCGTCAATGAAGTAAATCTCTGTACGTTGAGCGAGTAAACGCAATCCTCCACCTTGGCCGCGCCCCCTTTCACTACACTCGGCAAACTTTTACTTGACCCATGGGTTGTACAAACTTAAACTAAGTAAATCAGCGCCCACCCAAGGCTACGCTTAGCGTCCTGAAATGCGGTGGGCCTCCTTGTATCCGCGGAAGGCTCGCCATGTCCCAGGATAAGCCATTCAAAACCATAGATGAACTTGTTAGCTTGCTTGTTTACGACCGTAAAATCGAATGCGAGGATACAGACGAACTCGCTAAATTTCTCAAAGCAACGAACTACTATCGCTTTACTGGCTATGCGCGCCAATTCCAGCGTAATCCAGAATACGGGGACAACGCATTCGTCGAAGGCGCAAGCTTTGCCGACATACGGAAAATCATGGAGCTAGATAGTCAGCTTCGTAAGCTGCTGTTCCAGCAACTTACCGTAATCGAAATAGGCATAAGAGCTGCGCTTGCCCACGAACTCGGTCGTACGCATGGGAACAAAGCGTTCTATCTTGGCGAATCTTCGTATCTCAGCCTAAACGACAAGCGGGAAAACATAGTTAAGAGCCTTGTGAGCGACCTCTCCCGGACAAAGGCTGCTTCTATAGCCCACTTCGCCGATGAGGAATTTAATGGCGATGACCTAGAAAGCAGGATCAGCCGTTACAGGAAGGTTCCCATCTGGGCCGCTGTGGAAGTTGTATCGTTCGGCCATATTTCAAACATGATCGAATATTTCGCTGACCGTGATTCGGTCAAAGCAGTTGCCGCGTCATTATCGTTGCAGTGGGATCCCTTCGGCAGCGTAGTGCATTCGCTGTCCGTTCTTCGTAATATGTGCTGCCACCATGCTCAGATATGGCATCACAGGCTCGACATCCAATGCCCCGTCCAGAAGAAGCTTCGCCCTCGCCACGTCAAATACGATCCAGCTGGACCATATACCGCAATCATCATGGCGAACCATTACAGAAAAAAGATCGACGAAGACACAACCATTGCGGATGAGATCACTGCGCTTTTGGACAGCAGCCAGGAGTTTGCAAAAGGTATCTACTTCCCGCAACCGAAGTAATTCTCTCCGCTTATACCCGCCGCACCACTTCGCGCGGTACTCCCATGGCTACACGCTCACCTCGTCTTCTTCGAGCACGTCCTGTCCGATCCTACGGGCTATGGCCAGGACGTCACTTAACACTTTATCAGCCTTATCCCTAAGTGAACCATTGCTGAAGATGAGCGTGCAGGTATCGGGGTCAAATTTGTGTTTTTCACCAAATACTTGCGTTATTGGACTTTAGAAGCATGCAAACAGCTTCGTGCTTATTCCTAGGGCGCTGGTCATCCACATCAAAGGCGCTAATGAGCAGTCCGTCATGCATATCAGCAATATAATGAATAACAAGCATCGCAGGGCATTATAAGAGCGAGCGAGCGTATAGATAGAAAAGCTATGGGAGGGGAACATTATGGGGTTTAATCATTTCTCGAAGGCAGCAGAAGCAGTTCAGAGTGCTGCAAAAATTGCCGGCGAGGTCGCCGATACGACATCAGGCAAAATTCAAGAAGCAGCGAATGCGGTTGGCGAAACGGCTTCAGGGGCTGTTAAGGCAATCGGTGGCGCTGCTGCGTCTGCCGCTGATGGTATTACCGACGCTATAAAGAATGCCCAGGAAGAAGATGAAAAGCGAAGGGCTCAAGAGCTTTCAACTTACCACGCTGAAACTAACAAGGCACTGCAGAAGTTATCTGAAAAGGACTCGGGGTCGAATGACGAATTAATATGCAGGCAAACGTCGAAGGGAGTTGTAAAACTTCCGTTGACTGAGCTTGCCGCGCTTGGTGCAGGCTTTGCTTCTCTTTCGGATTCGTTCCGCCAGATAGCCGTCCAATCAAACGGTTCGATTGCTGGCGGAGAAACCTTGTATCGCTGGAGCGCGCCGAGTATCGGAGCTGCACCGTTCGCCCGCGGAGACGGAGCAGGGTTTCTCTCAGCAACCACTGGGGCAAACGGATTAACCCAAGGCGCTTTCGTTCCTGTTGATTCAGGATTCAGCATGACGAGCATGGCGGTTGTGCCCATTGACCCCATGACGCTCTTTATTGCTGCAGCAGTTGTCAACATGGATAGAAAACTCGATGACATCAAAGAGACACAACAGGCCATTCTTGATTTCATAGAGGATAACGAGAAGGCAAAGCATATTGGCAATATTAATGCCTTAAACGAGATAACCGATGCCTATCAGCACAATTGGAATAACGAGAAGTTCAAGGAAGCCAAACTGCACTTGGTCCAGCAAATTAAGAAGGACGCAGAACAGGCGATTGTATTCAGGCGTGGCAGGATTTCGAAAGCGCAAGAAGACGGCTCGCTGATACATGGTGATATTTCCGTAAATTCAAAGCTTGAGGCTCTGAATGCAGAATTTGACCAATACCAACTCGCGCTCTACGAATTTGCCCATGCATGGTTCCTTGAAGTCATGCTTCTGGAGAACTTCGAAGAAGGCTACCTGCAAAGCGTACGTGACAAATTGCAGCGATATTCGTTGCAGTACCGAGAGCTTTATACCGAATGCTTTGATGGTCTGATAGAAAAGTCGGCCACAACCGTGGAATCGATGCTGCTTGGCGGCGTCTCCGTTGCAAGCAATGCAATCGGCAGCGTTATCGGGTCGATACCCGTTCTAAAGGACGGTCCAGTCGATGAAGCCCTTATCGACGTTAGCTCCAAGATTGGGGATTATCGCTACACCCGAATCGCCGAGTCCCTTGCCAAAATGAAGGAAACGGGCGATACGCGCATTACACCGTTTATCGACTCTGTTGATGGCCTCAATGCACTCCATAACGAGCCAATCGAGGTCTTCTTCGATTCTGGCGAGGTAACATTCAAGTTGCCGGAATAGAACGACCTAAAAAGGGTTGCGAAAAGCATTACGGGAAAAACACCTCTGCAATTCGCTTTCCTCACAAAAGTGTTTATCAAATTCCTACGTGCAAACAGGGAGCAAACGCGCGAAATCCGTATCACCCCTATGATTCGGCTGCGGCAATCATAGGGGTGATTACGCAATGGTTCGGATCGGCGTAACTGCGGATGGCGAAGTGATGCGCATGGAGAGACTGCGAAAACGGAGTGAGAATAGGTCCCTCAAAATAACCGTAGGTATCCAAGCGAATGAAGCGACCTGTCGATTCAAAATCGGCAGGTCGCCCCTTCTATGCAAACGCGGCTCCGAGCCTGAAGTGAATGCCCGCACCACTGGGCGGGTTCAGACGCACAATCAACCGCGACGATCACGACCGGGCGCATGACCCACCCGCCAATGTCCGCGCTTTTTCTCTTCCACTTCTCAGAACGCTGATCGAATCGAGCTTGCTTCCGCTTGCACCTTCGTGCTCACAGCGGGATTGCCAAGCGCCTTAGACGCCTCGCGTTGGCGACGCTTCGGACTCTTCGCTAATTTCGGCTCGTCAGACCTTTCGTCACCGAAGAACGACAGCGCCTCCCATTCACTCGCCACAAATCGCAGGATCTCGCCCTCCGACGCTCCGTCCCGAATACGATTCGGGCGGCTTGGAGCCTGCCGTCCTTAATCCATTCGACGATCCCCGCCCAAAACCGGCCGTCGTGATAGAGGGTCAGGGTAGACGACACGCCGATCTGCAGGTTGTTCCTCCTTTAAGTAAACAAGCCCTGCAGAGAAAGGACGACCAAGGAAGCAGGTTGCTGATGCGCATTGCGCACGCCCACGACTACCCAACGGAGACTGTGTTTTCATCCCTGATGAGATCATCGTAGTTCAGGCGTAGATTGAAGTAGCTTTAAAAAACACTCGTGGCGACGAAAGCCACACAGCATGCAAGAGGAATTAACTCATGTCGCAAAGAAAAAAGTCCTGACCTTTCGTGCGGCAAAGATATCCAATGCGATTCCGTCCATCAATCATTGCAAGCAAGGTATCGACCTCTTGTATTCTTTCGCCTCGAAACAGTTTCCGATAAACGCCCCAAGGAGTTTCTATTGCAGGATTTTCCTCGATTCGCTTTTCCCATAGTTTGATTTCGGAGTCGGAGTAACGCGGGATTTCAAAGAACAGCTCGTAGTTCTCTTTGTAGTATCGGTACACGCAGTCGGCTAGCCTTTCGCAGTATTTCTGATTGCGGATGCACGAATGCCCCATTGGCTCAAAGATCCTCTCGCCATCATAATTCATGACAAAATAGCCAATTTGCTCGTTACTGCGGTTGCACGCCAATCTCCCGAAGTCACGTTTTGCAAGATCGTTTTCGAACATATCAAGCTTTACAGTTTCACAAGACGTGATGAAACCGCCTTTTCCTACAGATGCCACAAACATGCTTCTATTGGGATTGTTTAAAGGATCGTCCGTGACAATCACATGCCCGACCGCAACATGAGGAAAACCATGGTTTAACAATGACGCAGCCTGAGAATATCCGAATTTATTAGGCGATTTTCCAGGACGCTGCCCGTCTCCCCTCAAGACTTTAATTTCTATAGCGATCGTTTCAGAAAGAACGAGGTCGTTTTCGTCGTATGGAATTGCAAGGATATCTACATCGCCAGGAAAAGACATAGTGGGGTCAATGCTTTGCGAAGGAGCAGACATCGTCACCATAAGACCAGAACGCAAGCCCGATTCGAAATAAAGATTCGGCATAATGCAGGAAAGCCATCTCCCAACAATGTTCATATTCGCAATGATCCGGGCAACAACATACTCTTCATCCCATTTGCCCGTAATCTTGCGAGAGAAGGGCGCAATCATGATTCGTCGCTCGCTGCTATCGCAATAACGAGGAGGATGCTTAGAAATAGGCTTACGATACTCTCGTCCTGTCATCTCTCTTCTTTTCATTATTTCGAATGGCTCAATTGGTGGCACTTAGCATAAATGCCTGAAGCCATCTTCCGTTTTTTTGATCAGCGCTTCTACTTTATCTAATAATATGTATTCTTCCAGAGACAGACCGTCCTCCATATTTTTAAGATCGCTTGCATCAACCAGGATAATGGCTCTTCCCTGCGCAGCAAGCCTCAAGGCATGCTTTTTCACTACTCTCGTAAAACCTTAATAGAAACAATAATTCCAGCTCAAGCCCCTTTTGCATCCATTACAAATGAGAAATTGCGCAAGACGGTAGCCCCGCGACTCAATTTATATTCTTGCATTCAATAAGTTTATAAACGTATCTAAAGAAACGAATTCAAATCGCCCCCCATCGTCTAGAACAGAAAAGTACGGGTATTCGAGCAATTCTTATTCCTTTCTTCGAAGAAGCTCGGACACCGTTCTAGAACACCGTACTTCATAGTGAAGCTAAGATCTTTTCGAAGTTTTACAAAACGTCGCATAAAAACCTCTGAATCAAGTCTTTCCCGAAAATTTCTGCGCTGTAGAATCAGGCTAGGCGATACCCGTTATCGGAGCTGCCGCACTTTACACTTAGACTGGGCAAAGCCCGGTGGGGTATCGCCCACTCACAACGTCAATGCTGGCTGTCGATGGCCTCATCATCTTGCCAACGAGTCGTCAACAGCCAGCACCCACCACGCCCCTACTCCCCAAGGCTCACAACCGCATCGCCAGCCAAGCGGGCAAGCAGGCTATCGTGAGTGATGACGACCACCGTCTTGCCGGACCGCGCCAGCTCCTTGCACCACAGGGAAACCTCAGCCACGCCGCGCCCGTCAAGCCCGCTTGTCGGCTCGTCGAGCACGACGAGCTCCGCGTCGGAGCAATACGCCGCAGCAAGGGTAACGCGCTGCTTTTGGCCTCCCGAAAGACTCGCTGGATGACGATTCGCCACATCGATCAGGTCGAACGTATCAAGCGCCTCCCACGCGCGCGCCTTCAAATCGTCGTCGACTTTTCGGCCGAGCACTACTTCGTCAGCCACGCTTCCCGCATACAATTGATAGTCAGCGTCTTGCATGACGAAATAGCTCATCCGCCTCCTTTGCCGACGAGGCAGCGGCTTTCCGCCGCGCACCACGCATCCCCGCTGCTGCTTCGCGGCGCCGCACAGCACTTTTGCTAGCGTTGTTTTTCCCGCGCCGTTCCCTCCTTCGACAACCGTAACCTTGCCGCTTGCGAACACGGCATTCACGCATGCAATGCCGCGCTTGGTAGATGGATACAAATACGAAACATCTTCGACGATCCAATCCTCGCCCGCACGCTCGCTCGCTTTCGCGGAAAACCTGCGCGCCGCTTTTTCCTGTCCATAGAAAGTCCCGGCGACCATGGAAGGATGCCTGAGCCCAAAGCGAGCAGCTTCCCTCGTCGAAAGAGCAGCGAAAGCCCGCGCATCCCATCGAGCCGCGATCCTGCCATCTTTCAGGCAAACGAACTCGTCAGCTACGGGCAGCATGCGATGCAGACGATGCTCCGAAATCACGATGGCAACACCCGCCTGCTTCAAACGCATCAAGATACTCTCGAGGTCGTCCGTTCCCTGCGCGTCCAGGTTCGACGTCGGCTCATCCAAAATCAGCACCTTGGGATTGCATGCTATGGCAGCCGCAAGGGCGACGCGCTGCTTCTGGCCGCTCGACAACTCGGACAGCCGCTCTCCAAGAAGCGCGTCGATACCGCACCATGCGGCAGCGCGGTTGATCCTGCTGATGGTTTCGTCCGGATCGACGCCCAAGTTCTCGGACGAGAAGGCGATCTCGTCCCCAACCAATCCCATGAAAAACTGGCTCCGCGGGTCCTGCAGCACAACGCCCATGCCCGAAGCCCTATCGTAGGAGGTCACTTTTCGCACATCGGTTCCGCAAACGCAAACCACCCCTTCAAGGCATCCCGGGAAAAACGTACCTGCAAGCCCATCGATCATGCGTAAGACAGTCGATTTCCCATCCCCCGAACGTCCGCATAGAACCGTGCAGGCGCCCGGTTTGATCTCGAACGAGATATCGTCTACGAAACTCCCCGCTACACCGTGACGCACATCGCACGCCGCCCCGTCGGCGGCCTCGGACTGATCGACATAGCGAAACGATGCGCTCTCCAGCAACACCGAAGCCGTCCGCCGGCATGGCATCCCGCTCATACGTAAAACCCCGTTCCGTACAAGAGGGCGCATGCGCATGCGAAGATTGCAACAACAACGACATCGCGCGCGGCGAACCCCACGTGGTATATCGACGAACGCCCTGTCTGCACGTCAATCCCCCTTAATTCGGACGATGCGGCAAGCTCGGAGGACAAACGCAAGCAGCGCATTACAAGCGGTGTGTACAAGCACTCGTACACAAGCCCCAGATGGGAAAACGCATCGACAACCCGAGGGAACACGCCTCGCATGCGAAGGCCGCGAACTATGGACGAGAACTCGAACGGAAGGATCGAGGCGAATCGAAACACCATGCATACGCCGATCAACGCGCGGTTCGGCATGCGCCACCTGCGCAAGGCGCACATGATAGCCGACGGCGAGAGGGTGAAAAGCGCGCTTCCCGCCGACATCGGCGGCATCATGTGCATGAGGCTTACGAACAGCACGCCGTAAAGCCCGGGCAGCGGAACGAAGCTGAGACCGCAGATCACCGCGAAGCTTACGCACATCCTCGCAGCCAGCCTCGCCCTGCCGTTCGCCGCAAGGTAGGCCGCGCAGAGGATCTGGAGACCGACGAGTTCGGGCAGCCCCACAATAGCCAAAGCCGCCATGCCCGCAGCCAGGATGACAAGCAGATGCGTACGGGGATCCAGCCCAAGAACGCCCTCCTTCATATCGGCATGCAAGAAAGCCGCCTTGTGCGCAGACCCATTTCCAGCCGCAACAGGCTCGATACGCTGCCGCACTGCGGAAGGAGGAGAAAACGGCTCCGTACAGTTTTCCAATGGCGTCTCCATAGCGAAACCCTTACGCGATCTTCGCTTTGCGGACATGCTTTTTCAAGAACTTGCCGCCAATAAAACCACCCGCGAACGTACCGGCAGCGAACATGGCCAGCATAAGAACAATCCATGGCAGCTCGGTATATTGAGCCACCATCGCAGCGATGTCAGAGGCGCTGTAGTACGCGCCCAACTGCTGCATGTAAGCTTCTTTGAACAGCAGATACGGAACTATTCCGTAGAAGGCGAATGCAACCCAGTACACGTAGTAGCCCAGCACAACGCGTTTCACCTTATGATACGAATCCTTCCCCCACATAAGCAATTCGCCCACGATCGCGCCGACGATAGCCACGGGAATGCAATACAAGCCGCCCATGATAGCGTAGAAAATGCCGAAGACGATGATCGAGGCGCTCAACACTCCGCGTTTTCCTATACGATCGGCCATAACCAGGTAAAAAGGTGTTGCGAGCAGCGGAAACAGCCATGACCCAACGAAGAAAGTATTCTGAGGCGATAGCAGCATGTCCTCCACCATCTTCGCCGCCATAGTAACAACAACAATGATGATGTTGAAAACGACAAAGGTTAAAACGTCATGGGTAGTCCAGCCCCCGCCTCGTTTCGAGGACTGAGAAGACGAGGCGTCTTCCCCTCGATCGTATACCGCTTGCGACATAACGAGCGCTCCTTTCAAGCCAACGGCTTATCAATCGGTTATGGTTAGCTTTAGCTAACTTTTGCTACAATAGTCGATGAGTTCATAAGGAAACGCGGCTCAAGCAACAACCGGCCGATTTCGGCATTAAGGCGACCAGATAAGGCTGCGTCGTTTCGACGCCTTTGCCCGTGCGCGAAGGAGCGGGAGCCTTGCGTTCTTTCGGCTGTTTGATTTTTTCGCAATGACGACAGAGGGCACCGGCAATCGAAGGAAAGGGAACGCGAGCATGCTCGATATAAAAAGCGACCTGTACGACAAGGCGTTTCAGCAATGGAACATGACGCCGGTCGCGTCGGAGCGCTCCTATGCGCAAGCCGGATGCTCGTACCGGATGGACAACGAAGAAGGCTCGGGCGAATACTGGGTCTATTCTCGAGACAACTTCTTCGCCGTCAGTGCTTTTCGAATCGAGTTCAAAAGCCAAGGCATCATGCGCTTTCGCCATACCGAGCACCTTTCAGTTAGCTACTACGACAAAGCCGGCTTGATCGCAAAAGCCCGCACTGCCACGCCGAGGCCCGGAACGGTCTCCACCTACATCGCGAGCGAAGGAAACGAGTACGTGGCGCGCTTTCTTCCTGGCTCGACCGTGCAGGCCACGTCGATCACCGTATCGCCGGACTATTACAGAACCTACCTGCATGAACGGTTCGGCAATATACCCGACATGCGCAAGGCTTTCCTGCTCGTCGACGGAAGACCGGACTGCCCGGAGCTCATCGCCCTCTTCAAGCAGATCAAACGCTATCGAGGCGCCGGCATGGCAGCTGACTTGTTTTACGAAGGGGCCGTAGCCGAAGCGCTGGCGCTCATCATCAAACGAGCAAGCGAGATCGAAGAAGAGGATGCCGGACGAGAAGGCGCTTTGCCGCCGCTCGACGACCGGAGATCGCTTGACAACGTCGGTAGCTTCATTAGAAACAACCTGAGCGCGAACCTTACCTGCAACGTTCTGGCCCATCGCGCATGCATGGGCCAAACGAAGTTCAAGGCAACGTTCAAAAGCTACTTCGGAGCGTCCCCCAACGCTTTCGTTACCGAAGCGCGCATGGAAGAAGCTGCCGAACTCTTACGGACCACCAACATGCCCGTAGCCGATATTGCCGCAAAGGTCGGTTACAGAAAGCCGGCGGCGTTCACCGAGGCGTTCAGGCGCCATACCGGCATAGCCCCAAGCGCCATGCGCGGCAAGCGAATGCGCTAGCGCAGGGTTCATGCGGCCCTTCGCCGTCCCGTCTGCCGTTTTCCACCCGACCGCCCAGATTGGCCCGTCGGTTTGACAAAGAGCATCGCGAGCGGTAGCATCCAAAGTTAGATATAGCTAATTTCTAATTGAAACACGGCTCGAAGGCCGCGCGAAGCACAAGTCGCAAGCACCCCCCTTCCCCGCCTAACCAGGAGCTGCTTTATGTCGAACAGCGAACCGAACAAGAAGTTCTGGGACAAGGTCGCGCCTCTGTACGCGCCCCTTGTCGAAAGGCGCAACGGGCCTTACCCTCAGCTGTGCCGAGAATTGAGAAACTGGCTGGAAAGGGACATCGACGTGCTTGAACTGGCCTGTGGAACCGGGCAGCTGACCTTCGCGCTTGCAGGGAGAGTCCGCTCTTGGGAGGCTACCGATTTCTCTGAGGCCATGATCGAAAAGGCTCGCACGCGATCGCCTGAAAGCCGCGTCTCTTTCTCCGTGCAAGACGCCACGAGCCTTCCTTATCGCGAAGCGTCCTTCGGCGCCGTGGTCGTCGCCAATGCGCTGCACGTCATGCCCGCACCCGAACTCGCACTGCGCGAGGCGCATCGCGTTCTGAAACCGGGCGGTTTCCTGCTGGCCCCGACGTTCGTCCACGACCGGGTAGCATCCCCTGCAAGGCTGCGATTGATGGAGGCGGTCGGCTTCAAGACGTTCCACGAATGGACGTCCGAAGAACTGGCTTCCTTCGTCCAAAACTGCGGCTTCCATGTGATCAGCGCCAATCTGGTCGAAGGCGGTCCTGTCCCCGAATGCGTCTTGATAGGAATGAAATCCTAGGCGCCCGGCGCGTCAACCACGCCCGAATGCACGATTCTGTTCCCAATGTTGCGCTCGGGCGCATATTGAAACCCGTTCGTCGGCAATGAGCATCCGCGACCAGGTGAAACGCACAGTCGCACCGAAGATCGTCGCTCTGCATGCCCTTCGAGCGCAACATTGCAGTAAGAATCGTGCAGCAAGCAAGTCGTCTGCCTCCGACGCCGCCCGCAGCCCCTTAAACGCTCGCGCGGACGACAGACGTTTGGAACCTGCGGTTGACCAGCTCGGGGACAACCTCGAAGCCGCTCGGCGCCACACCATCGCCTGGGGCGAACACGCACGTCGAGAAACCCGCCTCCCGGACGGCGCGCTCGAACGTGCGCTTGCTGCGTGCTGCACCGAACACGTTGCCGCGCGCAGCAAGCCGGCTCATCGGATCTTTCGACAAAGGAGACTCGGCGAACACGCCCGCGTGGTACAGAAATCCCCCCGATACGAGCACGCGCGCGATCTCGCGCAGCGCAGACGGCAGATCGCGCACCAGGTTGAGCGCGCTGTTCACGACCACCACGTCGAACGTCGCATCCTTGACGCCGGCGGCCCGCAGATCCTCGGGACACCCCTGCGCGAACGCAAGGGTTCGTCTCCAATCGTCACCTTGAGGATGGTTGCGAGCCGCTTGCTCTCGTGCGTGTTCAATGCGATCCTCGTCGGGATCGATTCCCAAAACGAACCCGTCCGGCCCTACCAGATCGGCAATTTTGTAAGCGCCCTTGCCGCTGCGGCACAAAAGATCCAGCACGCGCTTGCCCGAAAGACCATCGGGAAGCGACATCTCGCAGCGGGAGCTGTACCCTTGGCGCGGCAGGGCCGCATAGTAGCCCTCCCCGGAAAGCTGCTCCTCCGAACGCCCGCGGGTTTCCACCCCCAACGAATCAAGCAAGCCGACAAGCTCGTCTATGGTTTTGGGATTTTCCAACATGCTCGCTCCTGAATCCAGAAGGTCGCGCCCGACAAGGGCGGCACCCTCCCTCGTCGGCAGCCGTCATGGAACTCCCTCGACTATACCACCGTGCCCAACCCAAATGCAGGGTTGTTTTTTAACCGGATACCGCCTAGTGCCGAATGCCGATGCAGCACGGCGCCTCGCTAGTCCAGCGAACTCGTCTCCAGAAGCGACTTACCCTTGGTCTCGGGCGCCATGAGCACCGACAGCACCAATCCCAGGATCACGAGCCCCGCCGCAACAAGCATGGTGGGTCCTATGCCGTATGCAGCCAAGAACAGCGGCGTACCGTACGTGGCGATGATGGTGCCGATACGCGAGATACCGATAGCCACGCCCACCGCCGACGCGCGCACTTCGGTCGGGAACAGCTCGTTGGGATAGAGCCACTGCAAAATGCCCGGCCCGCCGCTGAAGAATGCGTACAAACCGAACGCCACGATGATCACGTACACGGGAGCATCGGGGAACAGGCCCAGGATAACCAAGCCCACGGCCATAAGCGCCAGCGAACGAATGAGCAGCGGGCGGCGACCCATCGAGTTCAGCCAGAACATCGCCGGAATAGACCCGATCAAGAAGAACAAGCTGACCACACTCTCGCCCAAGATGGCCTCGTGCCCCTCGCCCAGGCCGAACGCCGTCATGATCTCGGGACCGAACGTGTAGATGGCGTACATAGGCACCACCTGACACAGCGTCAAGATGCCCAGAAACACGATGCGCTTGGCATAGCCGCCCGCGAACACCTTGCGCAGGCTGGTCTTCTCGCCCGGCTCCTCAAGCTCAAGCTCCACGCCCTCGCCGAAGACGCGACGCATGACCTCGTCGGCCTCGGCGGTGCGCCCTTTCTGCGCCAGCCACATGGGCGATTCGGGAATGTCGTGACGGCCGATCAGCAAAATGATGCAGGGAACCACCGCCGACCCGAGCATCCACTGCCATCCGTTGGGAACGCTGTACAGGAAGTAGCCCACGAACGCCGCAACGGTAGCGCCCAGATACCACGCAGCCGACACCATGCCCATCGAAATGGATCGATGCTGCTTGGGGGTGAACTCGGCAATGAGCGACGTGGCAATAGGATAGTCCGCGCCCACGAACACGCCGATGAAAAAGCGCGCCAAAACCAGCTGGAACGGGTCGGCGCAGAACACGCTCAAGATAGAGAACAGACCGATAGCCACGATGTCGACGATGAACATCTTCTTGCGCCCAATGCGGTCGGTCAGGTAACCGCCGAGAATCGTGCCCACGAAGATGCCCAGCAGAACCGACGCGCCGATAGCGGCGCTCCAGGCGCCCGTCAGGTTGAACAGCGGCGTGATCTGCGTAAGCGCCACGCCGATCAGAGAAAGCACGTACCCGTCCAAAAACGAGCCGCCGCTCGAGAAAAACGTGATCTTGCGCAGAAACGGGGTCATGGCAACGTCGTCCATGGTCTTCTTGGCGGACTTCTTCACCTTGCCCACCATGCCCTCGCCAATCTGCTTGGCACCGTCCATCGCCTCGCCCATTGTCGGGCTCGTCACCTGCGTGATCTGCTTCACATCATCCATGCTCTCGTCTCCTCACATGCTAAAACCAGCTCCGCCCGCGTCAATCGCAGGAGGCGATCCTTGGGCTGAGGGCGCCTGAAATATCCTTGGAGCGAAGCGACGGTCTTTCAGGCACCCTCAGCCCAAGGATCGACCCCGCCCGGTTGAACCTGCTACTCCCAGGTGCAAATACCGAAGTTCAAATGCGGCTTCGCGCCCGTCTCGTCCACGTCCGCATCCACCAACTGGAAGCGAATCTCCTTCTCCCCCACCTTCCACATGCGAGTTTGAAGCGCGGTGCCCGGAAGCACCGGCGAAGTGATCCTCGTCTTGAATCGCTTCATGCGCTCAGGCTCGCCCGGGAAAAACGAGCTGATGATGTGGCGCATGGAGAAGCCGCCCAAACTCACGCCGTGCGCGATCGGACGCGCAAGGCCGGTCTGCTCGGTATAGGCGAAGTCGATGTGCTGCTGATGCCAATCGCCCATAAGACGATAGATGAGCGGCATGTTGAGCGGCATCGTCTCCTCGACCACCGCATCGGGCGCACGATCAGGCATCTCGACGATGTCCTTCGGCGGCTTGGGCCCGCCCCATCCACCGTCGTAGATGCACACGTCCCATGTCTCGGTTTCGCACAACAGCGTCCCGTCGGAGGCGAAGGAACGCCCCGTCTGCTTCGACAGGCACCCGCGGCCCTCGCCGCGGTCGTACAGCGCGTCTTGCGTCACGAACGTCTCGATGCGGTCGCCCATCGGGAAGGGAGCATGCAGCTTGATCTCAAACCCGTAATGCAGCGAGCCATCGTAGTTGTAACCGTAGTCAAGCGTGCGCGTCATTTCCTCGTGCACCGTCAACGGCACGCCGAAAATGGGGAGCACCTTGAGCTGCGGGTTTTCCGCGTCATGTTCGTTCACGTACTCAAGATCGGTCTTGCCGTCGAATCCCGCGTTGCAGCCGAGCGCGCAAATCTCCAGATCCTTGAACGTGTACTCTCGCACGAACGGCCCGAACTCCTTGCCCACGATCTCAGTGCTAATAGCCATGACCCTCTCCTTATCTCCCAACCAGAAAAACAGCACCCATTCACCAGGTTCTCAAGTACGCCCCGTCCACCGACCCCTTTCCCCGCTCTCGTCGAAAGTCGAGCACGTTCAAGAGACTTCGCAGCGACGGGCGGCCCGGGCGGTATCCACCAAGCGAGTTCCGCAGCGAAGCGAGGACTGTTCGAGCGACTGGATGCCGCCCGGGCCGCCCGTCGCCGACAACAGGTTACTTCAGCAACTTCTTCTCGATCTTCATAGAGCACGTGCGCGGAAAGTCGTCGACGATCTGGACGAACGAGGGGACCTTGAACCCCGCCATGTGCTCCTCGCAAAACGCCAGCACCTCCCCTTCGGCGATCTCGACGCCCACGCGCGGCTTCACGAAGGCTTTGACGGCCTGGTCGCGAATAGGGTCGGGCACGCCGATCACCGCGGCCTCGTCGATGGCGGGATGCTGCATGAGCACGCTTTCAAGCTCGCTGGCCGATATGTTCTCGCCCGCTCGCTTGATCATGTTGGCCTTGCGGTCGACGAAGAAGAACCAGCCGTCCTTGTCCATGTAGCCCTTGTCGCCCGTGCGCAGCCATCCATCCTGGGTGAACGTGCGCGCCGTAGCCTCGGGGTCGTTGTAGTACTCCTTCATGATGGTGCGACCGCGCGTGCCCTTGACCTGGATCTCCCCCAATTCGCCCGCAGCAGCTTGCACGCCGTCGTCGCCCGCAATGCGAACCTCGTACCCTAAGCCCGGGCGTCCGACGCTCGGCCAACGACGCGGACCGGTCGGCGGGTCGGTAAGCACCCAGCTGATCGACTCGGTGGAACCGTACGTGTTCATGATGCGCACGCCGTAGCGCTCCTCGAACGTGCGCTTCTCCTCGTCGGAAACGGCCAGGAAGTACAGCATCTCGCGCAGGCAATGATCCTTTTCGTTCGGATCGACCGGTTGCAGCAGCAGGGTGCGCAGCATCATGGCCACGCATTGCACGACCGTGGCCCGATAGTCGCGGATCTGCTTCCAGAAGCGGCTCGCGCTGTACTTCTCCACCACGATGAGCGTAGCGCCCGCCGTGAGCACCGGGGTGAGCGCCGCCAGTTGGAAATTGGAATGGCAGGCAGGCATGGTCGAAAGCATGCGGTCGTCGCGCGTAAGCGACACTTCCCAATCGCCATACAAGCCGCTGAACAGCATGTTCGCATGCGTAAGCACAACGCCCTTCGGACACGACGTCGTGCCCGACGTAAAGATGATCTCAACCGGGTCGTTCGAGGCAAGGGGGCGTTCCTCGCGCAGCACGGTCGGCTCGCACGCGCGCGCCTTGTCGAAACAGCGCACCGGAACGGAAGAGGGCAAACCTGCTTCTGCATCTGCCGAACCGCGCGCAACGAACACGCCTTTGGCAAGATAGCCCTGCTCGTCAGCCAAACCGTCGTACAGGCCGACGAAATCCGCCTCCACCACTGCGCACGACGCGCCGGTACGCTCGAGCACGAACGCCGCCTCTTCGGCCAGGTACTGCTCGTTCATCGGCACCATGACGGCACCGATCTTCGCCAAGCCGAACAGGCACATCATGAACTCGGGGCAGGTGTGCATCTGCACGGCCACCCGCTCGCCCGCCTCGATGCCCAACGTGAGGAACAGGTTGGCGGTTCGGTTGATTTCCTGGTCGAACGCGCTGTAGGAAAACTCGCACGTCGCGCCCTCGCGATCCTGGAAGATGAGGAACGTGCGGTCACCGCACGAGTCGACGAGTCCCGTCCAAAGGCTTCGCAGCGTTTCGTTTCCTACGATGTCGGTCACCCGTCTCACCCTTCTCGTCCTTCGACCCCTCGTTCAATCCCCTACCCGCACGATGCCGCCGTTCGACCGCGCTTCGCTTTCGGAAGGCGGCATCGTGCGGGTGCGCGGAACGTTCGGGCCGCGCACCCGCATCCGGTTTCACCGGACGGCGGTCCCTTGAAAACGGAACCGCGCTACGGGCGGCGTGCCTATCGCAAGCCGCCCGCCAAACGCATGGACCTTATTCGCTGATCTTCACGACGCCGGCCTCGGCCAGCTCGTTGATCTGCTCGGGCGTGTAGCCCAGCTTCGTCATGATGTCCACGGTGTCGCCACCCTGATGCGGCATCGGACGCCAGATCTGACCCGGGTTGTTCTTGAACTTGGGGAACACGCCCAAGCCGTGGAACGTCTCGCCGTCGACGGTCTCCCAGTCAACCCACGTGTTGCGCAGCTTCAGGTGCTCTTCCTTCACGAGATCTTCCATGTCGTTGACCACCTGGGCAGCGATGCGGTGCGCAGCGAAATCCTCTTCGATGTCGTACTTGGAGTTCGCCAGGCAGTACTCCTCGAACGCCTTCTGGATCTCGTCGGCATGCGGGTTGGACAGCCACAGGCCCGACGTGTCCTCGGGAATGTCCTCGGTGCCCCACAGATGTCCCAGGCCGATGGTCTCCAGGAAGTACTTGTTCTGGTCGACGCCGTACAGGCACACGCCCAGGAAGCCGTCCTTGCACTTGAACTCGCCGATGCCGCACAGGTTCTGGTTGCGCGCGCCGGGGCGGGGCCACTTGATGCCCTCGTTCAAGTAGTCCACCAGGTAGTACTGGCCGATGGCAAGCAGCGTCTCGTACATGGCCAAGTCGATGCTCTCGCCCTTGCCGGACTTCTCGGCCTTGTAGAGGGCCGCCAGCGCCGAGCTTGCGATCATGAGCGTGTTGAAGTAGTCACCGGCGTACGGTCCGGGCAGCATCGGCTGCTCCTCCGTGCCGTTCTGCATGATGATGCCGGAGTAAGCCATCACCGTCAGGTCGTACGCAGCGCGCTTGACCATCTTCGGGTCGCCTTCCTGGCCGAAGCCGGAAACATGCACGATGACCATCTTCGGATTGAGCTCCCACAGCACGTCGTCGGTGATGCCCTTGCGCGCCCACGTGCCGCCCTTCGATGCCTCCATGAAGATGTCAGCATCCTTCACAAGGTCGAAGAACACCTTCTTGCCCTCTTCGGAGAAGTAGTTCAAAGCCACGGAACGCTGGTTGCGGCGCTCGGCCTGCTTCACGTACGCGGTATCGCGGATGGTGTCGCCCGCGCCGGTGTTCTCGAGCCAGATGACGTCGGCACCCCAGTCGGCCATGAGGTCGGCTGCTTTCGGGCAGGCCAACTCGACTGCTGCGTAGACGACCTTGACGCCGTCGAGGGGGCCGTAGGACGGCTTGTCGGTAGGAATTGCCATGTTGTTCCTCCTTGTTCGCATGGGTTTCAGGATGCGGGGGCGCTATCCGCGCCCCCGTGGACGAGCGGCAGGTTACTTCTGCTTGTACTTGATGGAAGCGCCCTTGGAGGTGGCCAGGATCATCATCTCGTCGGTGCCGCCGGAAACGCGGTCGACGCGCAGGTCGCGCCAGATGCGGTTGATGCGATGCTCGCTGGCCACGGCGATGCCGCCCATGATCTGCATGGCGTCGTCGGTCACCTCGAAAGAGGCGTTGGCGCAGTAGTACTTGCACATGGCGGCCGCTGCGGCGTTGAAGTTGCCGTCGTTGTTGTCGGCGTTCCAAGCAGCCTCGTACAGCATGTTCTTCATGTTGGTCAGCTTGATGCACATCTCGGTGATCTTGAGCTGGTTGAGCTGGAAGCGGCTGATGGGCTTGCCGAAGGCGATACGGGAGTTCGCATGCGCCATGGCGTCCTCGAACGCGCAGATAGCGGTGCCGTAGTCACACGCGCCCACGAGCCAGCGCTCGAAGTTGAAGTCGGACACGCCGCGCATGAAGCCGTTGCCCTCTTTGCCGAAGATGTCCTTTTCCTCAAGTTCCACGTTGTCCAGGTAGACTTCGCAGCAGCTGTCCATGCGCAGGCCCAGCTTGGTCAGCGGGGACAGCTTCACGCCCGGCTTGGACATGTCGACGAAGAACTCGGTGAACACGGACTCGTCGTCAGCGTTCTTGGCCATGATGACCAGGTACTTCACGCCAGCGGAGGAGGTGATGAACGTCTTGGTGCCGTTCAGGTAGATCTTGCCGTTCTCGCGCTTGTACGTGGTGGCCAGCGCGCCCACGTCGGAGCCGGCGCCCGGCTCGGTGCATGCGGAGTTCCAGATCTGCTCGCCGGAACCCAGCGTGGACATGACGGCTTCGATCTGCTCTTCGGTGCCCTCGCGGATGATGGTCTCGAAACCGGGCAGCTGATACAGCACGTAGGTGGGAGCGCCGTACTTGCCCAGGATCTCGTACACGGCCATCAGCGTCACGCACGGCTGCTCAAGGCCCAGACCGCCATGGCTCTCGGGAAGCATGATCTGGTCGAAGCCCAGCTCGCACAGGCCCTTCACCCAGCGAAGCGGGTACTCGTGCGCTTCGTCGCACTCGTGGAAGTAGGTCTCCCAGTTCTCGCTTTCCATGTACTCGCGGTAGCTATCGACGATCAGCTCCTGCTCGTCCGTCAACTTGAAATCCATGACGATCCTCCTTTTTGTATGTGTTCAGCGGGATCCTCCCGCTTTGAAACCTGAATGATGTATCTCTCGCCTACAGGCCCATCTGCTGGCGATAGAAGGTCGCACCGTGCTCAAGGGCGTCGTTCGCCTCGTCGAGCATCTTGGTGTAGTGCAGAAACGCGTGGATAACGCCTTCGAACAGTTCGAAACGGTACGGAACCCCGTACTCCTCGCAGATCGTCGCCAGCGTGGTGCTGTCGTCGCGCAAGGGGTCGTACTCGGCCGCCGCGATATAGCAAGCAGGCATGTCGCGCGTCATGTCGTTGAGGAACAGGTTCGCGTACGGGCTTTCCTCCAGCTCGGCGGGATCGTTCGCGTACATCTGCATGTAGAACTTCCAGTCCGCCTCGGTCAAGCCGTCCCACGAGCCGCCCAGAAGGCGCATCGAAGACGAATCCTTGAGCCCGAACCAGCCGTAGTACAAAAGGCAGCACTTCACGAAATCGCTGCCGCCCAGCTCCTCGCGCAGATACATCGTGGCCGCAAGGCTCAGATGCGCGCCGCCCGAATCGCCCGCGAACGACAGGCGCTCGCCGTCGATGCCGTGCTCGGCACCGCGCTCGTGCAGGTACGCAGCAACAGCCGCAACCTCGTGAACCGCGCTCGGGAACTTCGCTTCGGGCGAAAGCCGGTAATCCACGGCCACCACGGCAACGCCGGCGTTGCGAGCAAGCACGCGGCAGATGCGGTCGTGCGTGTCCAGGTTGCCCAGGACGAACCCGCCGCCGTGCACGTACACGATAGCCGGAGTCTCAGGCTTGCTCGCGGCGCGCGCCGCGGCGGACTCGTCAGTGGGATAGTAGTAACGCACCGGGATGTCGCCGTACGGACCCGCCACGGCAGCGTCGAGCTTTTCGGCCATGACCGGGCCGCCTTCGACCCAGTACGCGCGACCGGCAACGTAGTTCTCGCGCATCTTCTCGAAACCCACGCTCGTGTCGTTCGCGTCGCCAGCCAGCTCGTCTTCCTTCGCCAGCACGGCGTTCATCTGCGGATTGATCAGAGACAGTACATCGAGCTTGTTCACGTTCGCCTTCCCTTTCCGATCGGTGATGCAAAGCCGCGGAGGGCTCGGGCGAACCGTCGCCCTCCGCGGTGATCTGTAAACGCAGCGCTTGGATTACGCCTCTTCGGCCTGAGCGGTCGAGCCGAAGTGCTTCTTGACCGTGCGGAGCAACATGACCAGGCAGAAGCAGCCGATGACGCCGAACATGATTTCGAATCCGAAGATCATGTTGAAGGCGGCGGTGCCCTGAGCGTCGATCATGCCGCCGTACCAGGTGTGGATGAACACGTCAGGCAGGAAGCCGACGACCGAGAGGATGCCCGTAGCGGTACCGAAGATGGACATCGGGATCTTGACCTCGGACAGCGGGGAGGAGCCGATGGAGAAGGCGCCGTAGGTGGTGAAGCCGAACACGACCACCAGGATGGAAGCGATCACGGCACCGGAGGGATCCTGCGGGAAGAGGATGAACCCGACGAGCACGGCGACGGAGAGGATCAAGCCGCCCAGGATGGCCTTCGAGGGGCTCTTGATCTTCGTGGCGATGTAGCCGATAACCGGGCCGGCGATGAGGCCGATACCATAGGTGCGGATAAGGCCGACCACGTTCACCAGGTTGCCGTCGGCGTTGAAGCCCTGCGTCAGGTACGGGGTGGTGTAGGTAGCGCCCTGGTACACGGCATACACGCAGAAGTAGGCGACGCAAGCCCAGATCACGCCGGGGTGCTTGACGGCCTGCAGAGCCTCGGACACGCTGAACAGCCTCGCGTCCTTGTTGATCTCGCCCTTGAAGTCAGGGATGATGAAGTACGAGACCACGCCCAGGATGGCGATCATGACGCCCAGGAAGATGAGCATGGCCTGCACACCGGCAGAGCCGGAGATGGCAGCGATGATGCCGGCGTTTATAAGGCCGATGACCAAGCCGGTCACGCCGTAGATGGAGTAGCTGACGCCGATCTTGGAGGCGTACTCGTTCTCCTCGCAGCACAGGCGGATCACCTTGAAGCGCGTGCCCCACCACACCAGGATGGAGGTAACGCCCATGAGCACGAACAGGATCAAGCAGATCTGCACGGAGGGCAGCGTCGCGTATACGAACACGAGCACTGCGGTGGCCAGGAAGCCCAACCACGCCAACGTGCGCATCCGGAACTTGTCGGCTACGATGCCGGAAGGCAGGTAGCAGATCATGGCAGCGATGCCGTAGGCGGACACCATCAAGCCGAGGTCCGCGTTGGTGGCACCGAGCGCCTGCATCAAGGGATCGTAGAACACGTTCTTCAGGTACATAGGCGCGTAGATAATCGACGAGCCCATGGAGATGAGCACGACGAGCGCCCACTTGTGCAGCGTGGAGAGTTCCTTATAGGTAACCTCTCCCTTGCTCTTGGCAAGCAACGACATCTTTCATTCCTTTCTCCTTGTCTTTGCCCGGCCTCGCGGCCGGCCGCCGGTAGCTTTCCCTCGGCGTCCGGCTGCCAAGTCGAGCCGATGGGTGCATTCTGTCCTCGAGCGGTCGAATTAGCATCGCAAAATGCCCACTAATTAGGCGAATACTTAATTTCTTGCGAGGGTTTCATGACGAACTAGTGATAGGTTTCTATACTAACGATTGCGAAGCTATGCACTGCAAGTGCTGAACAATCTGAGCAGTTCAGCGGCATCATCATCTATCACAAACGCACGATAGGAAGGATGGTCGACTTCATGGCACCCCAAACGGCAGCATCTCCTGCCACCGGAACGGAACCGCGCGAGGCTTTTGCATCCATCATGGCCCGCCCGTCGTTGAAGTACGTGGGTTTCGCGCTTCTTCTTGCCTGGCACTACGCGCTGTGGTTCGTTCCCCACATGTTCGCGCAAACTCAGCTGCTCGATGAACGCGTGACAATCGCCTGGCTCGTGAACCTGGGGGCCACCGTCCTCTTTCTTTTAGCGTTCGCCTTCTTGCTCGGACGCAAGAAGCACCTCTCATCCTATAAATGGATGTACGTGGCTGCCCCCGCGCTGACGGCGGCAGCCACGTTGACGCTCTGCCTGCTCCCCCAGGTGTTCACTGTTCCGGGCTTGGCGTACGCGCTTTCGTTTTTCCTGGGAGCAACCGAATCGGCTATGTGGATCCTCTGGGGCGAGCGCTACGCGTGCGTGAAGGCGAACTACTCGCTGCGCCACATCGGCACGACGTTCGGCGTGGCGGTCCTGGCAACCGTCGCTATCGCCTGGGCGCTGCCGACGTACGTGACCACGGTGTTCGTGGCCGCGCTGCCCATCGCATCCGGCGTGCTGCTGGTGCAGGCTCGTCGCGACGGCGAGCGGTCCTTTCCCGTCCTGCTGCCGAAAAGCGCGGCGCAAGGCGGGCTCAAGAACATGGTAGCCGTCAGCGCCATCACGTTTCTAGCGAGCGTCGCCTGTTACTTCCTGGTCGCCATCATTCCCTGGGAGGTGCTCCCCACCGACGACCTCAGCTTCACCCTGGGCATCATAGGCGGAGCCGTGCTCATGCTGGGGCTGGCCGGAATAGCTCTTCTCACGAAGGACAAGGCCAACATATTCAAGATGTTCCCGTGGATGATCGTGCTGCTGATAGCGGCGTTCGGCCTTTTCCTGGCCGACCCGGTCACCTACTTCCCCTCGTTCATCATGGCCACGGGCATCTCTTCGCTCATGGAGATCCTGCTCATCATGTACTTCGGCATCTTGACGTCGAAGGGCTACGTCACGCCCGCCATGGCCTTCGCGTTCGCCGGCGGGTTCGTACGGGCGGGCATCGCCGTGGGCAACACCTGGGCCGTAGGCTACGAGCACGCACCGCAACTGGCAGCGGCCATCACGCCGGAAACGTGCCTTGCGCTTATCTGCTTGCTGGCGGTATTGCTGATCCCGCTCGTGCGCCAAGAGTTCAACATCATCGCCCTGACCGCAGCCCCGCCCACGAAGGCCGAAATCGACGAGATTTGCGCCGAAGTGGCGAAGGAGTTCAGCCTGTCGGGTCGCGAAAGCGAAATCCTCGTGCTTATCGCGCGCGGGTACACCACTAACAACATGGCCGAGAAGCTGGTGATATCGCCGTACACCGTGAACACCCACGTGCGGCATATCTATGAGAAAATGCAGATACACAAACGAAGCGAGCTGCTGAACTACCTTAATATGCAGCGCAGCGACTTTTAGGAGGGGTTTTGGGGGAAGCGAACGCAACCGAGCAGCGCATGAGCCCGACGCGCACGCGCGCGTCGTGGAAGCCCGGCGTAAGCAGCCACCCCCTGCCGTTTTTCCGCTGCACCGAATGCCACGCCGTGCTCTGCGCCGTCGACGACGCAGCGGATCTTCGGATCGACCGCTCGCTGCGGCGCGAAGACGCGACGCTCCCCTTCGCCGGAAACGCGTTCGCCCCTTCGTGCTGCGGACGGATCATGGAGCGCTTGGAGCCGCTTCCCGACGGCCAACGCGCCGGTTTCTCGATCGGCTACGAAGTGGTAGGCGGAGTCGACGCGAACGCGCTGCGCGTTCGATGGAGCTCGACGAGCGATCATCCGCTGCGCTGGGTCGCGCTCAAGACGTTCACCGGCGTGCAGCTGAAGTACGTGCTGCCCGGGAAAAAGCCACCGCTCGTATTCGCGTTTGCAGACGAGGACGCCTACGCGTACTGCAACGAGGATCCATGCCGCGCTTGCACGTTCCGCTGCAAGCGCGGCTTTCACCTGTACGCCTACCTGGACGGCCTAGGCTTGATCGACCAAGCCGTTCACGCAGAAACCCTTAGGACGTAGAGACAGGCCGCCCTTCGGGCCAATGGCCGAAATCCACATCATCTGAATCGAACCGCTTGACGAAATCGATGAACGAGCGAACTGCCCCGCTTTTGTAATGCTTCTTGCTGCACGCGAGGTACACCCAGTAAAAATCGCGGGGAACGCCTTCGATGGGAATCATCGTGATGTCCGAGAACAGCTTGATCCCAACCGAGTTCAGCATGAGCGCGCCGGTACCACCGTCAATCGAGATCACCGAAGCCATGGAGATGTCGTCGTCGTAGTTTTGCACAACGCCTTCAAGAGCCGCTTCTTCGAGCAGCTTTTCAACTTGTTCGCCTATGGGAATTCCCCGTCGATACGTGATAAGGCGCATGCCGCGCAAGTCGTCGAACGTCACCGAGGAGCGCCGCGAAAGCGGATGACCGGACCGAACGCACAGCTCGAGCGGACGGTTCAGCACCGGAAAGTAGGCTATGTCGGGCTCGTTTTCCCGTTTCCCGCAAAACGCCAAGTCCAAGGTTTCGTTGTGCAGGTTCTGCGTCAGGTAGTTCGTGAACGCCTGATGGATCTCGATGCTCACGTTGGAGCCGAATTCCGCCTGGTAGGCGCGCAAGAGCGCCGGCAGGTAGTCGTCCTGCACGGTAAAGATCATCCCCAGATTGACAAGGCCGTGCAAGTCTCCCTTGCGCGCCTCCATGGCGGCAACGCCCTCGTCAAGCTGGCGCAACGAAGCGCGCACGTACTCGTAGAATTCCGCACCGTGCGGCGTAAGCTTAATAGATCGTCCGTCTCGCTGGAAAAGAGGAAGCCCCAGTTCCTTTTCGAGCGAGGATATAGCGTCGGACAGCGTCGGTTGCGTGATGTACAGCTCCTTCGCCGCCCGCGTGTAGTGCTGCAGTTCCGCCAACTTCTTAAAGTAGTACAACTGCGATAAGTTCACGATTTCCCCCTCGTTCGCCTCGAAGCAATGATATAAGAAGCCCCCCCCCCCCGACAAGACTTCCCATATACCGAAAAAAAGGGGATCCGCAAAACCGGATCCCCCGTGAAGCTTTTCAGAAGAGCCGCCCCTTTTTCTCGAGACGTTATTCAGTCCACTGGCTCTTGAACTTTTTGGCGTTTGAGAAGGTGAAGAAGCCCAGCATCAGGATGAGAGCAAGCATCACGAGTCCGACGATGAACACCACGTTGAAGCCGAAGCTAGAGCCGATCCAAGCCCAGATCATGGACGCGAACGCTGCGATCAGGTTGAACACGGTGCTGACGCGGGAGTAGATGACCGAGTACTCACGCGAGCCGAACGACTGGCGAACGATGATCGGCACGAGCACGACCGCAGTGGCGTAGAAGGCGCCGAAGATGAACGACCCGATGTAGAGCATGTACTCGGAAGCGAAGCCCAGCCAGCACAGCAGGATACCGGCAACGCCGCACACGAAGGCGAACACGAGCGCGCCCTTGGAGTTCTTGTCGGCAACCGCGCCCAGGATGATCTTGAAGATAGCCTGACCAACCATCATGACCGTGGTCATGAGACCGCCGACCACCAGCACGTCGAAGGTGACGTCCGTCAGCGACTTGGTGTAGGTGGGGAACTGCATGGCGATGAGAACGGCGATGTTGATGATACCGGCGCACACGCAGACGGCGTAGAACGCAGGGGTCTTCATAGCCTTGGCAGCAGAGAGGCCCATCGGCTTGGCAGGAGCCTGGCCGGCGGCGACGGAAGCGCCGTACGGAGCAAGGCCGCAGTCCTCAGGAGAGTTGCGCACGCAGAACAGCGTGAACGGCAGCGAGGTGACAAGCGCGATAACAGCCCAGATCAGGTAGATGGTGTGGAAGTCCATGCCGCCGGAGCGCAGCGCGGTGAACACCGCAGACCAGATAGCGCCGCCGATGCCCGTGAAGGCCATGCACAGACCGATGAACGTACCCGCCTTAGCGGCGAACCAACGGTTGATGAGCGTGGGGATGGCAAGCCACAGGATGGAGATCTCGCCCAGGCCCAGCAGCACGGCCGCCAGGTAGAACATCCAGATCTCGTTCGAGAAGCTCATGAGCAAGAACGCACCGCCCACCAAGCAAGCGGAGACGGACAAGATGATGCGGATGTCCATGGTCTGCAGAAGCTTGCCCATGAACGGAGAAGCGACGGTCATCGTCAGGTACATAACCGTGACGTACATGGCGAAGGCGGTAGTTTCGACCCCCAAGCCCTCAGCCACGACCGGCTGGAACAGGCCCCACGTGGAGAAGCACAAGGCCGAGCATCCGAACGTGATCATGATGCCCGTGAGAACGACGAGCATGTGGCGCACGCTCATCTTCTCTTTCGTTGCTGTTGTACTCAATTTGATCCTCCTAAGAATGTCTGTCGCCCCTTTTCGTGAAATTGAGTCACACGAAAAGGAACGGCGCCCCTGAACCGATACTACACAGAGCTGGCTCTCTGGGCAGCATTGTCCCCCGTTCGCCGAAACGTGAGAATGGTCATACTTGAGAAACTGACCGAGGAAATGCTTCCTCAATGGACAATTGCCTATATTTGAGTAGATATTACATACAAAAAAGACCTGCAGAATCGAAAACGCATTCTGCAGGTCATTAAAACACAGGACAGGGATGCTCTTTGCGCCGCATCCCAACGCAAGAAATTTCCCTTAGTATTTGTCCAGAACAAGCGGTGCGGCAATGTACACCATGATCTGGTCCGTACCCTCTGCAATCTGGTTGCCGCGACAATCCTGCCAAATTTGACTGACGCGCGCATGCTCGGTATAGCCCATGCCGCCGAGTATCTGCATGGCGGAACTGGCCACGTCGGTTGCAGCCGCCGGGACGTAGCGCTTCATGAGCGCCACGGACAGCCGCTCGTCGTCTTCCCCGTTGTCCACGGCAAGACAGGCGCGATACAGCATAGAGCGCATGTTGTAGATGCTCACCTCCATGTCCACGAGCATCTGCTCGATCTGCTGGAACCGCCCGATCTGCACGCCGAACGCCTTGCGGCTGCGCGCGTGCTTGACCGCGTCCTCCATAGCCGCGCGCGCCATGCCCAAAGAGCCCGCGCACGTTGTCACGCGCCCGAACTCCAGCATGCGGAACAGCTGACGGAAGCCGGCGTGGCGTCCCGTCAGACGATATTCCGGCTGTAACTCGACGTTCTCGAACACCACCGTGGAAAACGGCAGCATCGACTGTCCTATCTTGTTCACCGGATATGCGCGGATGCCCTTCAGATCGCGCGGCACCAGCCAGAATGTAAGCGCAGGGTACTTGTCCGAGCCCTCCGCATCGCGGTCGATGGCCGCAACAAGGATGTAGGGCGCGTACTCCCCGTTGTTCACGAACGTCTTGCACCCGTTCAAAATCAAACGCCCGTCGACCGTGCGGTTGTACGTCTGCATGTTCATGGAGTCCGAACCGGCTTCCGGCTCGGAGATGGCAAGCGCGAACATAAGGCGGCCCGTCTTGCGGTAGTCGTCGACGATAGCGTCGAACTCGCTTTGCGCGGCGAACTCGCCCATGAGCGCCAAATTGAACAAGTCGATCTGGAACGGCAGCGTCGCGCCCGAGCAGCGCGAAAGCTCCTCGATGATAAGAGCTTGGGAGCACAAGCTGAACGCGCCGGGGCCGTCGCCGTCCGCAAGATCCTCCAACCCGAAATACAGGTCGACGAATCCCTTGACCACCTCATCGGGCAGTCCTTGGTCGCGGCGCCACTGATGCACCAGCTCGGGCTTGAAGCGCTCTTCGCCGAACGTCCGAAACGCCTCGACGAGCTTGCGCTGACCTTCCGTCAGGCTGAAGTCCACGATGGGATCCTTTCTCCTATATATAGGCAAGACGCTTTCGTGCGCCCTCGTTTCAAGGACGCGTTTTGGCTCAAGCGCCCGATCTTCTCTAAAAAGTATAGCGGGCATCTGCCCCGCCGTTACCCCCAGTTTAGCGAATTCAACCATGTCAAACGGCAAAACGCTTCCTAACCGACAAAAACCCATGCCGTTTGCGATCATGGAGCAGTCCAAGACCGCAGTCGCTCGGCCCGTCGCAAACCGAAGCAGGCTAGCTTCGGGCTGAAGCATATAGAAGCACATCGCCCGGACGAATCAATAGATCTGTGTACGCAGAAGGCGCATCTGGTAAACAAATAGCGTTGCATGTGAGTATTTCCGGCAAATTTAATATTAATTGCAAAAGTCCATCAAGTATTAGCAATTGTCCATAGCAACAAAAACAAGAACATGTGAGTATAACGACAGGAGAAATCACCGACCGCAAAAGAAAGGAGAACCGTCGTATGACCGTCACTGAGAAACTCAATGGCTACGGCCCGCTCGCGGGCATCAAAGTGGTCGAGATGTGCACGTACGTCGCGGCTCCCGCAACTGTTCGAGTTCTGTCCGAAATGGGTGCCGAGATCATGAAGATCGAGTCGTTCGATGGCGACATCCAGCGCACTCAGGGCCCGGGCTTCGGCTGCGAGCTCACCGACACCGAGGATCCCACGATCGACCTCAACAACACGAACAAGAACTGGATCTCCCTCAACCTGAAGTCCGAGGAAGGCCTGGCCATCGCAAAGAAGATGATCGGCGAAGCTGACATCTTCATGAACAACATGCGCACGGCCGCCCTGGAGAAACTGGGCTTGGACTATCCCACGCTTTCCGAGCAGTTCCCGGGCCTGATCTGGGCTCAGATGCGCGGCTACGGCGAGCACGGCGAGTTCGCGCACGCTCCCGGATACGACGCGGTCTGCTGGGCTGCACGCGGCGGCGTTGCCGGTACCTTCTGCGAGAAGGGCACCTCTCCCGCCATCCCGCCTCAAGCGTTCGGCGATTACAACACGGCTATCATGATGGCCGCAGGCATCCTGGGCGCGCTTGTCAACAAGCTGCGCACCGGCAAGGGCGACAAGGTCGTCGTCAACCTGTACCACGCAGCCATCTGGGGCGGCAGCATCGGTATCTGCGCCCAGCAGTTCGGCGCCGACTATCCGAAGTCGCGCACGAACGTCCCCAACCCGTTCAACAACACGTACAAGACCGCTGACGACAAGTGGATCTACATCTGCCAGCCGCAGCACAACCGCTACTACAACGACATGATGAAGATCATTGGTCGCGACGACCTGGTCGACAGCCCGGACTTCGCCACCATCGAGAACATCAAGGCCAACAACCTGCAGCCCGATCTCATCAATATCCTCGAAGAGGGCTTTGCGAAGAAGGAACTGGACGAGTGGCTGCCCATCCTGTCCGAGTGGCAGGTGCCGAGCCAGAAGGTCTTCCGCTTCACCGACATCATCAAGGACGAGGAAGCCTACGTCAACGACGCTATCCGCAAGGTCGAGTACAAGGCGTTCGGCGAGCATGCGCTGCCCACCACCCCGATTCGCTATGCGAGCTTCGGCGATCCCCCGGTAGTGCTGTCCAAGCCCATCGGCTACCACACCGCCGAGTACCTGCAGAAGTACGGCTACACCGACGAGCAGATCGCGGAACTGGAAGCAAACGGCGCTGTCAAGTGCTACCACGGCGAAGAGGTTCCCGACGTGGTCTTCAAGTCCCAGCGTCAGGTCGAGGGCAAGGTCGAGTGCAAGTTCTAAATCCTTGAATAGGGCATTGATTCAGAAAAAGGAGCCTTCGGGCTCCTTTTTCGCATTCGGGTGCGCAGATGCCATGATGTCAACGCATGGCCAGCTCCGTCGCATCGCTTGATCTCAACGCCAGTGTATTGTCGATCCAAAAACACGTTCTTCGGGCTGAAAACGTGTTTTTGGATCGACAATGACCGCCGCAGGCACGCAAAAGGGAGCCAACCGGGCTCCCTTTCAACCACTTGCGCCAAACTGCGCAGATCGCAGCCTGACGCAGGTTCGAACACCTGGCAGCGCTACGCTCCCAAGCGCTCCAGCAGCTCTACCATATCGCGTCCCAGCTGACGAGCGACATCGAAGGCCACCTGGTCGTCCTCGACGCGACGCCACTGAACGCGCCCCTTCTCGGCGTTGAAGCCAGCGTACTGGGTGGCGGCAGCTCCGGACCCAAGCACCGGACCTTCCGGGCGAGGATGCACCACGAGCATCTCCTGCGTAGCGAACCAGCGGTCCATGGTGGCAAGCGTCTCCTCCACGCCGCAATCGCTCAACCCGGCCGTAGCCACCATGCAGCCCACCTTGCCCTTGAAGGCGTTGGCCACCATGTGCTGAGGGCGCGTGCGCTCCATGAACGTCTTCATGCGAGCCGAAACGCTCGAGAAGTAGTCGGGAGAGGCCAGCACGATACCGTCCGCAGCCAAGAGCTTTTCCACAAGCGCCGCCATGTCGTCCCCCGAGAGCGCGCAAGCAGGCTTCGCAAGGCACGCGTTGCATCCCACGCAGTACTGAATATCCAAATCGGCAAGCTCCACAAGCTCAACCTGCGCGCCTGCCGCCGACGCCTCGTCAAGAACCGCCGCCAAGAGATGCGACGTGCCCTTTCCGCTTCGATGGCTTCCGTTTACACCGATGATTTTCATGCGATTCCCTTCTCCGCCTCGGTATAGGACAGTGCCCCCGCGCCAAAGGGCACGAGGGCACTGCAAAGCATTCGAACGTTACGCTTGACGCGTTCTTACATGTTATGGAACGCGTACTTGTCCGGGTTGTCCTTGACGTCCTGCTTGTTCTTCGGGTTCATCTTGAGGGTGCCCATGATGCCGTCGTTGGTGTTGGAGGCCAGCACCTGGTTGCGGTTCTCCATCTTGATGACGTTCTCGAAGCTGGTGCCGTCCAAGGAAGCCTGCAGGCATTCCTTCGTCAGACGCAGGCCGAACGGAGCCGTGGCATCGCACATCTGCTGAGCGAAGGCAACAGCCTCCTCAACCACGTCGTCGTCGGCAACGACCTTGTTCGCGAAGCCCCACTCGAGCAGCTTCTCAGCGCCGAAGCGGTTGGGGTTCATGAGGATCTCGCAAGCGCGAGCATAGCCCACGATCTTGGGCAGGAAGAACGCGCCGCCCATGTCGGTGCCGGTGTAGCCGATGGACAGGTAGCCAGCGTTCATCTTGTAGGACTCGCCCAGGAAGCGCATGTCGCATGCGCAGGAGATGGACAGGCCGCCGCCCACAGCGTAGCCCTTGAGCGCGCCGATGATGGGCTGCTCGCAACGACGCATGTTGATGATCTGGTCGGAGCACATGCGCTGCATGATGTAGAAGTCGCGCTGGATGCGGCCCATGTCCTCGGGCGGATCAAGAGCCAGGTCGTTGAGGTTGAAGCCGGCGCAGAAGGACTTGCCTTCGCCCGTCAAAACGATAGCGCGGCAATCCTTGTCCAGGCGAACCTTGATAAGGAAGTCGTTGAACTCGCTCATCTGCTTGTACGACATGGCATTGAGGTTGCCCGCGTCATTGAACGAGCAGATGTAAACCGGACCGCGCTTCTCGATCAGCAGTTTTTCGTACTCGTAGTCGAACTCCGGCAGATGATAGCTTTCCTGATATACGCTCATTGGTTTCAAGCCCCTTTCCCTGTGTTCCTCATTTTTACGTTTTGATCCATACGATTTTTTTAACGCACACAGGCTGGTACTATAGTCACATGCTACCCCGGCATACACCACGGACAATTCAATAGTATTGTTGATTTTGGAAGCCCTATTGGTAACACATTTCAAATAATGACCGGAATCTAAAGGGGATCTACCGACGAAAGCGGTCGGGCGCCCGCGCTTCCCGCATTGTCTCAGCACGCATCACGTCGGCCGAATCGGGCTCGTTCTCAATCGCGGGCGCGTCCATGCCGCCCGCCGCCCTGCTGGCAGGCCCCGCGGCTAACCGGACGCTCGCACCGCTCGCCTGGGATTATAGGCGCTCCCTATCGTTTCATAGGAACTACCGATAGGTCCCGAAGCATTTCACCGACAAATCATACCTTCAGCATCATACAATGGCCGCAACGCACATGATCCATGCAAAAGGCCGCACAAGCGCGGCATCGCAGTCCGCATCTCGAACACGAGGAGGCCACCCCGCACAGGCAAGTCATACACCATCGGCACTGAACCAGCTTCAACCCGCTTTGCTGCAAAGCGCATCGACAGTTCAAGGGCATAGGCGGGCAAAAGTCGATCAGGAGAGGACATCAGGGGCATGATAACCGATCTAAAAATCAACGAGGATCGCAAGCGGCACTACTACGAGCAGGGGTATTGGACCGAGAAAACACTGGGGGATCTTTGGAGCGAGCGGGTGGCCAGCCATCCGGAACGCGAATACGTGTGCGACGACCAGGGCTCGCGCTACACGTACGGGGAGATTGACGACAAAGCATCGCGTCTGGCCGCATGGCTGGTCGAACAGGGTGTGCAGCCCGGAGACGTCGTGACGTTCCAAATGCCCACCTGGGCGGAATTCTGCATCGTCTACGTAGCGGCGCTCAAGGCAGGTGCGGTCATGCATCCGCTGCCCCGCAACTTCAACGACGCCGACCTGGTGTACGGCATGAACCTTGTCGAATCGAAGGCGTTCATCTGCCCAACGAGGGCTGGCAAGGTTGACTTCGAGCAGCAGATCCTGAGCATCGTCGACCAGATCCCCTCGCTCGGCCCGGTGGCGCTCGTCGACAAAGTGGAGCCCAAGCATTCCGATCTGCCCGCCTTGAGCGAGATCTGCTCGCAGTACGAGCCTTTGTCGAAGCGGCCGGCCATCACGTCCGACGACATCGCGTGCATCCTGTCCACCTCGGGGACCACGGGCAAGCCCAAAGCGGTTCTGTTCACGCACAACAACCTTATCTTCTCGGAAAGCTCTTTCGTGAAGGGCACCGAGCGCACTTCGGACGACGTCATGTTCATGGCCTCCCCGCTCAACCACGCCACCGGCTTCTACCACGGCCTTATCTCCCCCATGATCCTGGGCGGGCGCACAGTGTTGCAGCAGGATTTCCGCCCTGCTCAAGCCATCGAGCAGATGAACCGCGAGAAGTGCACGTGGTCGATGGGCGCAACGCCGTTCATCTACGACATGCTCAAGTGCATCGAGCACGAAGGCGGCCCGCAGATCGAAACGCTCGAGCTGTTCCTGTGCGGAGGCGCGCCGGTTCCCGGTTCGCTCGTGCAGTGCGCCGCCAACCACGGCGTCATGCTCTGCGAGGTCTACGGTTCCACGGAAAGCTGCCCGCACATCTTCGTTCCGCCTGCGGCTTGCCGCGAATGGAACGGGTCGTGGTCGGGAACGCCCTTCCCCGGCATCGAAGTGCGCATCGTGGACATGGACCGCAACGACGTGCCCCTGGGAGAACAAGGCGAGGAGATTTCGCGCGGGCCCCATCAGTTCGTCGGCTACCTCAACGCGCCCGAGCGCACCGCCCGCGCCTTGGACGACGACGGCTGGTTCTACAGCGGCGATTTGGGATACATGGACGAACGGGGACGCATTCGCATCAACGGTCGCAAGAAGGAGATCATCATCCGCGGCGGCGAGAACATTTGCGCTCGCGAAATCGACGACGACCTGATCGGCTGCCCCGGCATCGGCGAAACGGCCACCATCGGCATGCCCGACGAACGCCTTGGCGAACGCATCTGCACCTTTGCCGTGCCCACCGACGACCGCCGTCCCACCGTGGCAGACGTGACAGCCTACCTGGCCGAGCGCCATGTCGCAAAGCGCCTGTGGCCCGAGCGCATGGAGTACATCGATGCCATCCCGAAGACGGCGACCGGCAAGGTGAAGCGCTTCGAGCTGGCACAGGAACTTGCCAAGCGCATGCAAGCGTAAAGGTTGTTCGAGAACGGCTCTGAAGGCAGCTAAAAGGCCCTGTACCAAGGAGCGCACAGCGTGCGAGCTCCACGGTACGGGGCCTTTCGCGCCATCGAAGACCGAAGCACGCGTCAACCGTTACGAACCTGATCGCATGACGGCGATGCGGGGCGCCCTCAAATACGGGTCGAGGAAGCAGCCTCTTCCTGCAAGTACGCGATCTGCGCTTGAACGTTGACGCGCGCAGCGGGATTCAGACGCGCGTCAACGTCGTCGTACACCGTTTCCAGAATACGATCGACATCGAACCCCGCCCCCGCCGCGACGATCTTCCTCACGCGGTCGAGACGGCTCAGACGGTGCGCCGTCTGTCGGTCGATCAAGCCCAAGGGATCGTCGATCGGCAATCCATGAGCAGTCAACAGCACGCGTATGCGCCGCGTTCGAACGATGCGCCTCAAGCGCTCCAGGCTGGCTATATAGTCGGACAGCGTGCCGTCCGGCCAGCAGATGAGCGTGGAGCTCTGACGGAACACGTGATCGCCCGTCACAACGGACCCATCCTTGGGAAACACGAGTCCGATGGAGTCCTTCGAATGGCCCGGCAAAAACACCGCTTCGAGCGCAGGAGCATCTGCCCCCAGGTCAAGAGGACCCTCCGAAAGCGTCTGAGCACGACGCCCGAGCAGGGGCGCCTTCGCCCGTCGTGCGAACTGCTGCGCGCCTTCGGCATGGTCGTAATGGTCATGCGTGAGGACCACCGCCGCAACGCGCAGCCCGTCCTCTTCACACGCGGCATGAACGGCATCGAGGTGCGCGGGCAGCGCAGGACCGGGATCGGCCACGACGCACCCCGTGCAACCCGGTTCCGAAAGCACCCAGGTGTTGGTTCCCACGTACGTGAGCGGCGAAGGATTGTCGGCTAGAATGCAACGCGCCCGCGCAGAGAAGCGCCCGCCGCGCCACGTAGCCCGATCGGCAGGCACGGTGCCCGGAGCGGGCCGGGGAAGCTCGCGCTCGCACGCAGCTACGGAAGCACGCATCGCAGCACCACCCCTTCGGGTTCGCGCTTGCACGGCTCGAGCATGATGCGCCGAGCGCCATCGACGCCCGCCGCGAAAGACTCGGGGCTTTCGGCATACGCAAGATGGGATAAGTTGTACACCGTCGGAGGCACAAGGCGCATCTCGCCCCGAGCGCCTTTCTCCAGCGCGTCGACCGGATCAATCCAACCAGCGCCGTTCGCTTCGCTTGTACGGTCATCGGGAACCTGCCCCTGCGGAGCAAGCGCGGCGAAAAAGTACGTATCGTAGCGACGCGGCTCGAATTCGGGCGTCAGCCAATGGGAACGCAACCCTAGAAGATCGGCGCGCAGCACAAGTCCATGGCGAAGCAGAACCTCCGCGAACGACGACTCGTGCTCGGCAAGACGCTGCCGCTCTTCAGCCCATTCGGAGGTGCCCACCTGCTCAACCACGGCGCCGTGATCCCGTCCCGCCAGCAGCACGCCGCACTCCTCGAACACCTCGCGGGCCGCCGCCGTCACCACCCGCCGCGCCGTTTCCTCGTCTACGCCCATGCGCCGAGACCAGACGGCAGGCGAAGGACCCGCCCAAGGAAGGCGCTCGTCAGCGTCGCGAGGGTCCACTCCCCCGCCGGGAAACACCACCGCATCGGGAACGAACGCCATGGTTTTCGCGCGGCGCAGCATGAACACTTCGCGCGGGCCGCGCACCAGCATCACCGTGGCGGCAAGGCGCGGAGGCACAGGGTCAGCGCCCGACGCGACGTACGAGCGAAGCATCTCCGAAAGCGCTTCGCCCACCGGCACTTCCAGCAGTTCTCCTGAGCGCCACGCATTCACCGCGAACTCCTTCCCGCATACGCCCCGACGCCGCCGCAAGCAGAATGCGGCGGCGTCTACGACACGCTATATCAATCGAAGAGCCTCGGCAAGAAGCTCCGCCACGTCTCTTGCGGGAACGTCGGCGTCGCGTGCCGCCAACCCGTCCTCGAACATGGCAAGGCAGAACGGGCACGCCGTTGCCACCGCATCCGCGCCCGTAGCAAGCGCCTGGTCGGTTCGCATGGCGTTGATGCGCTGGCCCTCGCGTTCCTCGAGCCACATGCGCCCGCCGCCCGCGCCGCAGCAGAAGCTCTGTTCGCGTGTGCGCTCCATCTCCACCACGCGCGCGCCGCTGGCGGTCACCAAGGCACGCGGCTCTTCGTACACGTCCGCATAGCGACCCAGATAGCACGAGTCGTGATAGGTAACGTACTCGAACGGCAGTCGCGAGCTCATGCCGGCGGTGCAGCCCAGCTTGCCCTCTCTCACCAGGCGCTCCAGCAGCTCGACGTGCCGCACCACCTCGAACGTGCCGCCCAGCTGCGGATAGTCCCGCTCGATCACGTGCGCGCAGTGAGGGCACTGCACGATGATCTTCTTCGCTCCGTACGCCTTGAGCGTTTCGATGTTCTCGGTAGCCAGCTGATAGTACACGAACTCGTTGCCCAGGCGCCGCGCGGCATCGCCGCAGCACTTCTCTTCGTTTCCGATGACGGCGAAGCTCACGCCGGCATGCTGCAAGAGCGCCACCAGAGCGCGCGACACCTTGCGGTTGCGCGCATCGTACGCCCCAGCGCAACCGGGCCAGTACACGTACTCGGCATCCGGTACGTCGGCCAACGTCGGCACGTCCAGCCCCTCGGCCCAGGACAAGCGGCTCTGCCATCCCAAGCCCCACGGGTTTCCGTTGGTCTCCAAGCTGCGGAACGTCGAAGTCGCCTCGCTGGGAAACGCGCTTTCCATCGACACCTGGTACGTACGCATGCCGACCGTCTTCGGAACGTGCTCCAGAAGCGCCGGGCAAGCCTCCATGCACGCGCCGCACGTCGTGCACGACCAAAGCGCTTCGGGAGAAATCACATCGCCCACCAGTGCCTTGTCCAGCACCGCCTGCTGCTGCTCGGTCGGCTCGAACGCGACCGCCGGAGCGCCACCCTCCTTCGACCCCGATTCGGAACCCGCCGCCTGCGCCACCTCGGCTTTGCGCTGGGCGAGCACGATCGGCCCGCGTTCGCTCAGATGAGCATCGAGCGATTGCATGAGATCTTTCGGGGACAGCGGCTTTCCGCTTGCATGGGCGGGACACATAAGCTCGCAGCGCCCGCACCTGACGCACGCCTGTGCATCGAGCAGATCCTTCCAGGTAAAGTCCTCCAGCTTTCCAACGCCGAATTCCTCCAGGTCCTCGTCCTCCAGGTCGACGTAAGGCAGCGTGCCCTTCGGCTCCAAGGAACGGCAGTACACCGTGGCGGGCACCAGCAGCACGTGCGCCAGTTTGGAATACACCCAGTACGCCAGGATGCCGAAAGCCACGGCCATGTGGCCCCACCAGAGAACCCTGTGGACAAACGAGATCTGCTCTGCGCTCCAGGTGGCGAACAGCTGCGCGAACAGGTTTCCTATCGGCGAGAACGCCGCCCAAGGATCGCTCGTCCCCACGATGCGCAGACCTTCGACGAAGAAGCCCGACACGCCGATGACCAAAAGCCACACCAGCACGACGATATCGGCCGGCTTCGTATCCAGCGAAGGGTTCGACCCTGAAACGCGGCGAACGATGCAGGCGACCATCGCGATGCAGAACGCAAGCCCTGCGACGTCGGTGGCGAAGGCCAGAAAGTACAGGTAGTAATCCCCTTTTGCTATATCAAGCCCCAGGTCAACCTGAGCTGCATAGGTAACGGTGGACACCGCCATAACGGCCATGCCCACGTACATCCCCAGGTGAGCCAGCTTGATGCCCGCCCCGCGCCCCTTGAGCACCGAAGCCTGCAGAACCGCATCGACGAACGCGCCTTTCAAGCGCTCGCGCGGATTGTCCGTCCGATCAGCCGGAAGCCCCACCTTCCATAAGCGGTAGCGCCGCCAGAAACAGTAAGCGGCTACGGCCAGCACCAGCAAAAAGCACGGGTACATGATCCATGAACCCTCGATGTTCCACAAAGCCTCGCGAGAGGGAACCGCCGCGTCCACGCTACGATGCCTTGCCGGCGCGGAACGCCTCGGTCAAAAGCGGAACTGCCTCGAACAGGTCGGCTACGATACCGTAATCGGCCACCTTGAAGATGTCCGCTTCGGGATCGCGGTTCACCGCCACGATGCACTTCGAACCCGCAGCTCCTGCCATGTGCTGGATGGAACCCGAAATGCCGCACGCGATGTAGAGCGAAGGCGCAACGGTCTTGCCCGTCTGCCCAACCTGGAACTGGATGTCGGTCCACCCCTCGTCGACCGCAGGCCGCGATGCGCCGACCGCGGCGCCCAGCACGTCGGCAAGCTCTTCGATCAGCGCGAATCCCTCTGCGCCCTTCGTGCCGCGCCCGCCCGACACCACCGTATCGGCCTCGGTCAGCTCCACGCGGCCCGACGCCCGGCGCACCACATCGGCCACCGTCTGGCGCACGTCGCCGAAGCCGTCCACCTGCTGCATGACAACGGAAGCCGTCCGCTGCTCGTCTGCCTCAAGGGGCTCGAACGCCTTCGGACGCACAGTGGCCAGCATGGGGCGCGCATCGGCTGCGAAAACGACGTCGGCCTGGACCTTTCCCGAGTACGGCTCGCGCGTGAACGCGAAGCCCGCTTCCTCGTCGCGCGCGATCGCCACCACATCGGCCACGAAGCCGGTATTGAGCCGCTGAGCAAGCACGGGAGCCAGATCAAGTCCCGTCGCCCCCTCCGCGAACAGCACGGCATCGGGGCGTTGCTGCTCCGTCAACGCTTGAAGCGCCGACGCGTACGCGTCGGTGGTGTACGTCGCCAACGCCGCATCGTCCAGCACGGCAATCGCATCGGCGCCCGCATGGGCAAGGCAATCGAGCGAAGCATCGGCAAGCCCGCTGCCCAGAACTACAGCGGTCACGCTGCCGTCGCCCTCGGCGGCCATCGAGCGCGCAGCCGCCAGCATTTCAAACGTCACACGCGGAAACGAACCGTCTTTCGGCTCCGCATAAACCCAGATTCCTGCCATCGGTGATCCCCTTTCGTCCTACAAGACCTTGGCTTCGCTAGCCAGCAAATCCATCGTGGCGCGAACCACCTCGGCAGTCGTTTCGCCTTCGACGATGCGCCCTCCCTGACGAGCGGGCTTCTCGCGATAGCGCAGCACGCGGGTCCGAGGCTCCACCTCAACCACTTCCGCCTGATCAACGCCTATATCGGCAAGCGTCCACACCGTGACGGGCTTCTTCTTCGATTGCATGATCGACCGAACGTTAGGATAGCGCGGCTCGGCCAGGCCCTGCTGCGCCGTCACCACGGCGGGCAAGGCAACGTCGACCAGGGCAACGCCGTCGTCGATCTCGCGCGTGGCGTGCACCGTTGCTCCCGCTACGTCAACCGTCAGCTCCGTGACCACCTGCACGCACGGCAAGCCGCGAAGCTCGGCAACGCGCGGCATGGTTTGTGCGCTCGACGTATCGGCCGACTTGCACCCGCCCAAGATCAGATCCACGGACAGGCGTTCAAGGGCGGCGGACAGCACGCGCGCCTTCGCCGCACCGTCCACGCCGGAAAGAGCCGGGTCGTCGATGAGGTACCCCGCATCCGCGCCCATGGACAGCGCATGGCGAACGGCGGGCATCGACTCGTCCCCGCCTACGCACACGACGAAGACCTCCCCGCCGTGCTCCTCTTTCAACTGCACCGCCCGCTCGACCGCGAACTCGCTATACGGATCGATAACGAGCGTCTGGCCCTCAGTCGACACGCGTCCCTCGGAATCGACACGCACCTCTGCCTCGGTGTCGACGGTTTGCTTGATGCAGACTGCAACGTTCATGGGCAGCCCCCCTTCGTAGTCATCGCGCTGCATGCGGCGGCGCAACGCTTCCTAATACTCCTTCAGAACCGATTTCGCAATAAGGGAACGCTGAACCTGGCTGGTTCCCTCGACGATGGTGAACGATTTTGCATCGCGGTAATAGCGCTCGACCGGGTAGTCCTTGCACAGGCCGTAGCCGCCGAAGATCTGCACCGCCGTTTCCGACGCCTTCACCGCCGCCTCGGAGCAGTACACCTTGGCCACCGAAGCGGTTTTCATCATGGTCTGGATGTCGCCGCCGAACGCGGACGACGCCTGGTCGAGCAGCAGACGCGAAGCCTCCAAGGATATTTCCATATCGGCCAGCATGAAGCGGATGGCCTGTAGATCGGCGATATGCTTGCCGAATTGGATGCGGTCCTTCGCGTACGCTGCCGCCGCCGCAAGCGATGCGGCCGTCACGCCCGTGGCAAGCGCGGCAACGGCCAAGCGACCGCGGTTGAGCGTGTGGTGAGCGATCTCGAAGCCGTCGCCCACGTTGCCCACCACGGTTTCGGGGCCCACGTGCATGTTCTCGAAGAACAGCTGCGACGTCACGGAACCGCGCAGCCCCATCTTGTCTTCTTTGCGGCCGATGATCAGGCCCGGCGTGTCCTTATGCACGATGAAGCACGAAGGCTTCGATTCGCCGTCCTCGTTGACGCGCGCGAACACGGTGAAGTAATCCCCCACGGCGCCGTTGGTGATGAATATCTTGCTGCCGTTGATCACGTAGCCGTCCCCGTCGGGCAGAGCCGTTGTCGCGATGGAGGAAATATCGGAGCCGGCATTGGGCTCGGTCAGCGCAAAGCAGATCTTGGCTTCGCCTGCGGCCAGCGCGGGAAGGATGGACTCCTTCTGCTCGTCGGTGCCGGAAAACACCAACGCGTCGGACCCGATAGCCGAGATAAGGATCATCAGCGCCACGGCCGGAGACTCCCGTGCAATGCGCTCGATCACCCGCACCCAGCAGTGCATGCTCACCTCGACGCCGCCGTGCTCCTCGCCGTACGCAAGCGCGAACAGCCCCTGCTCCACGAACAGCTCGTAGATGTCCTCGGGGAACTCGTCCTCCTCGTCAATATCGGCAGCACGCTGCGACACGACGTCGACGCACAGATCGTCTACCATCGCGAGGATCATGCGCTCCTCTTGCGTTAGTTCGTACATGGGACCCCTTCCCTTATCGTGCTTTGATCGAGGATTGATAGCAGGAGGCCGCCGCATACAGGTCGAATCGCCCACAAGCGATTGCAACGGCGTATTCCTTTCCCACTGATTACTTTCATGATAGAGCGTCACCAAGGTATGCCTACGGTCAAAACAAACGGAATGAGCATCATTGCTGGCCAAAGATTTGGTTCTGTTCCTTCCTTGCGCATGCGCAGTCAAGTCCGATTGGGTAAGCTGCGAATTCTGCCCCGCTACGCATGCGCGAAAACTGCACACAGGAAAGTAAATGACCGGGTCGCATCAACCTCCGACGCGCTATCATCACACTGAGAGATCATTTGAATTGCGCCCGGAGAACGCAAGGCGCAAGCAAGCCCGCAAAGGAGAACCACTATGGCCGTCCAGCTTCGGCAGATCATCGAAGTGCCGTGCGAGATAGACGCGCTTTCTCGTCTTGACGTACTGCGCCAGCTGGACGACGACGCGTTGGCTGCGCTCAACGTCGATCCGTCCGAACTCGACGAACCCTCAACCGAGGAAGAGCCCGCATCGGGCGATCCGGACGAGGTGGCCGACGAGCCGTACGAGCCCGCGCTTTCCGAAGATGCCGCGCATCGCATCGACCGCGCCATCGCCGCCTGCCTAGCCGCATACGAACCGCGCGGAGCCTACAAGGTGTTCAACCCCGCTATCTGCACGCTGCCTCCCAAATACGTCGAGCCTGCCATCAAGCTGGTCGGCACCATGATGGTGTTCCACGGGCAAAGCTCCTACGAGAAGCTGCGTCGCGCCACGCACTGCGCGCTCATGGCCGCAACCATCGGGCCCGAACAGCCCGAAGCGCTGCCCGCAAACGCGGACGACCTCGATCGCGCCATCGCACGCGCATGCGCGCTGGCCTTGGTGGAGAGCACGGCCGACCACGTGAACGCCGACATCGTGAAAACCGCCCTGGACGAAGAGCTCTACACCGACGACCGGCTCTGCCCCGGCGTCGGCGACTTCCCGCTGGAATCCCGTTCGCAGTTCGTGTTCTACACGCAGTCCGAGCAGCGCCTGGGCTTGAAGCTGAACGCCGACGGAGCGTTCGACCCTCCCTTCAGCACGGTTGGCGTCGTGGGCATGTACGACCCCACGCAAAAGGGCCGCAGGCGCGCGTGCGGACGCTGCAAGTACCGCTCCTTTTGCTCCATTCGCGCCATCGGCATGAACTGCCACGGAAGCAAGGGATCTTTCAAGAACCTCTAAGCTCCTCTTCTTGCAACAACGAACGCCTCCCGCAAAGCCCTGCGCATGCAACGCGCAGGGCTTTGACGTCGCACCCCCCCCCATTCGCGCCCGCAATCGATCCGGAGCGCCCCTGTAAACGGCGAGAAGCCCCAGCTTGCACCGGGGCTTCCGCATCGCTTTCGGAAACGTCCCAGAAAAGACGATCCGACGGGTAGGTGGGACTTAGATCGTGTACAGGTGATCCGGATCCTCCACGGCCTTCGCGTACTCCTTGAGGATACCGCGACCGGAGATGTGCACCATGATCTCGACGGTGCCGCCACCGATCTGGAAGCCGCGGCAGTCGAGCATGAGGCGGGACACGCGGGTCTCGTCGGTGTAGCCCAGGCCGCCCATCAGCTGCAGAGCGCGCGAGCAGCAGTCGGTCATCGCGGGAGCACCGTAGCGCTTGAGCATGGCGGCGTCGTTGTTGACGGGGATGCCGTTGTCAAGCTTCCAGCAGGTGCGATACAGGAAGTTACGGGTGTTGGAGAGCTCGATCTGCATCTCGACGATGTGCTCCTGAACCAGCTGGAACGTCTTGATGCCCTTGCCGAACTGCAGACGCTCGTTGGTCCATGCGCAGGCGTCGTCCATGGCAGCCTGAGCCTCGCCCAGAAGCTCGGCCAGAAGCACGCAGCGCTCCCACTCGAAGTTCTTCATGAGCTGGTAGAAGCCCTTGCCCTTGATGCCCAGCAGCGCGCTTTCCTCGACCACGACGTCATCGAAGTGGATCATCGAGAACGGCATGATCTGCATGCCGATCTTGTTGAGCGGCTCGATGGTCACGCCGGGAGCGTCGGAAGCCACCAGGTACATGGACATTTCCTTGTTGTCGCGGGACGGATCCTCGTCCTTGCAGACAACGATGAAGCCGCCGGAGTTCTCGCCCGAGGTCACCCAGGTCTTCGTGCCGTTGATGTGGATCTTGCCGTCGGCATCCTTGGTGGCGCAGGTTTCCATGCCCTGGTTGTCGGAACCGGCACCGGGCTCGGAGATGGCCAGGCAGTACGGAGGATAGCCGTTCTCCTTGTAGTAGTCGATAGCGTACTTGACCTGCTCGGGGTTACCGAACTCGCACATGTCGAACATGATGAGCAGGTTGGGAGCCATGGGGATATTGCCGCCAGCATGGTTGAGCTCTTCGATGATCATGGCCATGGTCACATGGTCGACCGGCTTTCCGCCGTACTCCGCGGGCAGGCCGTACATGCCCCAGCCGTCGTCAACCCAAGCCTTGGCAACCTCGGGAGCGATGCCGCGGTTCTTGTAACCGGCAGCGATGACTTCCTCGGTCAGGTGCTCCTTGCACCACTCGCGAATACCCTTCTTGATCTCGAGCTGTTCCGGGGTGTAGCTGAAATCCATGTTTCCTCCTTCAAAGGACGGTCTCTATTCAAAACACTTGCGTGCTTGAACCTTGGTAATCGGATGCCGCCGTTGCAGCAGACGGCATCCGCTTCCGGAGGCGCAGCGTCACCGCGCCTCCGGGTCGCGCCATAAGAACTACAGGGTCATCGACGCTGCGTAGCCGCCCTTGACAGCCTCGAGCGTACGGTAGACCTTGCCGGCCGGCGTGGTAGCGTCGCCGATGAGCTTGGCGTTCGGGAACACCTTGGCGATCTCGTCGTAGAGCTTGGTGTTCTGCTCGACGCCGAGCGACGTCAGAACGGTATCGCACTCGATAAGCTGCTCTTCGCCGGTCTCGACGTTCTGAACCTTCGCGCCCTTCTTCGTAACCTCGACCAGGCGGGTCAGCGGCATGAGCTTCACGCCCTTGGACTTCACCAAGTTGATGGTGGGGTTCTTGTCGATGATGCCGATGCCGTTGCCCATCTTCTTGGCTTCTTCGATGACCGTGATCTCACGGTTCTCGCACATCGCCTCGGCAACTTCCAAGCCGGCGAATCCGCCGCCCACGACCACGACGCGCTTGCCCACGATAGCGGTGGGACCGGACGCCATGTTCAGGCCCATGCGCATGAAGCCCACGGTACCGCCCTGCGCCTTGATGGCCGCGACGGCAGCCTTCCACAGCATGCCCTTGCCCTCGGGAACCTTGCCGGAGCACATCTCTTTGATGTCCTCGGACTTCACGACGTTCTTGCCGTCGATGCCGGGAACGTCAAGGCTGATGATGCCGCCGCCGGGAGATACGATGACCTCGTCGGGGTTGAGAGCCTTCACTGTGTCGGCATCCACGTAGGTGTTGAGCTTGACCTCGATGTTCGGATGCAGCTTCATCTCTTCGTTCCAGTAGGACACCAGCGGCTCGATCTTGGCGTTGAGCACCTGCGCCATGCCCAGCAGGCCGGCAACGCGATCGGACTTGTCGAGCACGGTCACCTTGTGGCCGCGGACGGCCGCAACGCGAGCAGCTTCCAGGCCACCGGGGCCAGCGCCCACGACGACAACGTGCTTCTGAGCCTCGGCCGGCTTCTCCTCGGGCAGGCCCACCTTGACGCCTTCCCACACGTTGGCGTTGACGGAGCACTGGCACGGCTTGCCGATGAAGATGTTGTCAAGGCAGCGGCTGCACACGATGCAGGGGCGAACCTGCTCGGGATGACCGGCGGCAACCTTGGCAGCCGTATCGGGATCGGCAATGAACTGGCGCGCCATGCCCACGGCGTCGCCGTAGCCCTGCGTGACAACCTTGTCGCACATGTCGAGCGTGTTGATGCGGGTGCCGGGGAAGACGGGCTTGTTCGTAACGGTCTTCACCTGCTTGGCAAGGTCGATGAACTCGCCTTCGGGAACGATCTGGTTCGCGACCGGGCGCGGAGCCTCGTGGAAGCCGGCCTGCACGCTCCAGGCGTCCACGCCGTGCTTCTCGACGATCGGGATGATCTCGAGGGTGTCCTCGATGCGGTTGCCGTTCGGCATCAAGTCGTCGGCGGAGATGCGCACCAGGATGGGCATGTCGTCGCCGCAGGTCTTGTGGATCTCGTCGACGATCTCGCAGAGGAAGCGAGCGCGGTTCTCGGCGCTTCCGCCGTACTCGTCGGTACGATGGTTGGAGTACTTGGACAAAAAGCGCATGACCATGTAGCCGATGCCGGCATGGATCTCGATGATGTCGATGCCGCTGTCCTTGGCGCGCTTGGCAGCTTCGCCGTACTGCTTTACCACGATGGCGATCTCTTCTTTGGTGTACTCGCGCTCGGGCATGCCCACGAACGGACCGCTGGGAACGTCCTTGGAGGGAGCGTAGGACAGCAGCGGATCGTCGCCGGAGGCGCGCCACTCGTAGCACAGCTGCAGCTGAGCGGCCACCTTGGAACCGTGCTTGTGGCAAACCTCGGCGATGCGCTGCCAACCGGGATTGAACTCGTCGGCCCAGATGCCGCATGCGCCCGTCGTGGTGTGGTACTTCGGCTCCGTGTTGAAGCAATCGCAGATGTACGCGCTGCCCACTTCGATCAGGCCCACGCCGCCCTTAGCGCGCTGCTCGTAGAAGTCCACCAAATCGTCCGAAATGTGATAGTTGTCGACCTTCTCGATCGTCATCGGCAGCATGACGAACCGGTTCCTCAGCTCGACGTTGCCGATCGAGAACGGCTCGAGCAGCTTCTGATACTTTGCCACGTTACAACCCCTTTCCGCTTTGCGTTTGCCAAGCGTTCATTCACGTGATACGCCAAGAGGGCGACTCGTCTTGCCCGACCTCTTGATCGTCATTGTACGCGCTGACTTTTAGGCTGACGATGGACAGATAGATTAGATTGTTGGTTATTCGGGGTATTTAACCCAACATTGCTGGTACAAATTGCCCATTTAGTGGGCTTTTTAGGGCATAGTTATCCCAATTCTGGGGGTTTGCAAACTGCAAACATGCACATTTTTTTTATTTTGTCCTAGAAATAGCCGGCAGCACACGCTATACTGCAAGCGTTCACCGCAGGCCGTACAATCCGAGAGCGAGGCAGCCCTATGAACGCGCTAAGCACGATGCTCCTCATCGCCGACACCTTCGTGGCGCTTTGCGACGAAATGCCCTTGAAGAAAGTGTCGATCAGCGACATCATCGAGCGCACTGGGAAGAACCGCAAAACGTTCTACTACCATTTCGAAAACAAAGAATGCCTCATCACGTGGATATTCCGCTACGATTTAGGCCAGGAGCTCAAGAAGCGCTTCCCCGAAAGCGCGCTGGTGTACGAAGAGAACTCGAACGACTCCATCTCCCGCTTCCCCTACTACATCCTGCAGAAATCCGGCGTTCGCTCGCTCGACCATTCCGAGTTCTTCGAATGCTTCGGCAACGTGCTGGAGGCCAAGCGACGCTTCTACACGCAAGCGCTCGTGGACAACAGCCCTTATTCGCTGCGCAACTACCTGTACAACCTGTACTTGCCCGCATTGCGCACGGACATCGACACCATTTTGTCGAACCGCTACCTTCCCAACGAGAACATCCAGTTCCTTGCCGAGTTCTACACCTGCGCGTTTCTGTACTACTACATCCGCAAGTGCGACCAGCCCACTGTCGAGCATTTAACCGGTCAGGCAGGCCCCTTCGCCAACATCATCCACAGCTCGCTTGAAATGCAGATCAAGGAAGCGCAGCTGCGACGCAACCTGTAGGCTTTCAGCGCCCCGAAGGAAGGCTGCGGATTGCGCGGCCTTCCTTCGGGGCGCTGTGCTTCTCATGCGAGAAACTTCGGCGGCAACGCGGCAGATTCCAGTTCGCGCACGGCCGCGCTCATAGGCTGAAGATGAGGTCCTACCAGAAGCTTCGAAGTTGCATGCGCCAGCAGCGCACCCTGCCCGTTGCGCACTTCAGCCTCGCAGAAGCACATGGTGCGACCTCGCTTGATAACGCGACCCGTCGCCGTAACGGGACCGACGCTCGAAGCCTTGAGGTTCGATACGTTGATGTCCATCGTCGTGCAGCCCTCGTCCTCTTCGAGCCATCCGTACACCGCCCAATACGCAGCGCAATCGAGCAGCGAGGCGTACGCGCCGCCATGGGCCCCGCCGAATGCGTTCATGTGCTTGCGCTGAAGGTCGCACGACGCGACGCACGACCCCTCGCCCAGCTCCACCAGCTTCACGTCAAGCAGCTCGAAGTAAGGAGAGCGGTTGATCAGCTCGATCACCGCGCTCGCGTGTTCCGGATTCATGGTAGCCATCGTTTTCGCCCTTCCCTTCCCATTGCCTGCGTTTCATGGTAGCGGCCCGCACCTACCGGCGACACGGACAAATCGCACACACCGTGAACGTTTGCGGAACCCCGCGAACAGAAGACGGCAAGCCAGCAACGGCGCCGCCGCCGCAGACCACGTGCGCACGAAAAATCGCGTTCGCTGGCAGGTTTTGACGGTTTGGGGTCGTCGAACCGGGCAAGACGCGCGCCCGCGAAAGGGCAATACCGCAGACCAAAGCTGTGACCTGGTAAAATAAAATACGATCCGAGCAGCGGCGCACGCAACGACAAGAGCGACAACCTCTAACCGTCAAAACCTGCCAGCGACGGCGGTTTTTCGCGCGCAAGCCGGCTTGCGAGGAAGCAAACGCGCGCCGAAAGCCCTCGTTCGCAGGAAGAGCGCGCCCGATCCGACCGCGCGCCAACCGTTGGCGCACCACGCAAAAGGGGCCCGACGCAATGCCGGACCCCTTCGAAGGTCGAAACGCGAACCGCTTGCAGCGCTTACTTCTGGGGATAGAAGCCGCTCGGCTCTTCGCCCAGGTTGATCATGATGTTCTTCGTTTGCGTGTAGTGCTCGAGCATCACCTTGTGGGTCTCGCGACCGATGCCGGACTGCTTGTAGCCGCCGAACGGCGCGCCCGACGGAATCTGGTTGTAGGTGTTCACCCACATGCGGCCCGTCTTCACGCCTCGGGCAACGCGGAACGCGCGGTTGATGTCGCGAGTCCACACGGCACCGCCCAGGCCGTAGACCGAGTCGTTGGCCATGTCGATGACCTCTTGCTCGTCCTTGAACTTGATGACCACGGCCACCGGCCCGAAGATCTCCTCCTGAGCCACGCGGCACGAGTTGTTCGGCACCTCCAGCAGCGTCGGCTTGAGGAACGCGCCCTTTGCCAGCTCGCCTTCCGTAGCTCGCTCGCCGCCCACGAGCACCTTGCCGCCCTCCTGCTTGGCGATCTCGACGTACTCCAGGATCTTGTTCATCTGGCGCTCGTCGATTTGGCTGCCCATCTGGGTGTCGTCTTCCCACGGCAAGCCAACACGCACGTTCTCGAACGCCTTGACGGCATCTTCGACGAACTTATCGTAGACGTCCTCGTGCACGAAGATTCGGCTGCCGGCGCAGCATACCTGGCCCTGGTTGAACAGGATGCCCAACTGCACGCCGTCGAGCATCATGTCCCACTTGCAATCGGGGAAGATGATGTTCGCGGACTTGCCGCCCAGTTCGAGCGTAGCCGGAATCAGGCGCTCGGCCGCCGCACGGGCGACGTCGCGACCGACCTCGGTGGAGCCGGTGAACGCCAGCTTGCTGATCTTGGGGTTGTCCAGAATGTACTGGCCGGACTTGGAGCCGCGGCCCGTCACCACGTTGAACACGCCGGCGGGAATGATGTCCTGGGTCAAGCGAGCCAGTTCGAGCACGGTCAACGACGTAGTAGAAGACGGCTTGAACACCGTGCAGTCGCCGGCAGCCAGCACCGGAGCAAGCTTCCAGGCGGCCATGAGGAAGGGGAAGTTCCACGGCACGATCTGGCCCACCACGCCGATAGGCTCGTGGACCACAAGCGACATCATGTTGCCCGGCAGCATGTCGGCCTCGCCCGTGTCGGCCAAAAGCACGCCGGCGAAGTAACGGAAGTGGTCGACGGAGTAAGCCACGTCGATGGCGCGCGTCTCGCGGATGGGCTTTCCGTTGTCAAGGGTTTCCAGCAGGGCGAAATGCTCTGCGTTCTCCTCGATGACGTCGGCTATCTTGTTCAGAATGATCGCGCGCTCGGCCTTGTCGGTCTTGCCCCAGGTCTCGAAAGCCTTCCATGCGGCGTCGACGGCGCGCTCGACGTCTTCTTTCGAAGCGTCGGCAATCGTGGAGAGCTTCTCTCCGTTTGCAGGGCAGTAGACATCGAGCGTCGCGGCGTCGGACGCGTCGGCCCACTGGCCCCCGATGTAGAGTTGATAGGATTCCTGAGCAGGATTGTTCATTTGTGCATCCTTTCTCTTGGAAGCGCATGCGATGCGTTCAGGATAGCGATTCACCTCGATCGCTTTCTCTAGCATACCCCGCGAGCAGCAGAACTGTCAGTCGTCTTCTCATGAAGAATCGTCAACGGTCCGTAAACGTGGGTGATCAGGTGTCAATTACAGGCGAACGGAAGCTGTTCCAAGACGAAAGGCGAAAAAACCGATCGGGAAGCCAGCCGCGGAAACCGGGAGTCCGGCGCGCAAGCGTCGCATCGAGCGCAACGCACCCCGGCGCGCCCCAGCAACGCGACGAGGGGTGCGCCAACCTTCGTCAGCGCACCCCTCGTCGGTCCTTGCCAGCAGCTTGCACGCAGCCGAAACGCTTACGCGCGCTGCTGCTTGTCCAAAAGCAGTCGGTTCAAGGCGTTCAGGTACGCCTTCGCCGACGAGACGATGATGTCGCCGTCCGCCCCGCGACCGGTATAGGCGTCCCCGCCCTCGGCCGTCACGCGCACGGTCACCTCGCCCAAGGCGTCGATGCCGCGCGTGACGGAGGTCACCGTGAACTCGGTCAGGTCGTTGCCCACCTGCACGATCTTGTCCACAGCCTTGAACGCGGCGTCGATGGGGCCGGTTCCGTACTCGCACACCGTGCGAACCTCGCCCTCGGCATCGCGCAGCGTGAGCGTTGCGGTCGGGGTGAGCGGGAAACCGCAGCTGATCTGGATGGCTTCGAGCGTGTACAGCGCGCGCTCGTTGCGATCGCGCTCGTTGATCAGGCTCTCCAGGTCTTCGTCGTAGACCTCCTTCTTCTTGTCGGCCAGGTTGAGGAACGCCTCGTACACCTGATCGAGCGCCTCGCCCTCGAAGTCGTAGCCCAGTTCCTCCAGGCGATGCTTGAGCGCCGCATGGCCCGAACGCGCCGTCAGCACGATCTGGCTCTGGCCCGCACCCACGTCCACCGGATCGATGATCTCGTAGGTGTCGCGCTTCTTCAGCACGCCGTCTTGGTGGATGCCCGAGGAGTGCGCTTACGCGTACCCCCCCACGATAGCCTTGTTGGCCTGCACGTTCATGCCGGTGATGGACGACACCAAGCGGCTGGCCTTCACGAATTCGCGCGTGTTCACGTCGGTGTGCGCGTCAAGCTCTTCTTCGTGCATCCTGATGGCCATGACCACTTCCTCCATGGCCGTGTTGCCCGCACGCTCCCCCAGGCCGTTGATGGTGCACTCGACCTGGCGGGCGCCGTTTCTCACGCCGGCCATGGCAAGCGCCGTGGCCATGCCCAGATCGTTGTGGCAATGCACGGCGATCTTCACGTTCTCAATGCCGTTCACGCCGTCGACCAGGTACTTGATGCGCTGTCCGAACTCTTCGGGCAGCGAATAGCCCGTCGTGTCGGGGATGTTCACCACGGTGGCACCCGCGCTCACGACGGCCTGTATCACGCGCACCAGGAAATCGTAGTCGGAACGGCCCGCGTCCTCGGCGTAGAACTGCACGTCCTCGACGTACTTCTTCGCATACTTCACGCACTTGACCGCGCGCTCGATGCACTCTTCTTCGGTGATGCGCAGCTTGTCGCGCAAATGGCTCGGGCTCACGCCGATGCCCGTGTGAATGCGCGGGCGCTTGGCGTAGCGAAGCGCGTCGGCCGCCGAATCGATGTCCTTCTCGACCGCGCGCGTCAAACCGCATACGACGGCCTGGTCGCCCGCCAGCTCGGCGATGCAGCGGACGCTCTCGAAATCGCCCGGGCTCGAAATGGGGAAACCCGCCTCGATGACGTCGACGTTCAGACGTAGCAGCTGACGCGCGACCACCAGTTTCTCCTCGGTGTTCATGGATGCGCCCGGCGATTGCTCGCCGTCGCGCAGCGTGGTGTCGAAGATATCGATCTTGCGCGTCATGTGCTCATTCCTTCCCGTCATACGCCTGCCGCCCGCTTCGCCGAAAGGCGCCGCGGGCGGCAGGCTGCTCAAATTGGTTTGATAATCATAGCTAATTAAGCCAACCGATTCAATTGGGATTCTTCGAGCTCCGGTCAATTCCGGGAAACCGACCGTAAAGGGAGGCGAGCGGCGCTTCTCTGAAGCACCGCTGCAACTTCTCCCCCCGATCTTACAGCTTGATGTACCAGAGGTTCTTGAGGTCGGCCAAGCCCGCGCGCAGCTTCGCCAGCACGTCCTCGTCGACCGAACCCTCCACGTTCATGTACGCAAGCGCGCAGCGCTCCTCCGACTTCGTGCCGATCTGCATCGTGGTGATGTTGATGCCCGCTTCGCCCAAGATGGTTCCGATGGTGCCCACGCGACCCGGCGCGTCCTCGTACTCGAACACGAGCGACTGCGACGCCGGGGCGATGTCCATCTTGTACCCCAAAAGCGACACCAGGCGCGCCGCCTGCGCCTCGCCGGCCAGCGTGCACGCAACCTCGGTGCCGTCGGCCACGATGGACACCGTGGAAGCGTACCCGGCGGCGTCGGCGTTCGACAGCGTATCGATGCGAATGCCGTGGCGCTTCGCTACGGCCTCGGCGTTCACCGGGGTGACCGTTGCCGTGTTCTGGTAGGACAGCAGCCCCTTGAGCATGCCGGCAACCAGAATGGACAGGTCGGCGTTCGCCAGCGCGCCCGCCGCCGTCAGCTTCAAGAACTGCGGAACCTCGCCGTGGATCTGGGACAACATGCTGCCCATCATCTGGCAGGCGGGAACGTAGGGTCCCACCGTGTCCATGACCTCGGGCGGCACGGGAGCCATGTTGAGCGCCGTGGGAACGATGGACCCCTCCAGGCCGGCCGCCACGTACTCGGCCGTCTGCACGCCCGCTCGCAACTGAGCCTCGAGCGTGCTCGCACCCAGATGCGGCGTGAGGATGGCGTTCTCGAACTCGTGCAGCGGGCTCTCGCGGCACGGCTCCGTTTCGTACACGTCAAGCCCCACCGCGCCGATTTTGCCCGCCGCCAGGAAATCGGCCAGCGAATCGACGTTGAAGATGCCGCCGCGCGCAGCGTTGACCAAGATGACGCCGTCTTTCATGGCGGCGTACTGCTCCGGCCCGAACATGCCGATGGTCTCTTTGGTCTTGGGCAGGTGAACCGTAATGAAATCGGCCAGCGGAACGATGGCGTTCACGTCGTCGTACAACGTCACGCCCAGCTGCTCGGCACGCTCGGGGCTGCAGTACGGATCGTACCCGATCAGCTTCATGCCGAACGCGCGGGCTCGCTCGGCGACCAAGCCGCCGATGCGGCCCAGGCCGAAGATGGCCAGCGTCTTCTCGTACAGCTCGACGCCCGTGAACTTGGCGCGCTCCCACACGCCCGCATGCATGGACGCGTTCGCAGGCGCGATGTTGCGCGCGCATGCCAACATGAGGGCCATGGTGTGCTCGGCGGCCGACACGATGTTCGACGTCGGCGCGTTGCATACGATGACGCCGCGCTCGGTTGCGGCCTCCACGTCGACGTTGTCCACGCCTACGCCCGCGCGCCCGATGATGCGCAGCTTGCCGCCAGCCTCGATCACCTCGCGCGTGACCTTCGTGGCCGACCGCACGATGAGCCCGTCGTACTCGGGAATGGCCGCAAGCAGCTCTTCGGGCGTCATTTTCAGCTTGACGTCGACCTCGATGCCCTTGTCGCGCAGCACCGCAAGGCCGGCTTCGGCCAGCTTCTCGGAAACCAGCACCTTCTTCGTCATAACGAACCCACCTTTTGATTCATGTAACAGTGTCGGAATGAAGATGCCCCGACCAGGCGCACATGCCTCGGCCGAACGGGCGGAACCATCATACGAAAAAACCGCCCGCGCGAAAGCACGAGCGGCGAAATAACCGATGAAATGCGAACTGCGGGGCTTATGCGGCCGCACGAACCGCATACGACCCCGCAGTTGAAAGTGATTTTCTACCAGCGCATTTCCTGATGCTTGATGTTGTTCGCAAGTATCACGCACGTAATAGGCAGAACCAAAGACACAACCGCGTTTACGATAGACGAAGCGTCCGCGCCGCCGAGAAACGTGCCTACCAGGTTGAGCGCGCCGAACACCACGCCCAGAACTGCCAAAACGAAAAACGCGCCGATCTTGCTGGGGTTGTTCGCCCCGCGCAACCCGAAAATACCGATGATCAGGTTGAAAGCGGACGACAAAAGCAAGCCGAACCCAACGATCATAGTCAATCCACCCGCAACGGCGGCATCGTCGTTTGCCGTATCGATACCCGATACGCCCAAAGCACCGCCTCCGGCCAGCAGCAACGCCCCCGATACAACCCCCAGGACGCCCAGCACAATCATGATGATCGAAATAACCTTGAGAACCTTCTGAGACCCGCTCTTTTCCATGTCATCCTCCATTTTCTTGGAAAGGACCCAAACAAGGCAACGCTTGCTGCCAGCAGATCCCTCGCTTCCTTCTTCGTTATTCGCTGCGCTTGCGTACACCAACCGCGCCCAGCGCAACGGCGCCGAACGCAACGCACGCGATCAAGGCCATAGCTATCATGTTCGACGTATCTCCCGTTTTAACCAACGTCTTAGGCTGAGCCTCAGCCGCCGACACGATCTTGCCGTCCTGCACGTCCTTTGGCACCGTCAAGGCGAAAGATGAAAGCTCGCCCACGCTGACCAGCACCTTCCCGTTCGCGCATTCGGCCGTCATCGTCTCCAAGGTCCCATCCGCCTTCAGATGGCGAACCGTGACCGTTTCCCCATCGTGCTTCCTATCCAAAGGGAACGACAGCCGCAACGCGCCCTCGTACGAGCCGCCCGTCAAGCGCACCTCGTACGCGGAAAGCACGTCGTGCCCCTCACGGCCGGCCTGCGCCAAAACCGCCTGGTACGCAGCGCCCGAGGACAAGGGCGCCACTTCGAGCACAGCGCCCTCGGTCAGCTTCCCACTCACCTGGACCAAGCTCTTTTCGTCCACGATGGTGCGGTCGACGTACACCGGCGCCAAAGCCGTCCACTTCGCGTACAACGTGGTATCGCAGGCAACCGTATCGCTTTCGAAATCCCACGGAACCGTCAATGCGGAATCCTTGCACCATCCGCCGAACGTCGCGCCGCTCTTTACCGGGTCGACCGGTTTGGCGACCTTCGATCCGGCCTTAACCGTTTGGGGTTCCACGGCGCTGCCGCCAGCAACGTCGAACGAAACGGTGCACACGGCCTCGGACGCAATATGAGTGGGAATCGGGTTCTTCTCGCCCATCAGCACAGGCAGGTTCCCAGAGGAAAACGTCCAAGCGCCCAGAGGAGCCGCCATGAACCCGAGTCCGTTTTGACGCTGCCACCACGATGCGTCGACGATGTCCGTTGCGGATGCATCCGCGCCGTCCTTCGTCTCGGCACCCTTCTCAGGCGCGATATCAGACGACCCAATGCCAACGCTCATGCCCGCAAACCCATAATTATTCGAAGCTGTAAATACGTTTTCATTTACAGCGTTGCCCCAGACGCGACCTGCCGACGAGGCACCGCTCGTCGCAATAACGGACGAACCGAGCGCGGCGCAATTCTTGATGGTATTCTCGCCCTGGTAGTTGTCCACGTTGCCCACGATGCCGCCGACCACCTCTTTCCCCTGCACCATGCCCGTGCTATAGGAATACGAGATATTGACACCCGTGCGCACGAAGCCCGCAATGCCGCCAATAGAGCTTGCCGATCCGGTCACGGAAGCCGTGCTGTAGCAATTCTCGATAAGCGCGCGGCCGGTAGCAGCGCCGACCAACCCGCCCACGGAGTCATTGCCGCTGACCGCACCCGAAACGAAGCAACGCGAAACGACGCCTCCCCGCAACTCCGACGCCAAAGCTCCAGCGTAGTTCCCCCCGGTCACAGCAACGTCCGCCAACCCCAGATTCACGATACGGCCCTTCACCATGCCGAACAACGACGCCTGCGAAGCGCCGCCGTTGACAACCAAGCCGGAGATCGTCCTCCCGCCTCCATCGAAGGTGCCGGAATACGTCCCGCAAGGAGCATCCCAAGCCTCAGCGAGATCGATGTTCGCCGTCAACTTGAAACTCGCGTTCGAGAGGGTGCCATCGTTCAGTCCGGCTCCCATCGCGCACAACTGGGCCTCGTTCTCGATCAGGTACGGATCGTCCTCCAACCCGGTGCCGCCGCCAAACGACGCAGCAGGTTCCGCCGCAAACGCCGTCACCGGCATCAAAGCAAGCAGCAGGATCGTCCCCGCAAACGCGCTCGCCCATCGCTTACCCATCGGCTTTCCTTTCGTTTAATTTCATGCATTTTGAAGGCGATCATGTCATATAATTCGATACGCAAACCGTTTTCTGCACAAACGGTAAGGTTTCCAAACATGAACGGATCAAGAAAACACGGTGACGTTTCCAGTTGCGTTCAACGACGATGCCCCAAGGAACTCGACACCGGCCAGAAAGGCAACACCGTGCGCATCGCACTCTGCGAAGACAACCCCAAAGACCTGGCGGTGCTCGCGAATTTGCTCGACAGATACCGTCGGGAAACGAAAGCCAGCCTCTCCCTCTCCGCTTACACCAGCGGCGTTGCATTATTCGACGACATGCGCAAAGAGGTTTTCGATTTGCTGCTGCTCGACGTCATGATGCCTTTCGTCGACGGCATGCAGATCGCTCGGGAAATTCGAGAGTTCGACGAAAACGTCAAGATTGCGTTTCTCACCTCGTCACCCGAATTCGCCGTTCAAAGCTACGAGGTTGACGCGTTCCATTACCTTCTGAAACCCGTAAGCTACGACAAGCTGTTCCCCATGCTCGACAAGCTGCGGCTGCGCATCGAAGAGCACGGCACGGGACTGGCCGTCAGGCTCAAGGGCGGAGCCGCCAGCATCCTGTTCGCGCGCATAGCCTATGTCGAAGTGCTCAATCGAACCGTGCGCTTTCACCTGACCGACAAGAGCGTGCGAGAAGTTGCCGGATCGCTGTCGGACTTCGAGCCGCAGCTTCTTAGCCGACCCGAATTCATCCGAGTCCACCGGGCGTTCATCGTCAATCTCGATCAGGCCCAAGAGCTTGAAAAGCTAAGCCTTCGCACGTTCTCGGACGAGTCGGTCCCCGTATCGCGCAGACTGTTCGGCGAGGTCAAAGCCGCCTACTTGAAGCGGTTGTTCGTGCAAGCCGGAATGGCGTAACGGCATGTCGCTCGTACCCGTATTCATCCTGCCCGTCTACGCCGTTGCCCTCATGTGGATATTGCTCGACGTGCAGCCCGCCAAGATCCCGCCGCAGCGCAAGAAGATCGCGATCGCATTCGCCCTCGGCACGATCATCGTCAACGTCGCCGTGTTCCTGCTGTTCGGGCGCACCGCCTACGCGCGCGCCTACGCCCTGATCATGCACGTCCCGATTCTTATCGCGTTCTCGATCGTCTCCCCGTATCGCGGCTGGAAAGTGGTGTTCGCGTTTCTCACCGCATTCGTGTCCTGCGCCGTCCCCGTTATCGCGGATTCGGTCGCGCGCTTATTCGGGGAAACCGGGCCCTGGACCGAGTTGGCCATCTTTGCCACAACATGCTCGCTGATGCTTCTTGTGGCCGCAAAGGGATTCCGCAACCTGCTCGCCTACGCGCTCAAGCACGGCGAACCCGGCGATTTCGCGCGCTTCTCCCTGATCCCGCTGACGTACGAACTGTACGCGTTCTCAACGCAGGGTGGCTTCTCCATCACGGACCTGCCCGCCGGGCTGAACGCGCACCTCATGCCCCTTGTGCTTACGGTACTGTCGTATTACCTGGTCTTTCGCGTATTCAAAAACACGCGCGAAAAACAGCTGCTCCTACAAGAGCAGCAAGCCGCCGTAGCACAGCTCGACCAGGCTAAGCTCGAGCTCAGCCGCTTACGCGAGACAACCGCGCAAACGGCAGCCTACCGCCACGATATGCGCCACCACCTTGCGCTTATCGGCAACTTGCTTGTTGAAAGCAACGCCGAAAAGCTCAAGGAGTATCTGGCGGAAATCGAAGCCGACCTTGACGACATCACTCCGCAGCGGTTCTGCAACGACGAAACGACGAACCTGATCCTGTCCTCGTTTTCCGCAAAGGCGCACCACCTTGGCGCATCGATGCAGGTAACGGCAAGCCTTTCCCGACACGCGCCGCTCAGCGACACGGAATGGTGCGCCCTGCTGTCGAATCTGCTGGAAAACGCCCTGATCGCGGTTTCGAACGTGCACGACGGTCGAAACCGCGAGGTTCGCCTGACAATTACGAGCACCGACGACCGCACGTTGCTGATTCTTGTAGAAAACCCCTGCTGCAAGGCTGTGACCATGGAAAACGACAAGCCGATAACGTCCGAACAAGGACACGGCCTCGGCATCAAAAGCGTGGACGGCATCGTAGGGAAGCATGGGGGCATGTCCCTGTACGAAACCGTCGGCGGCACGTTCGTCGCCCGCATCGCCATTCCCCTGGAGCAGCAGCCCGCATAGCGTCCCCGCGCGCACGGGACGCTCTTGCATCTCCTAAAAGTTAGTATAAACTAACTTTCAAACAAGCAACGTGAGCAGAAGGTGCGGGCCGCAGGGCGCTTCCACCCTACCCCATCTTCTCCAACGAGCATCGGAGCAGCGCCATGAAGGCCAAGGCATATTACGCGGTCCAAGACAGTCACGAAATGGGCATGGGGCAAAAGTTCGTGAAAACGTCGCCGGTACTGCACGAATTCAAAAGCGAGAAAGCGCGCGACGCCTGGGTGGAGCGGGCGACCGACCGTCGTCGCAAAGTGAACGCGAAAGAGAAAGAGGCCCTGCAGGCGCAGTCGCCCTTGCGAACCACGTCCCCGGTACGCCACGCAACGCTCCCGAAGAAAAGCTGGGAATAGCAGCGTCGCGCCTATTCCCAGCTTCCCCACACGTCCGGAGCGTAGCCCACCGTGGCCTGCTTCCCGTTGCGCACCACCGGCTCCGCCACAACGTGCTGGTTCTCCAAAACCTTGTCGAACTTCTGGTCGGGGCTCAAATACGCCAGCAGCGCCACCAGATCGGCATCCTTCGCCTTCGGGTCCACCAGCTTGTCGATCCCGCCCACGGCGCGGCAGACCGACTCCAGCTCCCCTTTGCTCATGCCCTTTTCCTTCAAGTCGATGAACTGGAACTTCACGCGGCGTTCCTTGAAGTAGCGCTGGGCCTTCTTCGTATCGAAGCTCTTTTTCGTGCCGAATACCTGGATGTTCATGCTTCCTACTTCCCGCTCTCGGCGATCTCGCCGCAACGATACGCCGCCAACAGCAGCTCCAAGTCGGCGATCTGTTGCTTCAGCACCGCACCGGTGTCGGTGTCCGCCACCAAGGTGCGCTTCTCCACGCGCTCGACCACGCGGCGCGATGAATGAATGTCCAGCTCGTTCATCACGGCGGCGCGCATCGACTCAAGAGGCTCGTGCGCAGCCAGCACGAAGCCGTAGGAATTCGAGATCAACGTGTAGCCCGCGATGCCGGTGGTGGGCTGGTACGCCTTCGAGAAGCCGCCGTCGATGGTCAGCACGCGCCCGTTGCACTTCACCGGATCCTCGCCGTCCTTCACCTTGACCGGCACGTGCCCGCACACGATGCGCGAGGCGTCGGGGTCCAGCCCGAAGTCCTCGAAGATGCCCGCCAGCACGGCCTCGTCGTCCAGGTATGAGTAGAACGCGTTCTTAACCTCCTTGCGCGCGGCCTTGTCCGCGATCAGGTACAGCTCGAACGTGGCCATCTTGCTCTTCGCGAACAACGGCGACCCCTCGCCCAGCCACAGGTACCACATGAGGTCGCGCCCGCGCTTGCGCATGTCCGGATCGGGATCGAAGAAGCCCGCGCGCACCCAGCGCTCCATGGCGTCGTACAACGCCCGGCCCTTGTACGTGCGCCCGAACACGTCCACTTCCTTCAACGACCCGTCGGCGTTCAGGGGAACGCACGCGTGGAACAGCAAGCTGCCGTTGTACACCTTGTACAAGCTGCCCGCCTCAAGGAAGAAGCGCATGTGGCGCTGCAGCTTCTCGCACCCGGCGAACGCCTGCTCAAGGCGCTGCACAACGTCCTCTTCCTCGGGAGTCAGGCGGTAGGGATCGGCCGGGTCCACCGTGGGAAACACGTTGTCGGTCAGCTCGTACTCCACGCCGTCGAGCATCACGGTGCCGCGTTCGTAGTCGATTTTGTCGAGCAGCTTGCGATCCTCCAGACCGAAGTCCGGGTTCTCGTCGATCAGCTTTCCCTCCACCTTGAACTGGATGATGGCCATCGCTTTTTGGATTTTGACGTTCATTTCCAACTCTTGGGGCGAAAGGTCGGGGTTTCCCTTGAGCCCGAACGCGATGCAGGGATCGTCGCGATACGCGTCGAGCGCGAACGACGCAAGGGGCAGTATGTTGATGCCGTAGGCGTCCTCGAGGATCGACAGGTTGCCGTAGCGCGCGCAGTTGCGCACCACGTGCGCGATGCAGCCCCGCTGCCCCAGCGCCGCGCCCATCCACACGATGTCGTGGTTGCCCCACTGGATGTCGAGCGAATGGTATTCCATAAGGGTATCCATGATGATATGGGGATACGGACCGCGATCGTAGATGTCGCCGACGATGTGCAGATGATCGATGGCAAGCCGCTGGATGAGCTGGCACAGCGCCTCGATGAGCGCGCCGCCGCGATCCGTGCGGATGACGGCGTCGATGATGGCGGCGTAGTACGCCTGCTTGTCCACCCCGTGGCGGTTCTCCGTCATCAGCTCTTCGATGATGTAGGCGAAATCCTTCGGCAGCGCCTTGCGCACCCTCGAGCGCGTGTACTTGCGCGCCGCGCGCTTGCACACGGCCACCAGCCGCGGCACCATGACGCCGTACCATGCCTCGGGGTCGTCCACCTGGGACAAGACCAGCTCCATCTTCTCGCGCGGGTAGTAGATGAGCGTCGCGAGGGAGCGCTTCTCCTCCTTGCTCAGCTCGTCGCCGAACACGTCGTCGATCTTGAGACGGATGGAGCCGGATCCGTTGCGCAGGATGTGCGAGAACGCCTCGTACTCGCCGTGGATGTCGGACGCGAAGAACTCAGTGCCCTTCGGAAGGTTCAGAATGGCGCTGAGATTGATGATCTCGGCCGAAGCCTTGGCGGCTGTGGGAAACGATCGGGAGAGAAGTTCCAGGTAGCGCTTTTCCGTCACATCCATAGCTGATCTCCTTGAGAGGTACGGCAACACGTTAACCGTTCTATAGTATCAGCAATTCGCCGCAACGGGCTGGCCAGCGGGCAAGCGGCGCGATAACTCGACGGGGCTGCGCTTCCCCGCAGCGCGGCGGCGCGTGTTTTCCGTCCACGGCGATTCCGTCCAAATTGTGCCCGTTGCGCCGATCGTTTTACGGTAAAGTAATCTTTGCTTTTACGTAATCAATCGACACGAGAGCAGACGAGCGCGATGACGGTGCAACGCTTTTACGCGCTATTGGGCGCGGATTACGCCGAGGCCATCCGAAGGATCGGCAACGATGACCGCATACGGAAGTATCTGGGCATACTGCAACGCGACGATTCCATGGACGTTCTTCAGCGCGCGCTTTCGGAAAACGACGCCGATACGGCGTTTCGCGCTGCCCACACCATCAAGGGATCGGCGCTCAACCTGGGGCTTACCCGCCTGACCGACTGCTCGTCAAGGCTCACCGAGGCCCTGCGCCCGAAAACGATAGACGGCGCCGTTGCGCCCTTGGCCGAAGAGACGGCGCGGGCGTACCGGGAGACGATGGCCCGCATCGGCGATCTGCTTGCCCAGCCGGAAACGGAACGGCCATGAAAGAGCGCAGCCTGATCCTTATCGTGGACGACTCCGAGCTGAACCGCTCCATGCTGGCCGACATCCTCTGCGACGAATACGAAATACTCGAAGCGCGCAACGGCCGCGAGGCCATCGCGCTGTTCCAAGAGCACGAGCACGAAATATCCCTCGTGCTGCTTGACATCGTGATGCCGGAAATGGACGGCTTCGAAGCGCTGGCCGTCATGGGCAAAAGAAGGTGGCTCGAGCACGTCCCGGTCATCATCATCTCCGCGGAAAGCGCATCCACCTACATCGACAGCGCCTACGACCTGGGCGCAACCGAGTACATCAGCCGGCCCTTCGACCCCAAGGCGGTCCAACGGCGCGTGGACAACACCGTTTTGCTGTACTCCAAGCAAAAGATGCTCGAGAACATGGTCACCGAGCAGATGCTCGAAAAAGAGAAGGGCAACCTGATCATGGTCGACCTTCTCAGCCATATCGTGGAATTCCGAAACGGCGAAAGCGGCATGCACGTGCTCAACATCCGCTCCATCACGAAAATGCTGCTCGAGCAGCTCTGCCGCATTTCGGATCAGCACGCGCGCATACAGCCCAAGATCCCGCTCATCGCCAACGCTTCGGCGCTGCACGACATCGGCAAGATCTCCGTCGACGAGAAGATCCTCAACAAGCCCGGAAAGCTGACGGAGGAAGAATGGGCCGTGATGAAGACCCACGGCGTTGCCGGGGCGAACATATTGGAAAGCACGCGCTACTACCCGGACGAAGAACTGGTCCGGGTGGCGCGCGACATCTGCCGCTGGCACCACGAGCGCTACGACGGCAAGGGCTATCCCGACGGCCTCGCGGGCGACGAGATTCCCATCGAGGCGCAGGTGGTGGCGATCGCTGACGTGTACGACGCCTTGACGCACAAGCGCGTCTACAAAGACGCCATCTCGCACGACGAAACCATGCGCATGATCTTCAACGGCGAATGCGGCGCGTTCAACCCGTTGCTGCTGCAATGCCTGGCCGACATCGGCCCGCAGCTGAAACGAGAGCTGAAGCTCAAGTCGCTGGGGAACGTCTCCAAAGAGGAGATGCTCGACATCACGCGCGCCATGGTGCAAACCGCCAACGTATCCAGCCGCACGCTGGCGCTGCTCGAGCAGGAGCGCATCAAGTACCAGTTCTTCGCCGACCTGTCCCGCGAAATCCAGTTCGAATACGCCGCGCACACCGACGTCCTGACGCTTTCCGAATGGGGCGCGTCGCAGCTTGGCCTTCCCAGCATCATCGAGAACCCGCTTGAAAACAGCAAGCTGCTCCAGGTCGTCGCGCAAGAAAACCTAGAGCAGCTGCGCAACCTGATCGTCTCGGCTTCGCCGGAAAGCCCCAACGTGAGCGCCCATTACCTGCTGCACACAGACAGCGGGCAGCGGTGGCACAAGCTGCTGGCCCGTCCCCTTTGGCTGGGAAACGATGCCGAGGTATTAACGGGATTCATCGGAAAATGCGTGGACGTCCACGAAGAGCGGATGAACCTGGATCGGCTCATCTGGCAAGCAAGCACCGACGCGCTCACCGGCCTGCTCCACCGCAAGGCCGCCAAAAGCGCCGTGCAGAACGCGCTCGACGAAGCGGCTTCGCGGAAAAACTTCGTGCTCATGCTGTTCGACCTGGACTTCTTCAAAAGCGCGAACGACCGCTACGGGCATCTGTTCGGCGACGACCTTTTGCAGGAGACGGCGCGGCGCGTGCTGAGCGCCGTGCGCGATGCGGGCATCACCGCCCGCATCGGCGGCGACGAGTTCCTGGTGTTCGTCGAGGCCTCCGACCCTGCGGCGGCCGTCGATCGAATCTTCAGCTCGCTTGGGAACCCGTACCGAGGCCATCCCATGACCGTCAGCATGGGAGCCGCTCGCGCGCCGCAGAACGGCACGCGGTTCGAAGACTTGTTCTATTGCGCCGACCAGGCATTGTACGCAGCGAAGCAGCAGGGCCGCAACCGCTACCGCTTTTACGACGAGTCCATGTCCGCAATGCTGTCCGTGCTTTCGGAAATACCCGGTTCGGACACCGAGGAGGCGGCGGCCGGACAGGATCGAGCCCGATGAGACGAACGCGAAAACCGCGAACCGCATCCGCTCAGGCACCGGCTTGGCTCAAGGCAGCATCCGCTGCCCTTTTGGCTTTGCTGCTCTGCGCAACCTTTGCTTTCGCGCGCGCCTACACGGACCTCAGCAACTCCATCCATCGGGAGCGCGTCGAATCCGTGCAGCAGATCAGCAGCCTGATATCGAAGAAGCTCAACCTGCTGAAAGAACGCCATGAAGAAGAAACCGCCACGGCCGCACGGTTCCTGTCGCACTCAGGTGCGACTTCGATGGCTCAGGTAGACGAGCTGCTGGACCACTCGGACGAGTTCCACCTGCTGTCGGAGGACGGACGATGCCTTGCCTTGGACGGAAGCGCCATCGTCGTGTCAAGCTCCATGCTGTCCGAGGACATCGGCACTTGGACGGAAGTGCGCTCCGAATTCTGCACGGTCCAGAGCAAGGGCGATTTCTGGGTGTTCGCAGCACCGGTCGAGAACGTTTCCATCGACGGAGTCGAGATCGCGGGCCTTCTGAAGGTGGTCGACTCCCAGCAGTACGCAGACGTTGCCATCCTGCCCGTGTTCAACGGACAGGGCGCCTCGTACGTGGTCGACACGAACGGCGTCATCCTTTTGCGCCCTTCCGAGTCGCAGGCTAACGAACACTTCAAAAGCCACAATTTCCTGCGCATCCTAACCAACGACGGCGTGGACCCCGCCCTGGTGGAGAAACTGCAGAAAGCGCTCCTGAACTGCGAAGAAGAGCAGGTGCTCGTGAAGCTGCAAGACGACACGTGGCTTCTGCAGACGTTTCCCGACAACGAAGGCCGCAACATCGTGATGGCCATCCCCGTATCGATAACCGCGCAGGCCACGTTCGCCAGCATGAAAAGCGTCATCGCCTTGGTGGTGCTCATCGTGGCGTCGATCGCGGCGCTTTCGCTGCTGTGGCTCTACCACCTGGTGAGCAAAAGCCAGATGGCGAAGATCGAAAGCGCGCGAGCCAGCCTCAAGAGCGACTTCCTTACCAAGATGTCCCACGATATTCGCACGCCGCTCAACGCCATCGTGGGCTCCAACGAGCTTGCCCTGCGCTCCCTTGACGACCCGGCAACCGCGGCCGGACATCTTGAGCGCTCCAAGAAGTCGGGCGAATACCTCATCGACATCATCAACGACATGTTGGACATGAATCGCCTTGACGGCGGAAAGATGACCCTGGCCCACGAGCCTTTCCTGCTTTCCGATGTGCTGGACTCGGTCATCGCGCTGCAAAGCGGGCCCGCCGAGGAGAAAGGCGTGACGCTGCGCGAGGCGCCGCGCGCGCTTTCGCACACAAGCTTCGTAGGCGATGCGACCAGAATCAAGCAGTGCCTGGTGAACCTGGTATCGAACGCCGTCAAATTCACTCCGGAACACGGAGACGTCGCCCTGTCCTGCGAGGAGGTCTCTCAGGACGGTCCGACCTCGCGCGTGCGGTTCATCGTGCGCGACAGCGGCGCCGGCATGAGCGAAGCGTTCATGAAGCGCTTGTTCGAGCCCTTCGAGCAGGAGCGGTCGTCCCTCACCTCGGCCCAAGTAGGCAGCGGCCTGGGGCTTGCCATCGTGCACAGCTTGGTGGAGCTTATGGGCGGCACCGTCGAGGCAAGCAGTACGCCGGGGAAAGGATCGACGTTCATCATGGACATCCCCTTGGAAAGGGCCGCGACCGTTGTTTCAAGACCCGCGAGCGAGCAATCCCAAGAAAACCTGCGCGCCCTCTGCCGGGGCAAGCGCGTGCTTCTGGCCGAGGACAACGAAATGAACCGAGAGATCATCGTCGATCTGCTCTCGGACTTCAGCGTGGAAGTCGATACCGTTCGCAACGGCGCCGAAGCCGTCGAAGCGGTGACGTCCTCGGCGCCGGGACGCTACGCGCTGGTGCTCATGGACATCCAGATGCCCGTCATGACCGGCCTCGAGGCTGCCTCCGCCATCCGCGCAAGCGAGCACCCCGACGCCGCAACCATTCCCATCGTGGCCCTTTCGGCGGGCGCGTTCGAGGAGGACGTGCAGAACTCGCTTCGCCATGGGATGCAGGATCATTTGGCGAAGCCCCTGAACCTCGAAGACATCGAAAACGCGTTTCGCACGTACCTGAACCGGTAAGGAGAGCACCAGCATGCGCATTCGAAAGGCAGTCGCAACCCTGACGACCGCAGCCCTGCTTCTAGGACTTGCAGCTTGCAGCCAGCCGTCCGCGCCCGAGCAGAGCGTCGGCGCCCAGAACGAGATCGTCTCCTACCAGCCGGTGGAGCCGGGCAAGACGGTCGTCACCATCGGCCGCTACACCGTCTTCAACGACGGCCCGCTCAAGGCGGCTTTGGAAGAGAAATTCCCGGACGTTCAGATTGTCACGGTCAACGCCGCCGGAACGAATACGATCAGGTCTTACGTGGAGGAACAGGGCAGGCACGAGGACTTGCCCGACCTTGTGTTCAGCGCCATGCGCATGGGCAACAGCGAGTACGCGTACGACCTTTCCTCCGAAAGCTTCACCAGCCGCTACAACCTGTCGTCCCTTGAAACGCTGGGCGCCGAGGGGGCGCTGCGGCAACTGCCCATCAACAACACCGTCAAGGGCATCTTCTACAACAAGACGCTCTTCGAGAAGCACGGCTGGCAGATCCCCGCAACGCGCGAAGAGCTGTTCGAGCTGTGCGACGCCATATCCGCCGAGGGCATTCGCCCCTTCGTCCCCTGCCTGAAATACTCGGTGCAGGAGGTGGGACTGGGGCTTTCGAATCGCGAAGTGCTCGGCACCGGGCAAAAGCGCGCGCAGTACGAAGCCGTGGTCAAAGGGGAAGCCTCGTGCGAAGGGCTGCTGGAGCCGTACTACGGCGTGCTGAAGGAGCTGTACGATCGCGGCATCGTGGTAGAAAGCGACTTCACGTCCAGCCTTACGAAAAACCGTCAAGCCCTGTACGCAGGCGAGATAGCCATGATCCCCGCCGAGCTGGGCATGTACGGGCTGTACGAAGAAGAAAACCCGGATTGCGAGATCGACTTCATCGGCTATCCCACCGACACGCCGAACGAGCGTTGGGTCCAAATGGTGTCCGGCACCAATTTAGCCATCTCGCAGCGTTCCATGGACGACCCGAGCAAGCGGCAAATCCTGCTGGACATCGTTGACTACCTGAGCACCAACGAGGGTCAGGACGCGCTGTTCCAGTGCTTCACCGGCATCAGCGGCGTCAAGTCGTACCAAGAGAACATCCGCAGCGAGTTCTGGGACGTTAAGAACTGCATCGACAAGGGGCAGGTGTACTTCGCGGATCAATTCGGGCAGACGTCGGACTTCGAGACTGCTTTCGAGTGGATGCGCGGGTCGATGACCATGGACGAGATCATCGCCGCCACCGACGCCTTCGAACCGAACAGGCCGACCGACCCCGTAAAGAGCGCCGTTGTCGGAAACGCCGCGGAAAACTTCACCTCGCTCGAAACCAGCATGCTCATGGCCGACGCCATGCGCGAGGCAACGGGGGCCGACGCAGCCCTGCTCTTGCACGGCACCTACTTCAAGGGCAACTCGGGGAAACTCTACCAGGGACCCATTGATCTGGCGGATCGCTTCAACCTGCGCAGCGTATCCAAAAGCGATGCCCTGACCACCTACGAGATCACGGGCACCAACCTGAAGAAGCTCATGGAGCACCCGCTAACCGACGGCGACGAGATCAACGCCCTGTACGCGTGCTCGGGCCTGCGCATGGAGTACGCCCCCTGGCGCGACAAGGACGGCAACGTGCTGAGCCTGACTATGGCCGACGGCGCCCCGATCGAAGACGACGCCCGCTACACGATTGCAGCCTGGGCAACCACGATAGACGATTCCTACGTTTCCTCTATCGTGCAAGAGCATTCCGACCGGGGAACCTGCGCTGACCTCATGACCGAGTACCTGGCCGAGGCGGGCGCCGTATCCCCCGCCAAAGACGGTCGCATCGTGTTGAACTGGGAATAGGTCGACGTCAGCCGGGCGGCGGTTGCGCGGCGCTCGGCTGACGTCTTTGCGGCAGCGACGCCTCCGGTTGCGCGGCGCACTGCGACGAACGCTTCCGGCTGCGCGTCGCCCGGCTGATGCTTCCGCCGCGGTGCCGCGCGCTGTCAAAACGAGCGAGTTTTGCTGATCCTCAAACCAGGATAAAGACCCATGACAACTTCGTGAACTGGGATGATGCAAAACGCCTTCAAGAAGCGACGTGCTCAAAGGCGAAAAACCGCCGCAAAACTCGATCGTTTTGACAGCGCGCGCCGATCCCTGCATCCGGAAACGCGGACATCCCGGACGGCAACGTTCGCGTATAATGGCAAGCCCGATTTCAAGCCGGAACACAGGAGCGCATTCCATGTCGAACATCCATACCACGCTCGCACGCGAGCTGGGGCTTTCCGCGGCGCAGGTTGCAGCCGTCATCGCCCTCGTCGACGAGGGCAACACCATTCCGTTCATCGCCCGCTACCGCAAGGAAGCCACCGGCGGCATGGACGACGCCCAGCTGCGCGCCTTCGACGAGCGCCTTTCCTACCTGCGCGCCCTCGAGGCTCGCAAGGACGAAGTGCTGCGCGCCATCGACGAGCAGGGCAAGCTCACGCCCGAACTGCGTGCGAAGATCGAAGACGCCGCGATCATGCAGCGCGTGGAGGACCTGTACAAGCCGTACAGGAAAAAGCGCGCCACCCGCGCGTCGAAAGCGCGCGATGCCGGGCTGGAACCGCTCGCCCTGCTCATCTTGGCGCAGGGACGCTCGGACAAGAGCCCGCTCGCCCTTGCCGCCGGGCTCGTGAACGCCGAAGCCGGCTTCCCCACGGCCGAAGCCGCGCTGCAGGGCGCTCGCGATATCGTTGCCGAGACGATAGCCGACGACGCCGAGCACACCGCCGTGCTGCGCAGCTTCACCCAACGCACCGGCGCGTTGGCCGTCGAAGCAACCGACGCACAGGAAAAAACCGTCTACGAGTCGTACTACGATTTCTCGGAGCCGCTCTCGCGCATCCCCAACCACCGCGTGCTCGCCGTGAACCGCGGCGAAAAAGAGGGCAAGCTGCGCGTGAAGGTGCGCGTTCAGGCAGACGCCGCGGTGGAGCAGCTGGAACGTCGCGTGATCACGCGCCCGCAAAGCCCCTTCGCCGACGTGCTGCGCGAAGCCGTTGCCGACGGCTACAAACGCCTGATGGCGCCCGCCCTCGATCGCGAGATGCGCAGCCTTCTTACCGAGCGCGCGCAGACCGACGCCATCCGCGTGTTCGCCAAGAACACCGAGAACCTTCTGCAGCAGCGCCCCGTTCGCGGCGCGCGCGTCCTTGCGCTCGACCCCGGCTACCGCACCGGCTGCAAAGTGGCGGTGCTCGACGAGTACGGCAAGCTGCTCGACTACACGACGGTCTACCCCACGCCGCCGCGCTCGCAGGTGAAGGAGGCGCAGGCCGCACTCGAAAGCCTGGTCAAGAAGCACCGCGTGAACGTGGTGGCCATCGGCAACGGCACCGGCAGCCGCGAGACCGAGGACGCCGTGGCCGACCTTCTAGCGCGACTGGACCAGCCCGTGCAGTACACCATCGTGAACGAAGCCGGGGCCTCGGTATACTCTGCGTCGCAGTTGGCCAGCGAGGAGTACCCCGACCTCGACGTGACCACGCGCGGCGCCATGAGCCTGGGGCGTCGCCTGCAAGACCCCCTAGCCGAGCTGGTGAAGATTCCGCCCCAGGCCATCGGCGTGGGCCAATACCAGCACGACCTGGACCAGGCGGCGCTCGGACGCGCGCTGGGCGACGTGGTGGAGCGCGTCGTAAACCGGGTAGGCGTCGACCTCAATACGGCAAGCGCGAGTCTTTTGGGCTACGTGTCGGGCGTGAACGCCACCGTGGCGAAGAACATCGTGGCCTACCGGGAAGAGCACGGCGCCTTCGCCGATCGCCGCGAACTGAAGAAGGTACCGAAGCTGGGCGCGAAAGCCTTCCAGAACTGCGCGGGATTCCTGCGCATCGCGAACGGCGCGAACCCGCTCGACGCCACGAGCGTCCATCCCGAAAGCTACCCCGTGGCGCGCGAGCTTTTGAAGCGCGCACAGATGAAGCCGGAAGCGCTCGCCCAAGGCGGAGTACCCGATATCGCAAGCCGTCTGGGCAACGTGGCGGGTCTTTCCGAAGAGCTGGGCGTCGGCCTTCCCACGCTTAAAGACATAGTGGCCGAGCTGGAGAAACCGGGCCGCGACCCCCGCGACGACGCGCCACCGGTGGTGTTCGACCGCACCGTGCGGGACTTCGACGACCTGTCCGTCGGCATGGAGCTGACCGGCACCGTGCGCAACGTGGTGGACTTCGGCGCATTCGTCGACATCGGCGTGAAGCAAGACGGACTCGTCCACATTTCCAAGCTGTCCGACCGCTTCGTCAAGCACCCGAGCGAGGTCGTGTCCGTTGGCGACACGGTAACCGTCTGGGTGACCGGCATCGACAAAGATCGCGGCAAGATATCGCTTTCGATGGCGAAGGGAAAGGCGTAGCGTCCTCGCAAGCGCTCGCAGCGCGAAGCAACGGCAGCGACGCCCCTTCGCGGCGCACGCGGCATCGGGGCGGGCACGCACCTGCGCACCCGCCCCGATCGCCCGCTCTTGAAACTACTTAGCAGGCTGTTACTTTCCCGACCGCCTCTTTCCCACGGCAATGGCAGCGGCAAGAATCACCACGCCCGCCAGGAAGGCCGCGCCCGCGAACGCAGCGACGGCCGCCAAGCTCGAGTCGCCCGTAACGGGAAGCGCCTTTGCCTGGGCCTTTACGGGTTCGGGCATCGGCTTGGGCTGCTGCCCCGAGGTCCCGGGCTCAACCGGCGCAACTGGATCGACCGGGTCGACTGGATCGACCGGGTTGACCGGATCCGGCGGGTCGGTCGGGTCCGGCGGGTCGACCGGCACGGGATCGGCTGCGAATTCCCAATACCCCACGAACTCGCCGTCGGCGTCGTCAACCAGATGCGACTCCTTATCCCAGGAGCGGAACGCCCATTTCCCGCCTTCGACCTGGATCTCGGTCTGAAGCAGCTCTTCGGGGAACACGCGGACGCCCGTCTCCAGGCCCTCGAGCGGCACAGGCAGAAGCGCCAGCACGTCCGCAGGCAGCTCCTTGCCTTCCGTCATGCTTTCGAAGCGATACGAAACCTGGTAGGTTCGCGCCACGAAGGCTATTCGCATCGAGGGGCTGTCGATTCGGGGAATGTTCTGCTTGATCGCGCTCACCTTCACCACGCCGTCGATGTAGCCGCCCAGTGTAATCGGCTCGCCCGCAGACTCGACCGCGTACGCCGTCTCCTTCGAAACGAAGAAGGGACGTCCCGGCGCCGTAAGCACCATCGGCTCGAGCACCTGCGAAGCCGAAGCGTTCAGAAGGTTCGCCGGATTTCCGTCGCGGCGAACCGTGACCCGGACGATGAACGTGGACTTGCCCTGGCGATCGAACGAGAACACCGAGGTGGGGCTTCCCTGCACCAGCGAATCGTCTATCCGGGCAAGCACGTTGTAGTTTTCGTCGAGCACATACGAAGGCTTGAACTGGTAGCTGGTAAACGACACGTTCTCCAAAACGTCGGGCATGCCGATGCGCTCGTCAAGCACCACGTGCAGATCGACGTGCGTGTACGACGCGCCCTGCTTCGGGCCGTCCGACCAGGTTCCGCTGTTGGTCATGATGCCGCCGGGATTCCTGAACACCATGTGCGCGAGCACCTTGTTGAAGCCGAATTCCGGGCGCACCGCAACCCCGTATCCCGGCGCCGACGGATCCAGCATCACGGTTGCCGCTTTGTCCGCCTGGTCGACGCCGAACCCGGATTGCTCGATAATCTCGCCCTCCACGGTGTCGGAAGCGCTCATACCGCGGTTCATGTCGATATAGCCCGCGCTGTTCAGCGCATCGAACCCGCCCGCGAAAATGGCGTACAGACGGCGCGGCTCGGACAGGCCCTCGGGAAACGCCGCGGACACCGGCTCCCCTTCGTAGAAAAGACGTCCCTGCGCGTTAGCCACGTAATCCGGCACGTCCGACCAGCCGATGAAGTACTTCTTGAAAACCCAGCTTCCCATATCGTACAAACCGAAGTTGCCCAGCGGCTCGTCGCCGCTCGTAAACACCTTGGACTGCACGCCCTCTCCGGCAACTTCCATGTCGAACTCCACGATGCCGTTGAAATCGGGCTGTTCCGCAGGCGCCGCATCGCGCGCATCTACCGGACGCTCCCCCGCCGTCCCCGATTCGGGCGCCACGGGATTTTCCTCGTCGATCGATATGGAAAGCGGCTCGGCGATCGGCGGCGGCAACTCGGCGCCCGCCGGCGCTTCAGGCGCTGACGCCGGCGCGCCGTCGACGGAAGAGCCTTCCTCGTCGCGGTCCTCCGATAAGCCGGCATCGCTCGAAGCCGCCTCGGGCGCAGCATCCCGAACCTCCGCCCCCGCCAAGCTGCCGTCGGGCGCCGCGAACGCGAAGCTACCCGGCATCGCAACGCCCGCAACCAGCCCGACGGCAACGACAAGGCGAAGCACGCTGTCTCGTAGCATTTCAACTCCCTTCGTCCTGATGACTCAAGTTGAAGCGCAAAGCCCGCATCCTGCCAGCCCGAAAACCCTCCGTCACGACGCGCAGACTAGAAGCTTCCCAAGCTATGCTATTCCCATGGCAGCGCCGTTGCGGCCGAAACCCCCGGATGCTTTAGCACCCTATTCATTGCCCCCTCTATAGCGAAACGTCGTTGACATCCTGTTTCATGCGCCTTTTTCGCTGATGAGGCCGGGCGCGCCATTGCACGGTTGCGCGGCGGTCCCTCTTCGTTTATTATTTAAGAATATTCTTATATTCTAATTTAGAGAAAGGAAGACGGTGGCAAAGAAGATAGCGGTCGTAGCCGAGAAAGCCTGCGTCGCCTGCGGCGCATGCGCTCACGCCTGCCCTCGGGAAGCCGTTTCAGTCTGGCGCGGAACAAGGGCGTACGTGAACGCGACCCTTTGCGTGGGCTGCGGAGCATGCGAAGCAGAATGCCCGGCATCCGCCGTAGCCGTGCACCGACGCGAGGCGGTGTCGGCATGAGCGGCAAGAAGGCGTGCGGCAAGGCATGCGCACCGCGCTGGTACGACCGCCTGTACGTGATCACGCCCATCTACCTGGCACTGGGCTTCTTCAATATCCTGTTCGCGTGGATCGGCCTCGTGTTCTTCTTCGTGCCGCTCATCGTTTCCCTGGCAGGCGGCGGAAAAGCCTACTGCAACCGCTACTGCGACCGCGGACAGTTCCTGACGCTCCTGGGCAAGCGGTTCGGCCTCTCGCGCAACAAGCCGACCCCGCGCATCCTGCGGTCGCGCGCGTTCAGGCTGGGCTTCCTGGTGTTCTTCATGGCCATGTTCGCGAACATGCTGTTCGTCACCTGGATGGTGTTCGCCGGAAGCAGCGAGCTGGGAACGGCCGTACAGCTTCTGTGGACCTTCTCGCTGCCATGGGATTGGGCCTATCCGGTGGAAGTGGAGCCGTGGGTTGCGCAATTCGCCTTCGGGTTCTACAGCATCATGCTGACGTCGAACCTGATCGGGCTTGCAGTCATGGCTCTGTACCGGCCGCGCTCGTGGTGCGCGTTCTGTCCCATGGGCACCATGACCCAGCTCATCTCCAAAGGCCGCGCGCACGGCATGGAACCGCCGACGGAAGAGCGACCCGCGACGTCTACGAACCCTTCGACTCCCGCATAGGAGACCGCCATGGAAGAAAAAGCGCACCAGGTAGCGGAACTGTTTCGCCTGCTTGCCAACGAGAATCGGCTCTTGATTCTCTGCGCGCTGCTCGAAGCCGACCAAACCGTGGCCCAACTGGCCGAAAGCGTTCCCAACATCAGTCGGCCCGCGCTTTCCCAGCACCTTTCAGCGCTTCGCCTTGCGGGCGTGGTACATGCCCAGCGTTCCGGGCATTACGTCGTGTACAGCTTGGCTGACCAGCGCATTCGATCGCTGTTTCAAACAGTGAAGGACGCCTACTGCTCCTGATGCGCGCTCGCGCGCACGTAGGCGACGCCCGCATCTGCACGCGCGGGCGTCGCCTGCCCTACCCCACCAGCTTCGAGGACTCCACCTGCTCGACGTACCACGTCATGAATTTCGCCAACGGCTTGCGCAGCACCAGGCCGATGAACGCAGCGGGAAGCAGGAACAGCGCCAGCTTGCCCAACTCGATCCAGAAATCGTTGCCGAACGTCCCGAACATGGCCGCGCGCATGGCGTTGACCACATGGGTTGCCGGCAGCCACGGGCTGAGGTCCTGGATGAACGAGGGCAGCAGCTGCAGCGGATAGGAGCCCCCGCATCCCGTCACCTGGATGATCAGAAGCAGCACCGCGACCGCCTTGCCCAAGTTGGCGAACGCCGCCACCAGCGCGTAGATCAAGAACGTGAACACCAGGCCCGCCACCCAGAAGCACAGCATGAACAGCATCGGATGGGCTACCTGCACCTGCAAGAACAGCATGTTGCCCAGCCCCATCAGCGTGGTCTGCGCCAGCGACAGAAACGCCATGACGCCGAAATGCCCCAAGAACAGCTCGCGGGGACGCGGGTCGCTCAAAAGCGCCCTCGTCTTATCGGAGACGCCCGGCTTCACCGCAACCAGGATAAGCAGCGAGCCGATGAACAGGGCCAGCGTCGTGTACAGCGGAGCCATGGCCGATCCGAAGTTGTCCGCCGGGAACACGGCGATGCGATCGATGGCGACCGGTGCCGAAAGCGCCTTCGAAAGCACCTGGGTGTCCGAGCCCAGCACATGGCGCAGGGCTTCCATATCGCCGCTCGCAAGCGCTTGGTCGATGCTGTCGGCCAAAGACGCCAGCTCGGCGGCCGATCCGCGCAGCTTCTGCGCCGCGCCGTCGATCTTCGAAGCCGCCGACCCCAGCAGATCGTTGGCCGACCCCGCGGAATCGGCCAGCCCGGAACTCGAAGCCCGCAAGTTGTCCACGCCGGCTCCAACGTTGGCCGCAAGCGTTGACACGTTGCTTGCCAGCTGCTGCATGGCCGGTTTCACGTTCGCATCGAAATCGCCTTTGACCGCCGACATGCTCTCCTGTGCCTGCGCGGCCAGCTTCTTGATCTCCTCGCGCTCGGCCTGCGTGTTCGCGTTGCCCGCTTCCAGCTTGGTCGCCGCGCTGCGCAGGTTGTCGCGCACGCCCTCCATAAGCTCGATAACGGCGTTCAGCCGCACGATCACCGCGTCCACGGCAGGTTGATACTCTTCGGGCACCTGCCCCCGCAGCTGCTCCAACTGGCCCACCAGGGCAACGTAGTGGCTGATCTGCCCGTCCACCGTATCGGCCTGCGCGCGCATCTGCGCAACGCACTCCTGCGTTCCCGAAGAAGCCGTGTCGAACAGGGCGTCCACCGAATCGGAAACCGCGCCGAAGCCCTGCCCCGTGCTCTCGAGCGCGTGCGACAGGTCGTCGACCGACTGCTTCAGGGCTTCGACCATGTCGCCCGTAGCCGCCGCACCCTGCGAAGCCGTTGCGCCCATGCCGTCCAACTCGGAGCGGGCCGACCCGATAAGCTTGACCGAATCGCCGATAAGCGTTTGCGAAGAACGCGCGAGCGAAGCGTACAGATCGAGCACCGAGCCCATCTGCTTCACCTGCTCCCCCATGCCGCGCACGTGCTTGGACAGATCGGCGATGCGACCGTTCACGTCGGCGTCGTCGGCATAGCGCGAGAGCGATTCCGCCAAGCTGAGTGCAACTTCCGAAAGCGTTTCGGCGAACACTTCGTTTACCTGGTACGACACGGAATCGGCACCCTTGTCGGTAATTTTCGGGGCAATCGCGCTCTTCTTCTCGTTCGCGTAGTACACGATTTTCGCGTGTTGCACGTCCTGCGAATAAAAGGTGAGCATATCCTTGCTGAAGCTGCTCGGAATGACCACCGCCGCGTAGTAGCGTCCCGATTTCGCGCCGTCCACGGCGTCCTCTTCGGACGTGAAGGTCCAATCGATCTGGTCGTTGGCGCGCAGCGCGGAAACCACCTGCTCGCCCACGTTGACGTGCAAGGGAACCAAATCGCTTTCGTACCCCTCGTCGACATTGGCCACCGCCACGGTAAGGCTGCCGGTGTTGTCGAACACGTTCCAGCACGCAATGACGTTGTACCAGGCGAAGATGGAAGGCATGACCACCAAGCCCACGGCGATGATGATGCTCATCGCGTTCGCGAACAGGCTTTTGAAGTCGCTGCGAAGGATGCGCCACAGGTTACTCATGACCGCCGCCTCCCTTCAAGCCGCGAAGGGCATCCGAGGTTCGCGCCATGCTGTTGCGCGACGCGCCCAGTTCCAGCAAGCCTTCTTCGGACATGCCGTCAAGCTTCAGCTGCCGTTCGAAGCTGTCGCGCAGGCTCTCCAGCACCACCAAGAACACGAACACGGTAACCATCCATATCAGCCACGCGGTCAGCAACCACACCTTCTCGGTGGGCGTGAGCGCGAATATCACGGTCAACGCCACGGGCACCGCCAGGCCCAGCGCCACGGATCCGCGGATAAGCCGAGGATACCAGCGGGCAAAGCGCTCGTAGCGAAGCTGCAGCTCTTCGCGGTACTCGTCCTTGTCCGCAAGCGCGCGGAACAGCTGCGCGAACCGGTACGGGCGCTCGGGAACCTCCACGTCCTCGCCGTTGAACAGGCCGCTTTGGCTCACCTGCCCCGCAACCATGCGGTTCACGTTCGCCATGAGGGGCCGAACGATGATCCCCAAAGCCATGAACAGCACGAAAAACAACACGAGCATGCCCACGGCGTCGGTGTAATGGGAACCGTAGAACCCGCAGATGGCCTCGCGCATGGCGCCGATGCCGTAGGTGAACGGGAAGAAGGGGTACACCGCCTGGAAAAAGCCCGAGGTCATCTCGATGGGGTACAAGCCCGTCGCGCCCGGAATCTGCGCGAACACCAGCACCACGCAGATGCCCTTGCCAATGTGCTGCAACGTAACCGAAAGCGCGTAGATGATGCTCAGGTAGGAAAGCGACGCCACCGCTGCCGCAAAGAACAGCGCCGGGGCGTTCACGGCCTGGACCCCTATGACCAAAACGCCGGCGCAGCAGATGACCGCCTGCAGAACCGCCATGACGGCCAGCAGCAAGAACCTGCCTAGATAGCGCTGCGTGACGGTCAGGTTCCGTATGCCCTCCCCATCCACCTCTTGCTTCATGATGACCAGCAGCATGAAAGCGCCGATCCAAAACGTCAGGTTCATGAACAGCGGAGCCATGGCCGACCCGTAGGCGTTAAGCGGATAAAGCTGCTCGGTGACAAGCTTGGTGGGAGATCCCATGAATTCAGCGATCTTCGTGGCGTCCAGCCCGTCTTCTCCGAACAGCTTCGTCAAAACTCCCGACTCGCCCAACGACAGCACATCGGTCCTCACCGTATCAAGGCTTTCGCTCAAGCTTGCCAGAATGGCGTCGGTTTGGCCGAGCGCTTCTTTCGCCGTGGCAAGCGTCGAGGAAAGCTGGTCCAGGACAAGCGACGTCTGGTCGATCAGCAGCCGCTGGCTGGCAACGGCCGCGCCCAGCGTGGCCGAGGTTGCGCTCACCTGCGACAAGCTCTGGTTGACCAGGGGAATCGTGGTTCCGAACAGCCCGTTCGAATACGTGTTCGCATCGTTGACGGCAAGCTGCACCGCAGCATTGAGCGAATCGCCCGCCTGCGACACCGACTGGGACAGCTTGCCCGCTTCCCCGTTGAGGCTCGCAAGGCCGTCCAAGGTTTGCTGCGCATCGGCCGCGCGGCGATCCAGCTCGTCCGCCATGGCCGCAAGAGGCTCCTTGCCGGGGTCGCCGGCGGGAAGCCCGTCCGCCATCGTGCGCAGGTAGGCGGCCAGCGCCTTGCTCTCTTGGACGATCGCCTGTCCCTGGGACAACGAGGAGCCTATGCCCGCCTGGGCCTCCCCCGCAGCCGTCGTCAAATCCCCTATCGCGCCGTTCGCCTTGGAAGACGCCTGGGAAACGGCAAGCAGGCTTTGGCTCACGGCGGGCGCTGCGGTGGTCGATACGCTTGCCAGCCCGCTTTGCATCTGCCCGGCAAGGTTCGACACGTTTTGCAGCGCGCTGCTGGCGCTTGCAATCTCGGTGCGCGCACGATCGAGCGTGCCGCGCGAATTCCCAACCTTATTCTGAGCCTCGTCGGTGGCCGCCGAAATAGCGTCGAGCGATGCGCGGGCGTCGCTTACCAGCTGCGCCGTTTCGGATATCTCGGAAACGGCGCGAGACCGCGACGCGTCGATCGATCCGCGCGCGTCGGACACCGCCTGGTCTATGGCTTCGGCAGCAACATCGCTTACGGTCGAGACGAACGTGGAGTTGATGGTTTCGTCAAGCGTCGTGGCGCCCGTATCGGTGATCTTAGGCGAAACCGGCCCAAGCTTTTCGTTGACGTAGTATTGGATTTCCGGCTGCGTGAAATCGCCGGTCGTCAAAGAGAGCAAGTGCTCGGTGAAGTCCTTTGGTATGACGAAGGCCGCGTAGCTCTTGCCCGATTGAAGTTCGGACAAAGCGGTATCGTGATCGGTGAAAACCCAGTCCAGCTGCTTGTTTTCGTGCAGTTCCTCAACGATCATGTCGCCAACGTGAAGCTCGCCGGTCAAATCGCTTGAGCCGCCGACGTCCTCGTTCACCACGCACACGCGCAGATTCCCCGTATTGTCGTACGGGTTCCAAAAGCCCACCACGTTGTACCAGGTGTAGACCGACGGCAGAACCAGCAAGGCGACGACCACCACCAAGGCGGGCGGCACCTTCAACAGGCGCAAAAGGTCACGCTTGAACACGCGAAAAACGTTTCCCATCTTGCCGCAACCCTCCTTCATGAAGCTCGCCGAACGCATCCGGCCTATGATACTCCTCTTGCATGAAGGCGCCATGCCTGATTGACGTTTGAAGCCCAAACGTCAATCAGGCATGATTGGATCACGGTACCTGGCCAAAAAAACGGCCTCGGAGCGCAATGCGATCCGAGGCCGTGAACGTTGCGTTGAGCGCAGAAGCCGGCCTACGCCGCCAGACGCTTGGCAACCGCCAGGATGAAGTCGCGCGTGCTGAGCTTCACCGGGTTCGGCAGCGTGGTGATGAGCGCCAGGTCGCCCGTCATCTCGCCGGCCTCGATGGTGTCGAGCGTGGCCCTCTCCAGACGGTTCGCGAAGTCCACCAGGTCGTCCAGGCCGTCCAGCTCGCCGCGCTTGCGCAGCGCGCCCGACCACGCGAAGATGGTGGCCACCGAGTTCGTGGACGTTTCCTCGCCCTTGAGATGCTTGTAGTAGTGGCGCTGCACGGTGCCGTGCGCGGCCTCGTACTCGTAGTAGCCCTGGGGGCTGACCAGCACCGACGTCATCATGGCAAGCGAGCCGAACGCGCTTGACACCATGTCGCTCATCACGTCGCCGTCGTAGTTCTTGCAGGCCCAGATGAAACCGCCGTCGGCCTTCATCACGCGCGCCACGGCGTCGTCGATGAGCGTGTAGAAGTACTCGATGCCGGCTTCCTCGAAGCGCGCGGCGTACTCGGCGTCGTAGACTTCCTGGAACACGTCCTTGAAGCGATGGTCGTACTTCTTCGAGATGGTGTCCTTCGTGGCGAACCAGATATCCTGCTTGATGTCGAGCGCGTACTCGAAGCAGCTGCGCGCGAAGCTCTCGATGGAGGCGTCCAGGTTGTGCATGCCCTGCGCCACGCCCGGACCGTCGAACTCGTGCACGAGCTCGCGCGTCTCGGTGCCGTCGACGGCGGTGTAGACGAGCTCCACCTTGCCGGGACCGGGCACGCGAATCTCGGCGTTCTTGTACACGTCGCCGTAAGCGTGACGCGCGATGGTGATGGGCTTGACCCAGTTGCGCACGCACGGCTCGATGCCCGCCACCGTGATGGGCGTGCGGAACACGGTGCCGTCGAGCATGGCGCGGATGGTGCCGTTGGGGCTCTTCCACATCTGCTTCAGGTCGTACTCGTCCATGCGCGCCGCGTTCGGCGTGATGGTGGCGCACTTCACGGCAACGCCCAGGCGGCGAGTCGCCTCGGCGGAGTCGACGGTCACTTGATCGTCGGTGGCGTTGCGATGCTCCAGCCCCAGGTCGTAGTACTCGGTCTTCAAGTCGATGTGCGGCGCGAGCAGTTCGTCTTTGATCATCTGCCAGATGATGCGGGTCATCTCGTCGCCGTCCATTTCCACAAGCGGCGTGGTCATTGCAATTTTCGCCATAGCTAGCCTTTCGTCCTCGAGGGCTTTCGCCCGCCGCGCGCACCGGCGCGCTTGTTCGCGTGCATGAAACCATGATAGCGCGGAATGTGCGCGGACGGCCTCAAATCCAAGTGATTCCGATTTCCGGAGCCGCGCTTCCTCCGAAAGCCGCCGGTTTCGCTCGTCCTGTCAAAAAGAACGAGTTTTGCCGGTCCTCAAACAAGGATAAAGGATGCTTGCAGCTTGTGAACTGGGGTGATGCAAAACGCGTTCGAGAAGAGACTCCTCTGAGGGCGAAAAACCGCCGCAAAACTCGTCCGTTTTGACAGCGAGGGGATCTTGCCGCTCGGAAACGCGCGCAGCAGTGGCGTTGCCCTCGCGGAAGCGGGCCCCGCGGAAACGGACGCGGCAGCGGCGTTCGCCCTTGCGGGAGCGCGCTCCGCGGAAGCGGCGACGCACGCCATCGCCCGCGCGACACCCACGCGCCGCCGCCGAGCGCTCGCACTCCTGGCGCTCCCCCGTCCTCACGCGCGGCCTACTCCAGATACGCGCCCGTCTGGCACTCCCACAGGCGCGCATACGCTCCACCGGCCTCGATCAGCTGCGCATGCGGGCCGTCCTCGACCACGCGGCCTCCGTCAAGCACCACGATGCGGTCCAAGCTGGCCACCGTGGACAAGCGATGCGCCACCACGATGGCCGTACGCCCGTGCATGAGGGTGGCCAGCGCGTCCTGCACCAGGTGCTCGCTTTCGGAATCGAGCGCGCTGGTAGCCTCGTCCAGCACGAGCACCGGGCAATCAGCCAGAAGCGCACGCGCTATGGCGATGCGCTGGCGCTGGCCGCCCGACAGCTTGACGCCGCGCTCGCCCGTAACGGTATCGAAACCCTGCGGCAAGCGCTCGATGAACTCGAGCGCGTTCGCACGGCGCGCCGCTTCGCGGATCTCGTCCATGGACGCGTCGGGCCGTCCGTACGCGATGTTCTCCGCAATGCTGCGATGGAACAGCAGCGCCTCCTGCGGCACGTAGGCGATCTGGCGGCGAAGCGACTGCTGCGCGGCGTCGGCGACGTCCTGGCCGTCCACCAGGATGCGGCCCTCCTGAATGTCGGAAAGCCGCAGCAACAGCTTCGTGAGCGTGGTTTTGCCCGCACCGCTCGCACCCACCAAGCCAACCCTCTGGCCTGCGGGTATGTGCAAATCAAGCCCGTCGAACACCGTCGTGCGCACGTCTCCGTCGGTATACCAGAATCCAATTCCCTCGAAATCGATGGACCCTTCGCTCACCTCAAGCGGAGCGGCGTCGGGCGCGTCGGCTACCAGACGCGGCTCGTCGAGGATGATCGTCATGCCGCTGGCGTCGCCGAACGCGCGGTTGAAGCGCTGCAACCCGTTGTTGATGAAGTTGAACTGGTTCGTCACCGTGTAGGTGTAGGTGAACATGACCACCAGCGTGCCCGGCGTGATGCCGTACCAGGCGTTGCCGCCCGCGATGAACACCGCCACCACGCTCATGATGGCAACGGTGATGCACGCCGTCACGATGCCGCGCGTAAGCGATGCCCACATGCGCTTGGAATCGCGCGCCACCACCTCGCGGTTCGCTTGGTCGAACAGGCCGCGCTCGTAATCCTCGCGACCGTAAGTTTTGACGGCAAGAATGTTCGCCACCGAATCCGACAGCTCGCCCGAAAGCTGGTTCTGCGCGCCCGCCGCCTTCTCGTTCAGGGCCAGGATGCGCTTGTACATGTAGTACGAAACCCCCGCGTACACCGCCAGCAGCAGCATGAGGATGGCCACGTACACCGGAACGCGAGGAGCAAGGATGGCGCACGTGAACACCACCGAGCAGATCACCGGCAGAAACGGAAACGTGATGGTTTCCAACAGCAGTTGGTAAGCGCTCATGAACTTGGTGGTTTGGCTGACCAGCGTACCGCCGAAACGGTTCGAATGAAACGACATGGACTGGTTGCACAGCGCGTCGAACGACATGGTGGCCAAATCGTACGAGGCTGCGATTTGCAGACGGTACATGGTATAGTCCTGCACCTTGCTGGCAACCTGACCCGCTACGTTGATTCCGATGAGCGCCAGAATGTACGGCCCGAACACCGCGAACACCTCGTCCGGCGACACCGACCCCGCGCTCACACGGTCCACCACCAGGCTCATCACGTACGGGTTGCCGTACGAAAGCAGCGCCACGAACAGAAACGTCGACGCCATAAGGGCCGTGAACAGCCCGAAGTGCTTGCGAGTGACCAACCAGAAATAATGCAACGTGCGACGCGTTGTGGACGCAGCGGTTTGACGCGACATGAGGATCCCTTCTTTTTGCTTCGACACGATTATGCCACAAGCGCGTCGACTCATGCCGCGCCGAGCGCCGCAGCACGTTTGCTCCAGCGAAGCGGCGCCGGGAGCAAGGCCGCGGGACGGGTTGCCCGCCCCGGCCAAACCCATCGGCTATTCGATTCCCAGTTCTTCGAAGAAGCCCACGCGGAAGCTCTTGAACACGACCTCGCCCTCTTCCTGCGTGGCGTCCAAATCGACATCGGCGGCAATGCCGAAATCGTGATCGTCGTCAGGGTCGCTGAAAATCTGGTGCACGTGCCACACGCGGGCCGATTTCTCGTCGGACTCGTCGATCTCCAGATAGGCCATCGACCGCGCATCGCCGTCGATGCGCACCTCGTCGTGCGCTTCGTAGTACGAATCCAAGGCGCGCTGCCAACGCGGCTCCCCGCAGCCCCAATCCTGGTCCAAGCGGCCCAGCTCAGCCGCGCGCTCCTGCGCAGCCAGCCGCACGCGCAAAAACAGCGCGTTGCGAACGAGCACCGTCACGCCGCGCCGATCCGTCACCACCTCGTCGGCGTCCACCGGCGCAGCCGCGTCCAAGGCCGACCCCGCGTTCTCCCATTCATTCATCAAGCTGGAGTCCACCGACCTCACCACGAAGCCCAGCCATGCGATGACGTCCTCCAGCCGATCGTTGCGCTTGTCCACCGGCACCGTGCGCGCGATCACCCGGTACGCGTCGGCCAGGTAGCGCAGCAGCAGCCCCTCCGACCGGGCGATGCCGTAACGCTGCACGTAGCCCTTGAAGTCGCTGGCGGTTTCCAGCATGTCGCGCAGGACCGACTTCGGCTCCAGCTGGAAATCGCGCGCCCACGGCACCTCCTGGCAATAGCGCTCGAACGCCGCGCCCAGCAGATCTTCGAGCGGCTTGGGGTACGTGATCTCGGCGATGCGCTCCAAGCGTTCCTCGTAGTCCACCCCGTCGGCCTTCATGTCGGCCATGGCCCGATCCTTCGCCTGCCGCTCCTGCGCACGCAGCACCTGACGCGGGTTTTCCAGCGTGGCCTCGGCCATGGAGATGACGTCGTGGGCGTACGTGTCGCTTTCCGGGTCCAGCAGCTCCAGCGCAGCCAGCAAAAACGGCGAAAGCGGCTGGTCAAGCGCAAAATCCTCGGGAAGATCGACGGTTGTGACGTATTCCGTGCTTCCGTCTTCGGCCTGCACGCGCTCCACCACGTCGGCGTTCACGAGCGTGGCGAATATGTCGTCCGCGCGCACGACCAGGGCGGCCTTCTCTTCGTCGGTTTGAGCGGAATCGGCGATGAGCTTGCGGACGCGCGCGTAGGCGTCGCCGCCCTGCACCACTTCCGACAGCACCATCGAATGCGTGATCTTCATGCGCGGCTTGAGCGTTTCGGGCGTGGCCTCGATCAGGCGCTCGAACGTCTGCTTGTTCCAGGTGACGAACCCTTCGGGCGGCTGCTTCTTCTTGATCTTGCGCAGCTTCTTCGGATCGCCGCCGGCTTTCTGCACCAGCTTCGCGTTCTCGATGTCGTGCTCGGGAGCTTCGGCCAGCACCACGCCTTCGGTGTCGAAGCCGCTGCGGCCCGCGCGGCCCGCGATCTGATGGAACTCGCGGGCGCGCAGACGGCGCATCTTGTAGCCGTCGAACTTCGTGAGCGCCGTCAAAAGCACGGTGTGAATGGGCACGTTGATGCCCACGCCCAGCGTGTCCGTGCCGCAGATGACGGGAAGAAGCCCCTGCTGAGCAAGCTTTTCCACCAGCAAGCGATACCGGGGCAGCATGCCGGCGTGGTGCACGCCGACGCCGCTTGAAAGCAGGCGCTTGAGCGTTTTGCCGAACGCCGTGGTGAAGCACGTGCCGGCCATGGCGCGCTTGATGTCCTCGCGCTGCTCCTTCGACGCCACGCCGAAGCTCGAAAGCGATTGCGCCGTGGCAAGCGCGGCATCCTGCGAGAAATGCACGATGTAGAGCGGAGCCTCGCCGTTGCGCAGCGCCAGTTCCACGCTGCCTTCGAGCGGCATCTCCACGTATTCGTAGGACAGCGGAACGGGGCGCGGGGCGTCGGCCACCACGTCGACGTCGACGCCCGTGCGCTCTTTGAGCGAGCTCGCGATGTTCGAGACGTCGCCCAACGTTGCGCTCATCAGCAAGAACTGCGTTTTCGGCAGCGTGAGCAGGGGAACCTGCCACGCCCATCCGCGGTCGGCGTCGCCGTAGAAATGGAACTCGTCCATGGCGACGCAGCCCACGTCGGCGCGCTCGCCCTCGCGCAGCGCTTCGTTCGCCAGGATCTCGGCCGTGCAGCACACGACCGGCGCCTGCGCGTTGATGTGCGTGTCGCCCGTGATCATGCCCACGTTATCGCGCCCCAGCACGTCCACCAGATCGAAGAACTTCTCGCTGACCAGGGCTTTGATGGGGGCTGTGTAGTACGCGCGCCGACCTGTGGCAAGCGCCATGAAATGCAGGCCCAGCGCGACCATCGACTTGCCGGAACCCGTGGGCGTGCCCAGGATGACGTGGTCGCCCATCATGAGCGCCATGAGCGCTTCTTCCTGATGGGGCCACAGGTCGATGCCGCGCGACGCCACCCAATCGAGGAAGCGGTCGAGCGCTTCGTCGGGCGTGAGCCACGGCTCGGGGGCGGGCTCCCCCTCTTCCGGCTCCCACCAGCTTGGCGCGAGCAGCCCCAGCGACCCGTGCGCGAACGCCGCCCCTTCGGACTTCTCCGTTGTTTCCTCTGTTGCGCGTTCGACCATGCGGGACGACCTCCGACCATACCAGCGATACTTTGCAAAGCATCTATTTTACCCGTTACCGCGCCCATGCGGACGGGCAAGCAGCAAAGTCCTCGCGTTCTGCGCGTCGGAACGCGCGTGATGCGGGGCGGGGGCAGGCTGGCGTGACAACACGCGGACTGGAGCTCCCAAGCCGATACGATAATCCGCACCCGCAAAGCACAACCGGACCACATGCGCCCAGTCGTGCAGCCGAAGCGTCCATTCAGGTTGGCGGCACCGCGCAGGGCCGCGTTTGCCGCACGGTTTTGCCCCCAATGTCGCGTATCGCGAGTTCCTTGAGCGCCCCGCCCTCGGGGACTTGCGTCACGCGATCGTTTTGCCAGGTCGTGCGAAGGCGAGGCCGAAGCATGCCGAGTCAAGCGCAACATTGAGGGCAAAACCGTGCAGCGCAAGGACCCCAACCCCGTCCGCTACCGCACCCGGGCGCGCTTCTTGCGAAAGCCCAGCGCCGCCAGCACGAAGAACGCTGCCACGAATCCCCACAGAACCGCAAGATCGGGCCAGACCGCCGCGAAATCGGCACCGCGCAGCATCACCGCGCGCAGGGCGTCCACCCCGTACGTCACCGGCATGCACTGGCCCAGCGCCTGAAGCCAGCCCGGCGCGCTCGACAGGTCGAACAAGCCGCACAGCAGTATCTGCGGCACCACGAACAAGAGCATGAGCTGGATAACCTGAAACGCGTTGCTGGCCAGGCCCGACACCAAAAGCCCCAACGTCACCGACACCAGCGCCATCGACACCGCCGTCACCACGACCAAGCCCAGGTTGCCTTCGTTGGGAAAACCGATCAGCCCCAACGCCACCGCCAGGATCACGCCCGATTGCGCAAGCGCCAGCGCGCCGAATCCAATGGAGTAGCCGCCCAAGATCTGCGTCGGCTTGACCGGCGTCGCCAGAAAGCGCGCCATGGTTCCCGCGCCGCGCTCGTTCACCAGCGACATGCCGCTTGTGATGAACGTGAACGCGAACAAGAACACCCCGATGAACACCGGCCCGTAGAAGTCGAACATCTTCCAATCCTCGCTACCGTGCAAATACGAGGTCTCCACCTCTTTCACCGGCATGTACGACGAAGGGTCAAGGGCGAAATCCTCAGCCGAAACGGTGCTCGCAAGCGATCCGTCCAACATGTCGCGCACCGACTCCGGCATCTTCGCCAAAGCGCTCGGCGGAAGCGAGAGCGCCACCTCTTCGATAGCGCTGCGCAGTTCGACCTGCTTGGATTCAGCGTCCTCCCGAGCCTGCTCGATTTCGTCCTTCTTCGCCTCGATGTCCGCTTCCATCTGATCCGCCGCGTCTTTTTGCACGTCGGCCATGGCAGACGACGCGCACGCCATCACGGCAGCGGTCTTGGTGGAATCGCTGCCTTCGGCCCATATCTCCAGCGTCGCGTCGCCTTTCATGCGCAATACCGCATCCACGTTATTGGAGCGCAGCAGACGCTCGGCTTCGTCGACCCCCACGTCCGACACGCGCGCATCCTGCGCCTCGAGCGCATGCTGATATGAAGACGGAAGCAAAACCGTGGCGATGCGCGGCTGGTAGGAGTCGGCGCCCAGCAGCACCGACAGCAGCCACAGCACCACGATGGGCGCCACGAACAGAAGCGCGATGGTGCGCTTATCGTGCATGAACTGCGAGAGGATGCGGCGAGCAACCGCGAGCGTCTTACGCATGATCGGCCTCCTTCCCTTCAGACGAGCCCTCTAGGATAAGGAACGCATCCTCCAGATTGTCGGCTCCCGTTTGCACAAGGATATCGGCAGGCGATGCGTTCGCGATGATGCGGCCGCCGTGCAGCATGGCTATCTGGTCGCACCGAACCGCTTCGTCCATGACGTGCGTCGTCACGATGATGGTGGCCCCTTCGCCCGCCATCGCGGAAAACGCATCCCAGATGCGACGCCTATGATCGGGATCAAGCCCCACCGTTGGCTCGTCGAGCACCAGCAGCTCAGGCTCGTGCAGCATCGCCACGCCCAGGCTTAGCCTTCGCTTCATGCCGCCCGAAAACGCCGACACCAGCTTCTTGCGATCGTCTTCCAAGCGACCGAACTTCAGCATCTCGCCGATGCGCGCGTCCAGCCGCGCACCCGAAAGCCCGTTCATCGCGCCGAAGAACCGCAGGTTCTCCTCGGCGGTGATGTCGTCGTAGAGCGCATCCTCCTGCGGCATGTAGCCCACGCGGGCGCGCGCCGTAGGGTACGGAGCGCGCTCGCCCATGACCAGCACCTCGCCCGCCGCCGGCACCGTCACGCCCATAATAAGGTTGACCATGGTGGTTTTGCCGCACCCCGAAGGCCCCAGCAGGCAGAGAATGCTGCCCCGGTCGACGCGCAGGTTCACCCGATCCAGTACGGTGCGCCTGTCGTCCGCCAAAGGCGTTTTCCTGCCGAACCTCTGAACCGCGCCTTTGAATTCGACCATAGGCCGCCCATTCGCACGCGTCTGCGTTTCCATGGCATCACGTCCCCTCCCCGCGCGCTTGAGCGCGGCTTGCTTCGAAGAGCCCGCATGCGGGAACCGCGGTGCTTGACGACCCTTCGCCATCTGTTCTAGGATGATTTTATTGGCCTATGCGTCCAATAAAAATATGCAAATCACGGGAAAACGACCAATTACAAATGAGCAAAGCGCTCATAGCAAGGAGGAAACCGTGCCGCGACCGAAAAAAGGGCAGGACGTCCCCGCCGTCGACCGCATGAGGGACGCATTCTGGACGCTGCTGGCCGAAAAGCCTTACGCGGCGCTTTCGGTGGCGGATATCCTACGATCGACGGGCCTCAACAAAAACGCGTTCTACTACCACTACGGCAACCTTGGCGAGCTAGCGAAAGACGCCGTCGAGCAAATGCTGCCAACCGATCTTATGGTTGCGGTGTTCAGGGAGATCATCGACCCGAAAAGCAACCTGGACGCCTTGCTGTGCGACCCCAAATACCACGTGCACCTTGATCGCCTCAGCCTGATAGCCGGAAAACACGGATCCCCGCAGTTGCAGGGAACGCTCAAGCGCGCCATGAAGCAAGCTTGGATCGGCATGCTTGGCATTGACGAGGCGAATCTAGGATTCAACTCGTCGCTTGCCATCGAGTTCGCGCTTGGCGGAGTGTTTTCCCTGCTGGCCTATCGCGCCGAGCACCTGCCCGACATGACAACCGAGCAGCTCTTCGGATCCCGTTTCGGCCAGCGCATGCGAAGGACCGTTCCGCCCATGCTGCTGGAAACGTTTCTCGACGAGGGCGTGATCAGCGAATCAGCCTTGCTGGCAACGCGATTCGCGCCGACGTCGAGCTAGCGACCATGCAGCGCCCACGGCGGCGCCCGCAAAGGCTATGAGCACCCATCCCAGGCCGAAGTCCGCAAACGGCAGCGCATCGAGCGGCAGCCATGCGCCGGGCGCAAACGCGTCGCGCAGACCCACAACCACGCTGTACACGGCCGTCGACAGCACCGCCCACGGCCACATGAGCGACAGCTTGTCGCAACGAGCGTGCACGAGGCCCATGATTACCAGCACGATAGCCGGCGGGTACAACGCGCCCAGAAGCGGCGCGGAAAACGCCAGGATCGCGTCCAGCCCCAAAAGCGAAACGGCGCAGCTGAACACGGCGAACGCAGCCGCCCAGGCAATCAACGGCACGCGCGGGACGGCCTCGAAGAAGTACTCGGAGCAGCACGAGATCAAGCCCGTGCATACGTTCAGGCACGCGATCAGGAAGATCGCAGCCACGATAACGGCCCCAGCCTCGCCGAAGTGCATGCTGGCCGATGCCGCCAGAATGGCCGCGCCATTGGTCGCGTCGGGCAGCGCGCCGCCCATGGTGGCGCCCACGAATCCCAAGCCGCAGTAGATGACCATCATGAGCACGCCGGCCACGACGCCCGCACTCGAAATGGCGCCGGCAACCTGCTTCGGATCGCGCGCGCCCAGCTGCTTCACGTTCGCCGCAACCACGATGCCAAAGCACAGCGCAGCCAGCAGGTCCATGGTCTGGTATCCGGTCAAAAAGCCGTGCGTCGCCGCGTTCACGCTGTACGGAGCCTGCGGCTCGAGAACTTCTCCCCCGCCTCCGATCACCGATGCGCCCACCACCAAGACGATGAGCACGATAAGCGCAGGCGCAGAGAACTTGCCCAGCACGCGCGAAAGCAACCCAGGCCGCAGCGCCAAAACGAAAGCCACGGCGAAAAACGCAACCGAGAACACGACCGCCGCCACGTTCGGATCGATCACGTCAGGTCCCGGCAACAAAGGCCGCAGCATCTCGTACGCCGTAGAGGACGTGCGCGGAATAGCCAGAAACGGGCCGATGGTCAGGTACACGAGCGCAATGAACACCGATGCGAACAAAGGACTCACGCGCCCCGCCAGCTCGCGCACGCCGCCGCACAGGGCCACGGCCACAATGCCCAGCACGGGTAGGCCGATGCCCGCAAGCAGAAAGCCCGCCATAGCCGGGACGGCTTCGGTGCCCGCCTGCAAGCCCAAAAGCGGCGGCAGGATCAGGTTCCCCGCTCCAAAGAACATAGAGAACAGCATGCCGCCCACCATCAGCAGCTGACTGGGGCGCAGCCCGCCGCGCGCGTTTTGTTGCTGCTCTTCCACGAGGTTCCTCCTGAGTTCCGTATCGTACTGCCACGCCCTTGCGCGCCGCGAAACGACGGCGCGAACGATCCGCAATGATAGCACTGCCCTCGTTCGATCGCTATTCCATATTGTTTCACTATGAAATCGACGCAAACGAGCAAGGCGAAGGGGCGAAGCCGATGGCCTGCTTCGCGCTGTTCGCCGGAGAACGGGCCATCGACCCGCTCCTCCCCCGCCCGTTCGCCCGCCTAACGCGGTCCTGCGCACGTCCATTGACCCGCCCGTTCTCCTGCCCAGCACGGTCCTGCGCACGAGCCATCGACCCGCCCCTGTTCGCCCGCCCAGCACGATCCCGCGAACAGGCCATCGACCCGCCCGTTCTCCTGCCCAGCACGGTCCTGCGCACGAAAAACCGCGTTCGCTGGCAGGTTTTGACGGTTTGAGGTTGTTGCAGAGTCCCTTGCTTGCGACCACAACCAGATGGCCCAGCATTACACCAGGTCAAAAAATCATAGAAAATTACTGGAAGATCGGATGCGGTTTGCGACACGTCCACGACGACCGCAAACCGTCAAAACCTACCACGGAACGCCTTTGCGCGTGCGCTGGACGGAGAAAAACGCACGACCCTTCGCGTCCTCTACGAAACGCGCGCGAACCTTACGGCGAAATGCGCGTCCGACGACCCCGGCGCAAGCCGCGTAGCCAAGCACGAGCGACCGGCAATGGGAGCCAGCTGAAAGCGCTGCCCCTCTTCGCTCGCGAGGAATGCCTTCACCGTCTGGTTGTCTTCCTCGCAGGTCACCGTACACGTCGCGTACGCCAGCGTTCCGCCCGGCGCCACATGCCCGGCGGCGGCGCGCAGCATGCCCAGCTGCGTCTTCGCGAACGCGGCCACGTCCTCGGGCTGCAAGCGCCAGCGAATCTCGGGATGGCGTCGCAGCGTTCCCAGCCCCGAGCACGGCGCGTCGATGAACACCACGTCGAACAGGCGATCGCGAACCACGTTGCCCAACGCCAGGGCGTCGCCCGTCAGCGCCTCCGACACGCACGAGCCGTACCGCGCGGCGCGCTCGAGCAGCAGCTTCGTCTTGAACCCGTGATTGTCCAGCGTCACGTACGACTCGATCTGCGACCCCCACGTGCGCTGCGCCGCGCTTTGCAGCAAGATGGTCTTCGTTGCGCGACCGGCGCCCACTTCCAGCATGGACGCGGGCTTGTCCTGCGGCAGGACGGACGCAGCCACCAGCTGGGACGCGGCATCGGAAACAAGGATCTTTCCCTGCACGAACAATTGCTTGACCTCGGGCAGCAACAACGCGCGGTTGTCCTTCACGCGCAGGCAGCCGGGCACGGGCACGCCGTCGATCTCAACCGGCTGCGTCGATTCTCCCGCCTTCGCGAACGCGGCGGCCACGGCGGCTTCGTCCGTCTTCGCCGCATTCGCCGCCACGAACAGCGGCGCCGGCTCGTTCGAGGCGCGCATGAAGTCCAACGCCGCCTGGGGTCCCAGATCGAGCACCAGCTTGCGCGCCAGCCAAACGGGGAAAGCATGCAGGCGAGCCAGCGCTTCCACGTCGCGCGTCGGATCGCCGAACGGGAAGGACGCGCGTGAAACAACCACCTTGCGCAGCACCGCGTTCGCAAGGCCAGCCGCCCTGGGCGCGAACGAGCGCACCAGCTCGACTCCCTGGTCAACCGCTGCATGCGGCGTCTTGTTCAGGAAGATGATCTCGTACACGCTCAAACGCAGGGCGTCGCGCACGTCGGGCTGCACGTCCGTCGGCTTGCTGAGCGCCCGATCGAGCACATCGTCGAGCGTGCCCACGGAGCTGACCACGCCCAATGCGAGCAGCGTCGCAAACGAGCGGTCCTCAGGCGAAAGCGAGGAGCCGTCGATGCGCTTGCCGATAACGTCCTGAGCGAACGCCCCGCGCTCGCGCACGGTGCGCACCACGTCGAGCGCGGCAAGCCGAGCCGGGCTGGCTTTCGATCGCGAGGCGCGGCTCTCTCGCGGCTTCTCCACAGGTCCGGCGTATCCCTTCGGCGCGCGTCGATCCTGCGAGCCCTTATTACGATCAGGCATGAAGCCCCTTCCAGATAAGGCCGCCGTCCTTGATCCCTTGGATCCCGGCGGCAAACGATTTCGCATCCATGGCCTGCTTGCCCGCCGGCTTCAGAATCAGAAGCTCCACCGCGCCGTCGGCCGCGCCCAAGAACAAGCGCTTCGCCGCATAGCGAACATCGCCCGCAGCCATGCCCGCAACAAGATCGCGCGCCTGGCTATCGGCCGCCACGGGAGCAAGCGACAGCACCGTAACCGCGCGCCCCGCCACCTCGGCGCGCGCAGGGTGCGCGGCGCTCGAAGCCTGCACCTTGCGAACCATGAGCGCAGCGGAATCGCCAACGGACAAGTCCAGCTCGCCCTTGGCGATCTTATCGGCGTAGGTCACGCGCGATTCGTCCTGCTCGGTCCAATCGCACACGCCCCGCTCCACGCGCACCAGCGCGGTCAACAGGGCGTGAGATCCCAGAATAGCCAGCTCGTCGGTCAGTTCTTCAGCGTTCAAATCCCCGACGCTCGCCGTGCGGCACACGCAGTACGCGCCTGTATCCAGGCCCTCTTCCATGCGCATGATGCATACGCCGGCCTCTTCGTCGCCCGCCAGGATAGCGCGCTCGATAGGAGCGGCGCCGCGCCAGCGAGGCAGAAGCGACGCGTGCACGTTCAGGCAGCCGTACCGGGGAAGATCCAACACGGCCTTCGGCAGAATGGCCCCGTAAGCGGCCACGCAAATGACGTCGGGGCGAAACGAGGCCAGTTCGCGCTGGACGTCCTCGTCGCGCAGGGTGCGCGGCGTGCGCACGGGAATGTTCCAGCGCTCAGCCGTCGCCTTCACCGGCGAAGGCTCCAACTGCTTCCCGCGGGCGCGCACGGCATCAGGGCGCGTGTAAACGGCAACCACCTCATGCTGCTGCACCAATTCATCGAGGATCGTAGCCGAGAACTCCGGCGTGCCCATGAACACGACGCGCATGGTTATCGAACCCGTGGATCAAGCGAGGTCTCTCCCGGCTTCGCGCCGGAAGCAACCGCCTGGTCGTAATCGCGAAGCGCCTGGATGCGCGCGAGGGGATCGCAGCGCTCGAACATGGTCACGCCGTCCAGGTGGTCCAGCTCATGCTGCAGGCAGCGACCCAGAAGGCCGTCGCCTTCGATCTCCCATTCCTCGCCGTCCAGGTCGAAGAAGCGCACGCGCGCCCACGACGGCCGGGCGATGGGCACGGAGATGCCGGGGATGGACAGGCAGCCCTCCCCTTCGACGACGACCTCGCCCTTCGTCTCCACCAGCACCGGGTTCACCAGTACCATGGGGTTCTGCTCGTCGGACTCGTCGCAGTCGATGACCACCAGGCGCTTGGTCACGCCCACCTGCGGCGCGGCAAGGCCGCAGCCGGAATTCTTGTACATGGTCTTCACCATCTGCTTGGCCAAGCGCTTCAGGCTTTTGTCCCCAAGATCGCACGGCTCGCACGGCTGGTTCAAAATGGGATTGGGAGATTGCACGATAGTAATCACGGTCAGCACGTCCTTTTGGTATCCACGCGCGCGACGCTCGAGGCGCCGCGAAACAAAATTCTGGCAAGCATTGTCCGCAATCGCTTCGCCCTTGTCCAGCGGCTTGCCGAAAGATCCATAAAACGCGAGGTGAGAAGCGCAAGAGACCGAACTTGGCGACCGTTCGCCGCACGCGGGAGGCAGCCGACGAAAAGCGCCGTTCGACACGCGCCGCATCGCAGCGCGCTCGAACGGCGCCTCAAGCACCTCGAGCGTTCGGGCCGCTACTCCGTACGAGCGGAATCCTCGTTGTCCACGACGATCTCTTTGAGCGACGCCGCCAACCCGGCAAGGCCCTGGATGTCGGAGGGGATGATGAGCTTCGTGGAACGACCGTCCGCCACTTTCTTGAGCGCTTCGAAGGCTTGCAGGGTCAAAACGGCGTTGTCGGCGCCCGCTTCCCGCACCGCGCGGATGCCGTCGGCCGTCGCCTGCTGCACGTTCTTGATAGCCTCCGCTTCGCCCTCGGCCTCGCGGATCTGCTTCTCCTTCTCGGCCTCGGCAGCCAAGATGATGGTCTGCTTCTCGGCTTCAGCGGAAAGAATCTGCGCCTGCTTCTTTCCCTCGGCGATAGTGATGGCAGCCTGCTTCTCGCCCTCGGCCAAAAGCACCGCCTCGCGCTTCTCGCGCTCGGCCTTCATCTGCTTTTCCATAGCCTGCTGAATGGCTGCCGGCGGCGTGATGTTCTTGACCTCTACGCGATTGACCTTGATGCCCCAGGCGTCGGTGGCCTCGTCAAGGATGGAGCGCATCTTTGCGTTGATGGTATCGCGCGAGGTGAGCGTGGTGTCCAGGTCAAGATCGCCGATGATGTTGCGCAGCGTGGTGGCCGACAGGTTCTCGATGGCCACGATGGGATTCTCCACGCCGTAGCAGTACAGCTTCGGGTCCATGATCTTGAAGAACACCACGGTGTCGATGGACATGGTCACGTTGTCCTTCGTGATGACGGGCTGCGGCGGGAAGTCGAACACCTGCTCTTTGAGCGACACGTAGGGGCGCACGCGGTCGATGAAGGGAATCTTCACGTGCAGCCCGTTGTTCCAGGTGGTCAGGTACGAGCCCAGGCGCTCCACGATGGCGGCTTCGGCCTGCGGCACGATTTTGATGCACGTGACCGAGAACAGAACCAGGATCACGACGAGCACGATAAGGAAGATCATGGGAGTTTCCTTTCAACGATGAGCTTGACGCTTTCTTGCCCGACCACGACGACGTTCTGGCCAACGGGCAGGGGCTCTCCGCTGGCAGAGCAGGCGGCCCAGGTCATGTGATCGGACGTTTCAACGCGCCCGACCAGGCGATCGTTGTCGATAGCCTCGCACACGACGGCAACCTGGCCGACCAGCGTCGGTTCCTTGGAATCACCGCGATTGCGGTACTTCATGAACACGGGGCGAAGGGCCACAAGGCACACGACGGAAACGACCAGAAAGACGATCACCTGCACGGCAGGATCGACGCCGAGCAGGTTCGCGGCGAACGCTACCAGCGCGCCGACAACGAACCACAGGGTGATGAGGCCCAGCGAAACGACCTCGACAAGGGCCATCGCCGCGGCGACGCCCAACCATACGAAGGGGCTCATACGGTAGCTCCTTTCTCCTTGTTCGAGTATACACTATCCGTCTGCACGACAGCATGACGCGCAGCGGACTCGAAACCGAACGGTTGCGCCTACACGTGCGCGGCGCGGCGGCGCGTCAGATCCTGCTGCATGGCGGCCACGGCTTCGAACAGCATCTCGTACTCGTCGGCCGGAAGACGCGACGGATCGGAAAGCTGGGCCTTGAGCGCTGCCACGGCATCTTCCGCGTCGCCTATGGACAGCTCTTCCACCAGGAAAGATGCCAAGCGGCCCTCGTCCTCCACAGCGCTTTCGGCACCGGCGGTCAACATGCCGGCCGCAGCGGGCAGCACGCGCGCGACCTCGCCGACCAGCCGCGCGGGCTGAGCTGCAGGGTCTTCGGCCAGCGTGTCCAGCATGCTCTGCGCGATCGTAGCGTGCGCGGGCTCGTGCCACTGCGTTTGCGCGAGCGCGTCAGCGTGCAGCAGGCCCAGGTCGGGTCGGGACGCGATCAGGGCGAGCAACTGGCGCTCGAAGCGGCGCCGGTTGACCTCCGATTGGGGAAGCCGCTCGCGCCGCGGCTGCGGAGCCCACCGAGGCTCGTCGTCTGCCGCAGCGTCCGCTCCTTCGGCGTCCGCAGCGCGCGGCGGCTTCAGCTTGCCCAGCTGATCGAGCACGTCCTCCTCGCGCGCACGGCATCTGCTGGCGATCTGCACGGCGTAATCGCGCGCCAACATGGAGTCCTTGATGGGCGCGAGCACCGAGAGCGCATCGGCCAAGGCGGCCGAGCGGCCTTCGGCACGACTGAGGTCATGGCGCGCCAATCGACGATCGATACCGTACTTGAGCAGGGGCTGCGCATGTTCGACCAGCTCTTGCAGCGCCGCGCCCCCGCGATCCGACACGAAATCGGCCGGGTCCAGGTTGTCCGGCAGCGTGACGGCCGCCAGCTCGATCTTGGTGCGACCCGCCTCCGGCGTCATGCTGTCGTCGATGAACGCCAGCGCGCGGTCGGCCGCACGCTGCCCCGCTTCGTCGCCATCGAACAGGTACACGATGCGATGCTGCGCATGGCGCGCGAGCAGACGAATGTGGCGCATGGTGAGCGCCGTGCCCAAGGTGGCCACCGCGTTCTCGATCCCCGCTTCGTGCAGCGCGATCACGTCGGTGTAGCCCTCGCACACGATGGCGGTGCCCGTTGACGCCATGGACGCCTTCGCCTTCTCCATGCCGTACAGCACCTGCGACTTATGGAACAGCGGCGTTTCCTGGGAGTTCAGGTACTTCGGCTCGCCTTTGCCCACCACGCGCCCGCCGAAGGCGATGCACTCGCCCTGCGGGTCGTTGATGGGAAACATCACGCGGTTGTAGAACCGATCGCGCAGCCTGCCGCCGTCGCCCGAAAGCGCGACGTTGGCCTGCACCATCTCGTCGGGCTTGAACCCCTTTGCCGCCAGATGGCGCACCAGCTGCCCGCGACCCGGCGCGAAGCCCAACCGCCACGTTTTGGGAACGTCGCCGCCAAGCCCGCGCGCGCCCAGGTAGCTGCGCGCGGCGCTCGCCTCGGGGCCGGGATTGCGCATAAGCTGCGTATGGTAGAAGTCCGCCGTTTCCTCGCACACGGCCTTGAGTCGCGCTTTCTTGCTAGAACCAACGCTGCGCGGCCCGCCGGCGTCCGATATCTCGATATGCGCGCGCTCCGCCAAGCGGCGCACGGCCTCGGGAAAGTTCAAATCCTCGGTTTTCATGATGAAGGAGAACACGTCGCCGCCCTCGCCGCAGCCGAAGCAATGCCACAGCTGCGTGGCGGGATCGATCTTGAAAGAGGGGGTTTTCTCGTTGTGCAGCGGACAGCAGCACCAGAAATCGCGCCCGCGCTGCTTCACAGGCGTGCGCTCGCTGATAACGGCCACCAGGTCGTTCGCCTCGCGTACCTTCTGAATGTCTTCTTCGCTGATGCCGGCCATGCGCGAACCCTACCTCTGCTTGTTCTGTTTGGCCAGAACGACGTTCACCAAAAACAGCAGGCCAAGCGCAAGGGACGGACCCAGGTCCAGCAAACCGACCTCGCCCTCGCCCGCGTTCATGTACGTCATCACCAAGCTGCCCGTCATCAAGACGAAGCTCAGCACCGCGATGCCTGCGTAGATTCGCTCCCGATTCCTCATGCGCCGCCCTTCCGAGTTTTGTTTCGGACAGTATAGCGCAAGCGTGCAACCGCCGCGCGCCAGCACCTGGCACGGAGCCGGTGTTCTCGCAGGACCGGGACGCTTGCGGGACCGGGGGGCCTTGCGGAACCGGGGGTCCTTGCGGGACCGGCGACCTTGCGGGACCAGTACCCTTCTGTCAAAACGGACGAGTTTTGCGGCGGTTTTTCGCCTTGTCGGGGCTATGCCGCTATAAGTGTTTTACATCGTTCCTGATCAGAGGGCTGTCACCTTGCATTATCCTAGTTTGAGGACCAGCAAAACTCGTCCGTTTTGACACGGACGCGCAAGGACGTACGGGGGAGGTCGGCACTACCGGCAACAGCGGGCGCGCGAGAACGTGTGGGCGGCTCGGCGCGAGCACACGCGAAGGTGCGCGGCGCAAGCAGGAGAACCTACCGAGCACGCGAGCGACGCAACCGACGTAAACCCGCCGGACGCGCGAACCCGCCGCGCAGCGCGAAGCCTACGGTTCAAGCTCTTTCGCCATCACCACTGCGTCGTCAGCCGGGAAATCGTAGAACCCCTCCCGAACGAAAACGTCCCTGAATCCAAGCCGCCGGTAAAACGCGCGCGCGGATTCGTTGGAAGCACGCACCTCCAACTGCATGGAACGGCACCCCCGCGCCGCCGCCTGCTGGCACGCGCGCTTCACCAACTTCGTCCCGCATCCGCCCCGTCGGGCGCAAGGATCTACCGCCACCCTTACGATCGCTGCAGTATCGCCCGCCTCCCACCAGCCAAGATACCCCGTCACATCGCAAGCGACAGGAGAACCGCCCCCCGACAAGGCGCACACCACCTCGTAATGCGCACAGGGATTGTGCCGAAGCTCAAGAGCGTAGGCAAGCGGCGTCCACGGATCTTGGAAAGCCTTCGCCTCGATGGCCATGACGCCCGCAAGATCGTCTTCCACCATGGGGCGAATCAGCAGCGCATCGCCCTCCGCGTCCATCGTCCCCTGCAACTCCGAGAATTGCGCGCACCCGGCACGACCGTCGCCGAACGCATCGCCAGCGAACGTCCAAGGCCGCCGGTCGACGTCGGGCTTTTGTCCAATAGCCACGAACGACTCCGACGAAAAGTAGTACTCGTCGCTCTCGAAAAGAGCCTTCCATTCGTCAAGAAGCGCGTGGATCTCGTTCGCTATCGCCGTATCGACGCAGCTCGGCACGTTTCGCCTGAAGTACGCGAAACGCTCGAACAGCTCAAGACGCTCCTCGCGCGCTTTCCCAACCGTGTCTACGGAAAACGTTTTCACCCGTATCGGCGAAAAACCCGCGCGAACCAGGTAGGTGTAACATTTCTGCCCATTGCAACGGTCGGTGCACGCCGTCCAGGCCGTATTCGGTCGCACATGCTCGTCGTACAGCGCGAAAAGCCTTTTCATCAATTGGCTCGGGTCGGGATACGACAGCTTCACCGAGTCGTCCGTGGTCTTCACGACGACGAACCCTCCCGGCGCCAGCAACCGATAAGCCTTGGCCAAAGCCGCCTGCGGGTCCCGCACATGCTGCAACACATGGGAGAAGTACACCACGTCGAAAGCCGTGCCGTCTTCGGGTTCGAAGTCTTCAAAGGCGGCATGCACGAATAGAAAGCGCGCGTCATCCGTCTGCGCAACGGCACGCGCGATATCGTCAGCCGACGGGTCGATGCCCACGACGCGCGCAATCGAGTCGTAAGGCGCGAACTTCAGCCGGGTGTTGAAGCCGTCGAAACATCCGACGTCCAACACGCGAACGTTCTCTCGCCCCGCCAAATTGATCGCCTCGAACGCGGCGTAGTCCTCAGGCGCAGTGCGAAACGCCTGTTTCGTAATATTCTCTCTTCCCCACGCCACAGCCGTCCTCCCATGCTCTGCTCGCAAGTTCGGTACGCAAAGCGCGCGAGCCCGACCGGGACACGCGCATCCGGCCGAGCGTCCGCTTGCTCCACGTGCTTTCCGGAATGCAGGCGCTCAGCCGACCCGGTGCGCAGCAGCATCGCGCACGACAGCTTGCTCTGCCAGCAGGCGATTCGCCTTCAAGCGCATCGCGGCTCCCTTGGCGGCGAACAGCTTGCCCGATCGCTCGAAATCCTTCCGCGCCGCAACGGCGTTGTTGGGCGAAATCGCATCGAAGAACGAATCGATGTCCGCATCCTCCACGGAAAGCCCCTCATGCCAAGCGAACGCGTCAAGCGAGAACTGCCGCACCAGCTGCTCGCGCACCTGCATCATCACCGACATCGTCAGCTGCTGCTCCTCCATCCCCTGCTGCTTCAGGAAGTCCTCCAGCGTTTGCCCCTGCTCTTTCAGCGACTTGTGAAGCGTCTTACGAGCTTCGGACATGGCGGCGTCGTATACCGCATCGGGAATCTTGCTGTTGAAGCGCTTGGCCAGCTCGGCGGCGCACAGCTGCTCCTTTTGCTTCTGGTGCTCTTTCGCTTGCTGCTGAAGCAAGCGCGAGCGGATATGCTCGCGCAGCTGCGCGACGGTCGAGCAGTTCGGCATGACGCGAGCCGCCCACGCATCCGTCACTTCGGGTTCAACCGTCGACAGAATGCGCTTGACCGTGACCGTCGAGCGATACGACTCCATAACCGGCTGCCCGTTCGCGTCAAGCTCGAAGCTGGGGCCTTCGAACTCGAAGGATTTCGTTTCCCCGACGTCCATCCCCACGATCGCCTCGTCGAAATCGTCCGGCATGGACAAAGAGCCGGTGTTGTAAACGCGCGCTTTCGAGCACAGCGCACGGACCGGCTTTCCGTCCTGGATCGTCTCCAGCTCCAGTTCCACGGAGTCGCCTTTCTCCACCGTGCTATGGCTATCGTCGGTTCCCCGGTCGGCGGAAGCCTTCACCAAAGCCTGGATCTGCTCTTCAACCTGATCGTCCGAAACGGCAAGGGCGGGCATGGTTATCTCGACGGGATCGTACGAGGACAGCTCGAACTTCGGAACGGGAACGCACGTCATCTGAAACTCGAACGTATGGCCCTCGCGCACATGCTGGGCGCATGCGTACTTCGGCTCGCCCACGATATCGACCTCGCGGTCGGCCAAAGCGAACGGCGCGCAGCGCGCCATAACGGCCTCGTCGAACAAGAACGCCGCCTCGTCCTTTCCGAGCACCTCGCGCACCACGTCCACCGGCTGCCGCTTGGGATCCGGCTCGACCTTATGCTCGTACGCCACCAGGATCGCCGCGCGTTTGAGCCCGTCTTTCACCTCTTCGGTCGAAAGCAACACCGTAAGCTCAACGGTATCGACGCTTTTCTGCCTCATAGTCACCTGCATGACGTACCCCTTTCCCCGTGATAGATGCAATGGGGAAAATCTAGCACTCGCCCCCGTTCGCGTAGTCCCTTCGGGAGTATGAAAACGCCAAATCTAGTACGGGCAACTATAGGGGGGCGTCCCCCTTGGTGACTATCCTTGAGGTACACGAGCTTTCCCGGAAAATCCAAAGGAGAGGGGTTTTATGTCTGATCTCACCATCGGACAGATTAAGAGTAAGCGGGTGCTTTACCTCATTCTGTCAACGCTCACGCTTTTGTTCCTGGGCCTGATTTACGCATTCTCGATGTTCGCAGCGCCCATGTGCTCCTCGTTCGGACTGGAGAAGGGCGCCGTCGCGCTCACCTTCAACATCATGATGATCACGTTCTGCATAGGAGCGGTCATCGGCTCCCAGATCGAGAAGAAGATCGGCGTAAAAGGAACGCTGCTTGTCGCAGCCGTTCTGTTCTTCATCGGCTTCGCCGGAACCGGCATCTTCGGCAACGGGAGCATCGCGGTCGTGTACCTATGCTACGGCACGTTCGGCGGCCTTGGCGTAGGCGTGGGGTACAACTCGGTCGTCGCCACCACCAACGTGTGGTTCCCCGACAAGGTAGGGTTCTCGTCGGGCGTTCTCATGATGGGCTTCGGACTGGGATCCCTTATACTGGGCACGCTGTCCGTCAACCTGATTCCCCTGTTCGGCCTGGGAACCGTGTTCACGGCCATCGGCGTGATCACGGCAGTGATCGTGATTGCCCTGGCCCTGTTCCTGCAGCGGCCGCCCGCGAACATCGTGGAGCTTCTGGCGCCCGAAAAGGCCACGGGAGACAGCTACGATCCCGGCGACGAGGATAGCGCACTGAAAACGGGGACGTTCTACGTGTACTGGACCTGGGCGATCATCGTGATCGCCATAGGACTGGCGACCATCGGCAATTGCGCTTCGGACGCGCAGATCGTCGGACTCGACGCCGGCTTCGCCACCCTGCTCGTTGGCTTGGTATCAACCTGCAACGGCCTGGCGCGCGTGGTCATCGGCCTCATCTACGACAAGACCAACGTGAAGATCACCATGCTGATCGACGGGCTCATCGCCGTGGCCGCCACCGCGTGCATCGTCAGCGCGTTCATGACCGGCATCTCGGCGCTCTACATCATAGGCGCCCTGTGCTGCGGCTTCTGCTACGGCGGCGTGCCCGTTGTGGCCTCCGCGTTTGCTCGCCAGCGATTCGGCTCGAAGAACTACCCGTTGAACCTGTCCTTGGCGAACTTCGCCATCACGTTCGGCTCCATCTTGAACATCGTCGTCGGCATCGCCGTCGGCGGAGCAGCCAACCGGCTTCCCATATTCATCGTCATGACCGTGCTTTCCGTCATTGCAACGATCACCGTGCTTCCCTTCTCGCGGAAATGGGACAAGGACATGAAGATGCTCGAGAACCGCAGGGCTGCAAGAAGAGGATAGTATCCCGGTTGAACGCCGAAAAGCTGAGTCCTTCGCTTCGCGGACTCAGCTTTTCGGTATAGTAGAGCGCACGCCGTTCGCAAGAAGCTTCGTCAAGAACCAAGGGGGGCAATTATGGCTCGATACAGCAAGCGCCAGCAAAAGGCCTACGAGGAGATTCTTCGATTGCAGGCGAATCGACGCAAAGACATCATCAAGTGCTCGGCCTCCCTGGCCGCCATTCTGGTTCTGGTATGGGGAAAGCTGGCGCTCGAGCTGAACGGCATCATCGAGGCAGGCAACCTCGTTGCCGGGGCCGTCATGATGGTCTCGTCAGTTGGCCTTGCGATCTTCGCCGGCTCGGCAAGCATCGATTTCACGAAAAGCGGGCAGTACATCAACTCCATCTACGCGCGCACAGGGCTTTCCAAGAAAGACGTGAAGGATCGCGCAAAGCAGCAGTCGCGCCAGAACGCGCAGTCGTAACCCGCGATCTGCTCGGCCTGCGTCCGCAGCCCTGCCCACGCAGGCTGCGGACGCCTTGCTTTACCGCCTGCAACCAGTCCGCAAACCAAGGCAAGGCGCTGTACGCATGCGTACGGCGCCTTTTCAATACCTACGTCCCGCATACAGAAGCCCTTGCTCGTCCCTGATGGATCCATGTGGCACGATCCATCAGGGACGAGCAAGGGCTTCTGCAGGAGCGCAAAGCCGAAGAGAGGATCGCCTGCCCGTCAGTGCCCGGACAAGCCGTTTCCAGTAAGCTCCGTGGCCGCTACGAAGGCAACAATCAGCAACCCCATGATAGTCCACGCCAGAATCTTGGCTTGCTTCGAGGTGAACGGCCCGATCATGTCGCTCCTCGGGTCGTTTTCGGAGTCGTACGCAATCCTGCGCACCTCTTTGTTGAAGAGGGCGTAGCACTTCGTGCAATGCTCCTCCGACTGCGATTCCCTTCCGCAAAATGGACAGATCATGTCAAATCCCCCTTCGTTAACGGCCTTTGGCAATGCGCGTAGAAACCACGCATTCGCCAGAGGAATCAAAAGAACGACGGCCACGCGCACCGTCGCCCGCCGCTTGCGAGCCCGCGCAAACCAAAGCGCGGCATCCCTTCCCTTCCAAGTCGAAACCCCCTTCACAACCCGTCAGGGCTTCCGATTTTACTCGGAAGCCCGTTCGAGGTTGCCCACCATCCCCTTATCAAGAGACGGAAAGCACATGATGCGAAGGTTCGCCTTGTGCTAGGACTCCACGGCTTCGGCGATATCGTCGATGTTCATGCCCTTCGCTCCCTTGGGAAGCAAGAAGCATGCGGCGAAGCCGAACGCCATGGGAACCGCAAGCAAAGCAATCAGCGGAGAGAACGCCCAACCAGCAGCCTTCAAGCCGCCCAAAACAACAGGCGAAAGGATACCGGCCGATTTTCCGAGCGCCACGATGGTGGCCACGCCCGAGTTGCGGAACTCGGTAGGATACGACTCGGACATCATCGGCTGAGCAGCCGTGATAGCGTAGTTCAAGGCAAAGCCCATGAAAACGAATGCGATGAGGTACGGCCAGAAACTCGTTTCCGCAGGCAGCTTGACAACCTGAGAGACTATCAAGCACGCCACAACAGCCAACCCGTAACCGAATGTCAGGTTGCGCTTACGACCCATTGCCTCGGATACGAAGCCCGTCGTGCAGTTCGCGACAACCGATGCCGCGTTCTGAGCCATAGCCAGCATGTACGAAGCGGTAACCGCGCCGCCCGTAGCTTCGAGCATCAAAGCCGGCAGCCAGGCGTTTACGCCGTAGATGCTGAAGTTACCGGCAAAGTAGATGATAACCAGAGCAATCGTGGTCTTAAGGTACCTGCCCTTCCAAACCTCAGCAGGGCTTGCCTTGCCGGCAACGGGCGGAACAAGAATGTTCGCAGCATCAATTTCGAATCCCGTGTCCTTGCCAGAGCGCTTCTGGATGCACTTCAAGGTAGATACCGCTAGATCCATCTTGCCGTGAACCGCCGCCCAGTGGGCGGATTCCGGTGTGAACTTGCCGAAAATGAACGCGTAGACAACCGGGAACGCACCGATAGCGTAGCACCAATGCCACGTTGCAACCTGGACCATGATGGTGCCGATCAAGGCAGCGAACACCCAGCCGACAATCATCCAAGCCATGCCGAACGTGATGAAGAACGAACGCTGCTTCGTCGGCGTGAACTCGGTAAACAGCGTGGTAACGATAGGCGTGCACACGCCCAGGAATAGACCGGCGATAACGCGGAACACCGAGAAAAGCTCGTAAGACGGGGCGAAAATGCACGGAATGGTGAACAAACCGTACATGAACGTGCCAAACGTCAGAATCTTACGGCGACCGAACTTATCGGACAGCGGGCCTGCGGCGAACGAGCCGACCACGATGCCGATAGTGGACCAAGATGACAGAGCGCCCTTCAGTGCATCGTTTCCTGCGGGACCGAAAAACTCCTGCATGATCTGCGTGTTCGTATAGCTGATGATCATGTAGTCATAGCCATCGAACATCATTGCGATGCCCACGAGGAAAAAGATAGAGATCGTAAACTTACTAACTCCGAACGAATCGATAAACTGGGAAATGGTGAATTTCCTAGCCGCTTTGGAATCTGCACTCATAAACCGCTCCTTGTAACGTTCCACTTAAGCCTCAATCCCCTAGCTTCAGTGGAATCTTATAAGCGCGTCGCTTTGACGAAACGGTGCCGTCCGACGGCCTCCTGAAAACAACTGGAAAACGAGAGGCCGTCTCGCCATGCGCATCGATAAAAGTGCCGTGCGCTTCAATCCGTAGAACCCTCTTATTCCCTTGGATCGAATTGCGCACCGCCTTGACGAGCGACATTGGAAAGGAAAAAGGGTCTCGGCCCCCTGGAGCCTGAGACCCTTTTCTGAAACAAGGCTACTAACCCTCGAGCTCCTTCAAGATCTTCTGATCCTGATTCAGGCGCTCAGACTCCGAAATGGGTTTGAACGTAGCGTTCTCGATGGACTCGTCGAGTGCTTTCTCCTTCTCGGCACCGCACTTCTTGCATACCGTTGCATCTGCGGCGTTAAAGGTGTTGCACTCGGTGCACTTCCACAAGATCTTCCCCAACGGAGGCGGACGGAATCCGCCTTTTTCCTGACGAGCCATAGCTCTCCTCCTTCAGTCCGGTTATTTCGTGAAAAGCACCATCTTGGGCTTTTCAGCCGCCTTAGCAGCCAGCTCTTCCACCGTGCCGTAGTACATTACGCCAGCCTGGCAGTGATGTACGCAGTTGGGAAGGCGGCCTTCGGCCACACGGTCGGCGCACAGATCGCAAAGATCGGTCGGCAGGGGAAGATACGTCCACTCCCACTTGCCCGTCAGATTCTTCACGGGACCATACTCGAGCGTCTTGATACCGTACTGGCCAATCGGAAGATCATGCGTCTTCTTGCAGGCAACCTCACAGGTGTGACAGTTGGTGCAGAATTCGTAGTCGATCAACAGACCGTACTTAGTCTCCTTCGAATCGGGTGTAGTCATAGCCCCCGAAACCTCCTCCCTTGGTGACGATTGCGCTCGGCGAGCAATCGTTTTCAGGCGTTACCTTGTAGCACTTGCACAGCGTGCTCTTGTACGGAGCGCCGTAGTGCGTCGGACCGTAAACGCCCATCGTGGTCAGGTTATTGCCGTTGCAGTCGAACACGCCGTACAGGTTGGGCTCGGCAGCCTCCTGCTCGGGGAACCACCAGCCATGGCGAGCACGCACGAGGTTCGGCATCAGGCCAGGAGCGATATGCGCCTGCTGCTTGCACTTGCCTCGCTTGTTCTCGAACCATACCCAGTCGCCCTCTTTGATGCCCTGCTCCTTCGCGATCTCCGGAGAGATGTCGGCGATAGCGGTGGGATGAACCTCGCGCATCGTCGGCAGCTGGCGATGCTCGGAGTGGAACAGGCCGATGTGACGGTGCCCGGAGGTGTAGATGTATGGGTACTCCTTGTACAGCTCGGGAGTACGGTACGGGCTCTCGTACGGCTCCATGTGATGCGGCAGAGGATCGAAGCCCCACACGTCGAACAGCGGAGAAGACACCTCGTACAGACCGGTCGCGGTAACGAAGCCCGGCTGACCGTCCTCGCGAAGCAGACCCTTCTTGTACTTCTCGTACGTCTCGTTCCAATCCCAGTAGTCGTAAACCTTGTGGGTAAGGTCCTCGAACGTGTAGTCAACGCCAAGGCCGTCGTCCTGAATCATCCACGTCAAGAAGTCGCGGGTGGTCTCGAACTGGTTGAAGAACTCAGGGTTGAAGCGCTTGCCAAGGTCGAGCACAAGCTCTTCGTCCATCTTGCACTCGAAGTAGCGGCCAGCCGAAGCAGTCAACGTACGCAGCGGCTGCCACCAAGAGCGGAAGGAGTCGCGCTCAACCGACATGGCGACCGGAAGAACAAGGTCGGCGAACGCCACGGCGGTCGGGGTCAGGTAGTAGTCCACCACGACCGTGTAAGGAACGTTCTTCCACGCACGGTACAGACGCGGGGCATCGCCGGACATGTTGGCGATGGGGTTGGTGCCGTGCACCCACATCATCTGAGGCGGATACGGAACGCCGGTCTCCATGGCTTCGAGCAGCAGATCGGGCGGAATGAACGGCGTGTAGCCAGCCTTGTGAATCGGGGACTGGTCGGTGCCGATACGGCGATCAAGCATCTCCTGCGAGATGAACTCAAGGCCGCAGCCGTACTTCTTGGAGCTGTTGTAAGCGTAGCGAACGAGCACGTTGCCACCGGGAACGTCGAGGTTGCCGCACAGCGCCGTGATGTCGGAGATGGCGAACGAAGCCTCCATAGCGGAGATCTGCATGTCGATGGCAAGACCCCACTGGATTGCGCCGGGGCTTGCAGCAGCGAACATACGGGCTGCGTCGATAAGATCCTGCTCGTCGATCCAGCAGATCTCGGCGCACTTGTCGGTCGGGTAGTCCTGCAGACGCTCGACCAGGTCGTCGAAGCCGTAGCACCAGTTCTCAACGAACTCGTGATCGTACAGGTCCTCGTCGACGATGACGCGCAGCATGCCCATGGCAAGAGCGCAGTCGGTGCCGGGACGAACCTGCAACCAGATGTCGGCCTTCGAGGCAAGCCATGTCAGAGCAGGGTCGACAACGATGAACTTCGTGCCCATGCGCATGAGGTCGATCAGCCAGTGGCCGACGAAACCGTCAGGGTTGGACGCCAGAGGCTCGTTGCCCCAAACGATAACCACTTCAGGCTGCTTCCAATCAGGGTTGTCGTAGCGATCCGGGTGAAGCTGGGAAGCGTCGAGGATCCAGCAATCGCCGTCCTTCATGAGGTTGGCAGTCATACGAGGCTGATAGCAGGAGTCGGCAGAGAGGAAGCCGAACGACATGTTCGGGCTGCCGAAAACCGCACGCAGGCACATGGCGCCGTGCCACATGGCGTTACGACCCGTACCGGAAAGAGCCACGATGCCCTCGGGCCCGATACCGTTGTAGTCGTCGTGAATCGTCTTGCAAATCTTCTTGTACGTATCTTCCAACCAGTCGAACGCTTCTTCCCAAGTGATGCGCTTCCACTTGTTCTCGCCCTTTTCGCCGTCGCGGAGAAGAGGCCATTTCAGTCGGTCGTTGTTGTAGATAGCCTCAACCATGTCCAGGCAGCGCAGGCACAGACGTCCCTGGTTGTACCCGAAGTTGGGGTCACCTTCGATCTTCTCAAGCTTGCCATCCTTGACGTACGTAAGCACGCCGCAGCCGTTGTGACACCCAGGTCCGGTCCAGACCGAGGTGCGGGTCACTTCATAACCATTCTCAAACCAGCGCCAGTCTGTTTTGTACAGATCATGGTTGTATTCGTTGATCATGAAAATCCCCCTTTCATTAAGAGATGCCAACTGATAGATGAAACCCTTATTCTTCAGAAGCTCCTTTTGCCCTTCCCGCCCGTCCCGTCGATAGCCTCGTTCTATCTTGGAACGCGCATAAAGCCTTGTACGATTCTCCTCTTCACTCGTCATCGGAGCTTCTTAAAGACGATCAACGCTTCCCCTGCAAACCTGCGTTCTTGCAAGCAGCGGAAACCTTCAAGCCCGCTGCAACTACGCAGTAGGAGGCTTGGGAGCGCCAGGGGCCGCAGGGGCACCGGGAGCCTTCGGAGCGCCGGGGGCCGCAGGGGCGCCACCGGGAGCCGCGGGAGCGCCGGGAGCGGGCGCCTCGGTCGGAAGATCATTCCCGCACTTTTTGCACTTGTCATTCTCGGGCGGGTTGAACGTGCCGCACGACGGGCACTTCTTCATCATGTCATCGAACGATGGTGGTCTGAAACACATGGTCGTTCCTTCCTTTAGCGACTTCTTTTCTTTGGTTCTCAACGAAGCATTTCGCAAGTCCAAGTGAATGGCATGGGGTGCATCCACGAGACGAAATTTAGCAGCCCGAAGTTGCGGCTCCCTACCCAAATCGGTATGAAAAAGGGGCATCTAGTACCATGGGTTATACGTTCTAGTACAAAGATATTGATACTTTGACCTGGCGTTTCGTCTTTACATCACCAAAGACCCCATCACGCTTCGTGCAGCAGGGAAAGAAAAGCCCGGCAGCAAGGACCATCGCTTTGACGCGTAAAAAAGGCGCCGGCGGCTCTCAGACCACCGACGCCTTTTCTGCTTGGCGCCAACCTTGGCAATCAGCTCGAGCGTCGCTTGGGCAGACTCCAGGGGAACGGACGGATCGAAAGGACTAGCCTTCGTCGACGATGGCGGTATCGACGATCTGGCGCATAGCCTTCACGCGCGCGGCAGCTTGGCACGCTTCGTCGACCTTCCCGTTCCTCTCGATCTCCGCAAGGAACGCTTCGGGGTTGTCGGCGGAAAGGTACTCGGTCAAATCCTCTTTGGCAACGGCAAGCCCTTGCCGTTCAATCAGCTTGTCAAGAACGACGTTGAGCGACAGGTTGTACGCCACGTCGGCGCGAATCTTTTGCTCGTACTCCTCTTCGGTCAGCTTCTCTTGGCGAAGATACTGGACCTTGGTCATGCCGCTTGCGAGCAGACGATCGTCGTACATGGATCGAGATGCCTCCATCGCCTCCGTCACAACGGCTTCGGGCACCTCTCCTTCCAGACGGGCGATCAGCGCATCGTTGCAGCATTGCAGCTTGTAGTTTTCAAGGCCCATGCGGGACGTTTTCTCAAGATCCTGCTTGATGGACGCCTTCAGGTCCTCCATGGTGGACATTCCCTCGAAATGATCCCGCACCCATGCGTCATCCAGATTGGCAAGCGACTTGATGCTAGACCCCTTATGAGCCGAAGCGACAACGAACGAAAACAGCTGGGCTTCAATATCCTCTTCCGTCACCGCGGGGATGGAGGGCAAGGAGATGCGAACCGGACCGTAGTCCGACAGTTCGAAATCCGCGGGATCAAGTTGAAACGTAGTGCTAGCCATCGTGTTCTCCTATCAATCGAGTGCAAGTTGCTTTACAAAAGCCGGCGCAGACGTACGGGATTTCCCTATGCCGCCTTCGCGTTCTTCTCAGTCTTTGACAGCTTTCCTTTCTCCGAGCTTCGCCCCCTGCTTTTCGATGTCTTCCCTTCGAAACGTCTCGATAAGCGTGAGCATTTCTTGCGACGAATGCACCCCGAGTTTGTGATAGATGTTTGCGATGTGGGTTTTAGCCGTATGCATGGATATGACCAGCTCCTGCTGAACGTATTCCGCATTGCGGCCCTTTGCGATAAAGAAGAATATTTCTGTTTCCCGCGGCGAGAGCTTGTACAGTTCAGCAATCCGCTGGCATGTGCGTCGCCAGGGGGAATCGACGTATCCGCCCTCGGGTTTGGCCGATTTGCCGCGCGAGGCCGGCTCGCCGTCTTCCGAGGACGCGGCTTTAACAGCCGGCGCCTGAGGCTTTTGAGACGAAGATGCACGAGCTGCGTCGTCGGCAGAGGTCGGCTCAGGCTGCGAAGCAGGCGCGGCAGCCTGCGCATCCGCTCCGTCGGAGGCAAGCTCCTCCCATTCATGGAAGGGCGTGAGCACGGTAGCCACCAGCATTGCGATCGCGACGCCGCCCACGCCGATGAGAACCAGCCATCCGTGCTGGTCCATGAAAAGCATCATCAGCTGATCGCCCACGATGCAGCCTACCGCCAAGCACAGGTAAGCCACCACGCGGCCGCCGTCGACAAGCAGCAGGGAATCGGAGCGCAGGCGCTGGGCGATCCCGATGCCGATGATCACGCCGCCGAAGTCGAACAAGTTGAAGCCCGCCAAGATGACGCATTCCGCGGTTAGGGCGCCGAAGCCTTCCCGGAAAAACGGCAGCAGCACGATGCCTACGACGAACAGCAAAAGGGAGTAGCGATGGATGGCGTCGATGGACCGGCTTTGCTTCGAATGGAGCGAGGAGGCTATGATGCACGCGCCCGCCAACGCGATGCCGACAAGAATCAGGGGGTCGTTGGCCATGAGCAGCAACGTGCCGTCGACAAGATACGCGCCTTGCAACAACCCGAACGCAAACGCATAGACCATCGTCGGAACCGATGTAAGCGCGAATTCCCGAATTGCTTTGCGCGAAAGAGGGGCAAACGCATCGGAGAAGCCAGTTGGCGGCAACGGTTCCGCCGTCCTCCAATTGGCCATCAGCGACGTAATGGCCACCAGAGGCAGCAGCACCGCTGCGATCAGGCCGATAGGTTCTTGCAGGCTGCAGACGAGCAGGGCCACCAATCCGCCGAAGATCATGTCGACGGCAAACGAGCGGGTCAGGTAGTTTGCAGCAGCTCGCACGTAATAATGCAGCCACAGGAACATCAACAGGGCTTCCGAGACGCCAAGCAGCACGACCGTGCCCAAACGAAGGGGCACGGGGAAATCCATTGTCGTGGCGGAGACGATAGTGGCAAGGGTGGCCAACGCGCCCGCAGACACCAAGAGGATCTTCGAAGGAGCGGTTCTGTTCTTGCGAAGCATGCGCTTTCCAACCAGAACCAAGATGCCGAACGTAACGGCTAGAGTCAGATACAACGTAACCTGTCGCTGAAAAAAGAGGGATGGCGCGTTGATTGCGGCGGTCCCAATGAAAAGAGGCGTGAACAAAACAAGATAGTGCCAACCGAGCAGAGCTTTGAAACCGATCATCTTGAGCGTTTTGGTATACGCCTCGTTCGCTTCCTCAACCATCTCAACTTGCTGCGAGCATGCTACACGATTATCCAACCCCATAAGCGCCCTCTTTCCCCGTGAAGCCAGCGACCCGAACCACCGGCCCATGTCATACACTTTATCCACCTACCCCTGAGGGATATATAGCCAGAAGTACTAAAACCCTCGTTTTAGTACCCTCGTCAGTACAAATGCGCCTATTCTGAGTGATACGTTTATTCGTGCGAAGCGGTGCGGTGACCGTATAGGAAAACCAATTTAGTCAATGATACCCCCCCCCCCCGCACGCACAAGGCCTATTCCAACGCGTTTCCTTGCTCGCGCGCGTGCGCACCAAAAAAATCAACAAGCACGGCGTTGTTGGATGGAGCCGTCTTCATCAGGTCTCGTCGATAGGAGAACGCACATGCCGGGAGGATGCTGGATATGCAATCCAATGTGCGGGAAATGCCAACCTGCACCCAAAAAGTCCGGAACGTGCCCGGATTGCGGCACATGCACCATCTTCGACAGGGTCGACATCGTCAACGGCGTCGATCTGCACTGCAAAAAGTGCGGCAAGGACATGAACGATCTTGTTCGGCCCCAGCCGGTTCGCTGCAACTACAGCGGCTTGATCTGCGCGTATCCCTGCGGCAAAAGCTCTTCGCCACGGCACGACCACGGCAACCAACCATGCAAGCGAAACACTCCGCCCAGCAAAGAATGGCTTGATGCGCACCCCGCCTAGCCAGCAGCATCGAGAATCGTGCGACGGCGCCGGTAAGCTCCATCGCACAGCGTCGAACGAAAAGGAAGCCGCCCTCACGGACGGCTTCCTTTTCGTTCGACGTACCGGGAAACGCGCTAGTCTTTCGCAAGCGCCTCTACGACGAAATCGCGAGACAACTCAGCGCCCGGCGTACCGGAATACTCCGTCATCAGATAGAACAGGGCTTTGCGAATCATGCTGGGAGGCTCCCCCAAACCGTGCGCAACGTAATCGATCGCTTCCTCGGAAAGCACGGGGCTTTTCCCTTCTTCGTAGTACATGGCAAGAAGGGTCCTCACGTAATCAACCAGGCCGGCACCATCGAGGGCTTCGATGCGGATTTCTTCGAAATCGTCCAAAACGCCTTCGAACTGGCTTAAATCGAATTCAGAAAGCGGTTTGTCAGACGAGATGACGGTATCCAAACCATGACGCTCGCGCTCCTGGAGCAACAACCTGCACAACATGGGTCCCACTTCTTCGTCCTCGAAGAAGCCCTCGAAGTCATCCAAGAACAAGACTTCGTGTTTTCCCAAGTCATCGAAGTAACCGTCATAGACATTTGCCCTCATGGCCTCCGGCAGTTCTTGACAGGGACGATATAGAACGCGCTTCGTGGAAAGAAGGTCCTTGTCCAGCTGCCGTGCGCGCAGCACCGTGGTCTTGCCCGATTCTTTCGGACCTACAAGGAAGAGCTTTTCCGGCTTCCCATGCGTTTGCGTGATATCGATGATCCGCTGAAAAGATTCGCGGTTACCATCTGAGAAGATAAGTTCGTCTAAGGGCGTTAACATGGGAGATCCTCTCTCAATCGCAGAATATGAAATGTAGCATCCCCATGCCAGCCGCATCGCGGTTGCTTACATACTAGCACAGAAACCGAAGGTGGGAAGAGCCGGGAGCAAGGGCCCGAGCTCATCACGGGCGATCAAGAGCCCAGAACACGCAGCGGAGAATAGGCAAGCGGAGCGGTTGCCGCTCGAGATTTCCTGGCAACGAAGCGCAGGCGCCGGTAATCCGCCACCCAACACCCACTGCTCTCATTCCACGACCGCTCCTCGCACGCTTTCTCGTAGTCCTCCAAAACAAGCTCTCTGTCTTCGGGGCGATACAAGGCCAGGCTCTTCGCGAAGCGGGACTCAGCCCACAAGCGCAAGCCGTCGCGACCGTTCTCCAAAGGCGTTGCTTTGTCGAAAGCGCTCATTGCCACAACCTCGAATCCGGCGATCTCCAAAGCACGTCGGTACGCTTTTTCTTTTGGAAAGCAGAACTGGCAAACGTAATCGCCGCTGTGCTTGCGTATCGCCTGAGCATAGCCGTCTTCAAGAGATTCCGCATTGCCGAACGCTCCCATCTCCCCCACCAGCAAACCGCCGGAAGGCAAGCAGCAAGCCACGTTCTTCAGAAGGGAAATCTGGTCGGTCACAAGGTCGAACGCTCCGTCCGAATAAACGACGTCCGCCAACTCCGGGCGCCGATCGCCCGAAGCGCGCGCAACCGTCGAAATACTCGCGACGGCAACGCAGCCGTACCGCTCCAACTCGGTCGAGCCCAAGCTCTCGTCGCATGCAACGTTCAGGATTCGAAGGGCTTCCGCCTTTTTCGCGGACAGGTTCGCAACGGCTTCCAAGACATCGATGAGGGGGCTTCCCTTCATATAGGGCGCCACCGCTTCAGCAAGATTCCCGTTCCAGTCCATCTGCCCGCTCCTTACCGTCTTGCCTCGACCTCCCCTTTCAGCAAGGAGCATAGCGAAGCCCCGACAACGCCGCAAGGCAAATGGCGCAACGCAGCTCAAAGTGGTACCCCGAGTATGACCTCATTTTGAGAAAATACCCTGATTAGCCCATGCGTCATCGCGAGATGTTCTCTATAGTCAAATCAAGCCGCACGCTGCAGCCCGCGTCTCGCATGAAGAGCACGACCCTCTGATCATCCCCGTGGTCACCCGAGCATGCTCACCCCCATCGAGTTCGAGATCCCTGCATCGTGCGGCTCTCGTTTTACGGCGGCTCGATGCAGCCGATCCCGGACGAGCCGTGCTGTCACGATTGGGACTGGCGGGACGAGACCTCGCAGCCTTGCGTTCGCACTGGCTTCGAGGGGCCGGGGGCCTGCGGGGGCGGGGGCCTGCGAAGCCGACGACCTTGCGGGGTCGGGGGCCTTGCGGGGTCGGGGGCCTTGCGGGGCCGGCAACCTTGCGGGACCGACGCCCTTCTGTCAAAACGGACGAGTTTTGCGGCGATTTTTCGCCTTGTCGGGGCTATGCCGCTACAAGTGTTTTACATCGTGCCTGATCAATGGGCTGTCACCTTGCATTATCCTTATCTGAGGACCAGCAAAACTCGTCCGTTTTGACACGGGCGCGCGAGGACGTGCGGAGGGTCGGCGCTACCGGCAGCAACAGGCGCGCGAGAGCGCCGCCGTATGCTTCGCGTGAATTTCCAGGCGAGCATCAGGAAATGATACAATCAGACTCTACTATCGATGCGATCTTCAACCTCGAATCTCAAAGGAGGACGCATGAACGAACCAGCCTCCATCCCCTACCTTGCCCTCGACAAGGACGTCGAGGCGATCATCCTGTCCGATCGAGCCGCCGGAAGGCGGAACCCGCATGCGTTCGACGACGCGGCCATCGCGCGCCGCGAGCCGAATCCGCATGACGAGGGAACCCTTACGCGCCCCGCCTTCGCGCGCGATATCGAGAAGATCATCAACGTGCCCGCCTACAACCGCTACGCGGACAAGACGCAGGTGTTCTCGTTCATCGAAAACGACGACATCTGCCGGCGCGGGCTGCACGTGCAGCTTGTCAGCCGCATCGCGCGAAACATCGGCAGTCTGCTGGGCCTGAACTGCGACCTCATCGAGGCCATCGCGCTCGGCCACGACGTTGGGCACACGCCGTTCGGCCATGCAGGCGAGCATTTCCTCAACAAGTGCTACCACGCGCAAACCGGTCGCTACTTCAACCACAACGTCCATTCCGTGCGCGTGCTCGACCAACTGTACCGGCGAAACGTCAGCCTGCAGACGCTCGACGGCGTGCTCTGCCACAATGGGGAATTCGCTCAGCAGGTGCTGCGCATGGGCCATACTGCTACGTTTTCCCAGTTAGACGAACTGGTGGAAGCCTGCAACGCCGACGAGTCCACCATCAAGACGCTGCGACCGTCCACGCTGGAAGGATGCGTCGTACGCGTGAGCGACATGATCGCCTACGTGGGAAAGGATCGCGCGGATGCCATCGACATGGGCGTGATCGATTCCCTCGACGTATTCGACAGCACGGTCATCGGCCGCGACAACGCCCGCATCATCAACAACCTGACCGTAGACATCGTGAACAACAGCTACGGATCCGACCGCATCGCCATGAGCGAAAACGTGTTCGCCGACCTCAAACGCGCAAAGCGCCAGAATTACGAGATCATCTACGAACGCGAGGGCATGGTGCTCGGAGCGGGAAACGTGGTGGAGGAAATGTTCGCGGAGCTGTACGAGCGCCTGCTGAGCGACCTTAAGGCGGGCGACGAATCGTCGCCTGTGTTCAAGCATCACGTATCGAACCTCGTAGCGAAATCCCGCACGGTGTCGGCCGAGGAATACCTGGCCACGGAGCCCAATCAAATTGTCGTAGACTACATGGCCTCGATGACCGACAGCTATTTCACGGCTTTGCATGCGCACCTGTTCCCCAAAAGCAACAAGCAAGTCTTCGGACGCGGCTACTGCGCCGATTTGAGCTGAACCGAAAGGACGCCCATGAAACTTGTCATCGCATCCGATCTGCACGGCTCGGCCGCCGCCGTGCGAACGCTTGCCAGGCGCATTGAAGAAGAGGCGCCGGACCGCATCGTCTTGCTGGGAGACCTTCTCTACCACGGACCCCGCAACGACCTGCCGCAAGGCTACGCGCCCAAAGAGGCGCTTGCCGTACTGAACCAGATGGCGGATTTCATCGTGGCCGTGCGCGGGAACTGCGATGCGGAAGTCGACCAGATGGTGCTTGATTTTCCCTGCATGGCCGATTACGCGCTGGTCGAAGCAGATGGACGCCTGCTGTATTGCACGCACGGCCACCTGCCCGGAAAATCCCCCGATGACGCTCCGGCGCTGCCGAAGGGGTCGGCGTTCCTATCGGGCCACACGCACGTCAAAACCCTTGAGGAGCGCAACGGCGTGCTGTTCGTCAATCCCGGCAGCACTTCGATCCCCAAAGACGGAAGCGCCAGCTACGCCGTATACAACCAGGGGGCGTTCACGCTCAAGAGCCTCGAAGGGGAAACGATCCGCGAGCAACGCTGGTAAACCGGCAAGACGCGAGGCGAAGCGAGAGGCGGCACAGGGCGCAACCCCGGCAGCGCCCGCATCCCGCTTCGCCTCGAGCCCCGCCGCGCGCTACGACACTCGACCTCGATCCACCGTGTACGTCGCGTCGGCCACCGACGCCGTCGACGCACGGTGGCTCACCAGCACGATGGTCTTTCCCTCGCGACCGTCAAGCAGCGCCTTGAGCACGGCCGCTTCGTTCAAGCTGTCGAGGTTCGACGTCGGCTCGTCCAACAGCACGAACGGCGCATCGTGCAAAAACACGCGCGCCAGGCCGATGCGCTGGCGCTCGCCTCCTGACAGCGTATCGCCCAATTCGCCTACCGGTGTGTCCAAACCCCGGGGAAGCCGCTCGACCAGGCTGGTCAACGACGCCTTGTCGCATGCCGCTTGCAGTTCGTCTTCCGTCGCATCCGGCTTCGCAAGCATGATGTTGTCCCGCACGGAGCCTGCGAACAGGTGGGTTTCCTGGGTCATGTAGCCCTGCATCGCGCGCAGGCTTTCCGTGTTCACGCGGCGCACGTCGGTGCCAGACACCTCCACTACGCCGCGGGTCGCATCCCAGAAGCGCATGAACAGCTTGCACAGGGTCGACTTGCCCGATCCGCTCCTGCCGGCCAAGTGCACGATCGATCCTGGCTCGATGCGCACGTCCACGTTGTCGAGCACCGCGACGTCTCCGTAGGAAAAGTCCACGCCACGCGCGCTTGCGCCCAAGAACTCCGACACGTCCGCACCGTCGAGCACATCATCGGTCTGAGGACGCTCGTCCAGAAGATCGAGAACCCGCGCGCCGCTGGCCAGCGTCTGCTGCAGCGTCGAGCCCAGGTTCGCCACCGCGATCACCGGCCCGAACGACGACATGAGCGCCGACGAGGCGACGATGGCGGCACCCGGAGAGAGCTGGCCCTTCGCCACCAGCGTACCCGCAGCCAGCACCATGACAACGTCGAGCGCCAGCACAAGCGCGTTCACGCCCGCCAAAGCGACCGAAGCGCGCCCCTTGAGGCGAACCTCGTCGCACTCCAACAGCTTCGTGCGCTCAGCCAACTCGCGCACGCGATCGCCCGCCCGCCCGAACTGGAGCGTTTCGCGCAGTCCGCGCAGGCTGTCCAACACGAACGCGTTCATCGACCCCAGCCCCTCGCGCACCGCCTGACCGCTTTCTCCGGCAGCCAGCGACGACACGAACGGAGCCACGACGCCCACCAGCGCATACGAAGCCAAAGCCAAAACGCCCAGCAACGGCGAGAACCAGCCGATGAACGCCGCCATGCCCAAGGACACCAGCAGCGCGATCAGCGCAGGCGACAGCGTATGCGCGTAGAAAACCTCCAGGAGCTCGATGTCCGACGTGACAAGCGACACAAGATCGCCTTTGTCGCGGCCCTCGAGCTTCGCCGGCGCCAGACGCCGCAGCGCAGCGAACACCTTGTCACGCACGAGCGCAAGCAGCTTGAAAGCAAGATAATGGTTGCACAACTGCTCGCCGTAGCGCAAAGGGCCGCGCGCAACGCCGCACACCGCCACCAGGACCAACGCCGTCCCAAGCCCCACGCCCTGCGGCAGCCCCGCCGCATCGGCCAGCGCGAACGCAGCCAGAACCGTAAGGAAAATGGCAGCGCCGAAGCCCAGCACGCCCAGCACCGCCGCCAGCACCATCCACGAAAGCAGCGGTTTCACCAGGCCCACAAGCCGCATCATCACGGCCAGGTGAGAGCGGCGCGGCGCAGTTGCGAACGAAGAAGCGGCCAATGACGGCGCATCTTCCGCACTCGAGGGCGTCGCTTCCCCGCCTTCGGCATCGCCCGCACCGTCATCCCCGTTCGCACCCGAAGCTTCGCCTTCGCTCGCGCTGGCGAACCGCTCCAATGAAACCTGCTGGCGCCACAAACGTGCGAACGCACCGTCACGCGCCAACAGTTCGTCGCATGCGCCCGATTCGGCCACGCGGCCATCGTCGAGGACGTAGATGCGGTCGGCCGACGCCACGGCGGACAGCCGGTGCGTGATCATGATGACGGTTTTTTCGCGCGCAAGGGCATGCACCACGCGCACGATGGCGCGCTCGCTTTCGGCATCGACGTTCGACGTCGCCTCGTCGAACACGTACACGGGCGTATCGTGCAGAAGGGCGCGCGCCAAAGCCAAGCGCTGCCGCTGTCCGCCGGAGAGGTTCGATCCCTGCTCGGTTACAGGAGCATCGAGCCCGCCCGCCGCGCGCACGAACCCGTCCGCTCGACAGCGCTCGAGCACCGCCCACATTTCGGCATCGCTTGCCTGCGGGTCGGCCATGAGCAGGTTCGATCGCACGGATCCTTTGAACAGGTAGCTTGCATACGAAACCACGGTCACGGTGCGCGCGGCCGATGCTTGCGATACGCAGCCAAGCGGCACCCCGGCCAGCTCGACCTCCCCGGTGAATCCCGCGTTGCGTCCGCACAGAACGCCCGCGAGCGTCGACTTGCCCGACCCGCTTTCGCCCACGATGCCCGTGAACGACCCCGCCGGAGCGTCGAAATCCACGTCCGAGAGAACCGTTCGCTCGCCGTCGTACGAATACCCCACGCCACGGCACGTCACGCCCGCCTGTTCCGATTCGACGACCCGCGACCCTCGCGCCGTCTCCGGCGCGTCCAGAATCGAGAACATCTTGTCAGCGGCGGCCATGCCGTTCATCGCCGTATGGAAGAACGACCCCAAGGTGCGCAGCGGAATGAAGAACTCGGCCGACAGGAAGATCACCGCAAACGCCGCGAACAGGGGAATCTCCCCGTTCGCGAACTGCACGAGCGCAACCACGATACCCACCGCCGCGCCGCCGTACGCGAACACGTCCATCACCGTAACCGAATTGAGCTGCATGCGCAGAAGGCGCATGGTAGCGCGGCGGAACGTCTCGGCTTCGTCGTTCATCAAGCGATGACGCTCCTCATCGGCCCGGTATATCTTGAGCGTGGTCAGCCCCTGCAAGTTCTCCAAGAACGATTCGCCCAAATCGGTGTACGCGCCCCAGTACTGGCGCATAGCGCGCTTGGCGATCCTCTGCACCGCGACGATGGAAAGCGGGATCAGCGGCACGCACGCAAGCAAGGCCGCTGCGGCAGGAAGGCTCAACGGCGCCAAACAGGCGAACAGCGTGAGCGGCGCCAGAACAGCATAGACCAGCTGGGGAACGTACTGTCCGAAGTAGCTTTCAAGCTGCTCGCAGCCCTCCACGCTCACCTGGACCGCTTCGGCAGTGGACACGCGCTCGGAGTACGCAGGCCCCATGCGCACCAACTTCTCGTACACCTGCTGGCGCACCTCGCGCTTGGCGGCCTGCGCAGCGGCAAGCCCGCAACGCTGCGCGCCGGCCAAACACGCCATCCGCACCGCGATGGCGGCGGCTCCCGCGCATCCCAGGCCGATCAGCCAAGAGCCCAGATCCTTCACACCCTCGAACCACGCTTGCACGAACAAGCCGATAAACACCATAAGCGCCACGTTCGCGGCGAGAGCCGCCCACTGCAGCGCGACGTTGACAACAATGGGCCCGCGCGCGGCGGGCACCATACGCAAAAGACGCATGCTGAACACGAACATCTACCTTTCAGTCGACTCGATGGGTCGCGACGGCGCATCGACGTTCGACGGCGCCGCAGGGGACGACCGGTCGGTCTTGACCACAAACCCGAAATACACGATATGCGCGATCCACACCGCAGCCACCACGATGCGGCCGACCGGCACGTTGGCCATGAGCGCGAACGAAACCCCCAGCACGACGGTAAGCGGGCCGAGCAGCAGGAGCTTCGCCTTGACGGTCATCGTGCGCTTGGTGGCGTACCCTTCGACAACCGAGCGGTAAAGCCTGGTCGAGCGGAACCACGCATTCACCCGCTCGGAGCTGCGAGCGAAGCAAAACGCCGCCAGAAGCAAAAACGGCGTCGTCGGCAGAATCGGGACCACGGCTCCAAGCGCGCCCAAGCCAAAGCTTGCAAGCCCCCCGAAAGCCCATAACCGTTGTCCGATCCTGCGTTTCTTCATAGACGAGCATCCTTCGCGTCGCACCGACCACGTCGCCCGAAACCAGACGACCCTTTGTTATCCAAAACTAACATAGATAGGATACGAGACAACCGCCATATTGTAAACCTTGGCTAATTTCCTCAACGCGAAGGACCGTGCACCGGGCGACGTTGCCAGCCGACCGGAGAAGGCGGAGCGAGGGAAAGCGGCGGCTGCGCACGTCATTGCGCAGCCGCCAAGCTCGTCAGAACCAGCCCGGCAGGGCGCGCGGCCACGAGTCTGAAACGCAAAAAAGCCGCGCCCTCCGAAGAGGGCGCGGCGTCAGGCACGTTTCACGAAGGTGAATCTTTACGCGTTGTCGACCTTTTTCTCAGGCACGAAAAAGATGAACACAAGCGAGCTGATCAACAGCAGGAACGGGTAGAACAGAAACGGAATGATCTGGAACGCCGACAGCGCATATCCCAGCTCAGCCGTAGCCGAAACGGCCACGAGCATCTGCGCGCCGTACGGGATGACCCCCTGGAACACGCAGGAGAACGTGTCCAAAATGGACGCGGTCTTGCGCGGCGTGATGTCGTACGTCTTCGCCATGTCGGCCGCGATGGGGTTCGCCATAACGATGGCGACCGTGTTGTTCGCCGTGGCGATGTCCATAGCGCCTACCAGCAAGCCCATGCCCAGCTGACCGCCCTTCTTGCTCTTGAACAGGCTCTTGATGCCGTTCAGCAAAGCGGTGAAGCCGCCGTACTCGCGAATGAGGGCGCAAATCGCGCTTACCAGCACGGCCACCATGGTGGTCTCGAACATGCCGGCGGCGCCCGAGCCCATGTTGGCCAGCAGGTCGGTGGGAGCGGTCGCCCCGGTTGCCATCATGATGAGGGAGCCGGACACAATGCCCAGCAGCAGCACGATGAACACGTTGATGCCCACGATGCCGCCGATCAGCACGATCAGGTACGGGACAAGCTGGATCAGATCGTACTCATGATGCACGGTCCCGCTGATGTCGGCGCCCAGCGACAGCACCAAGATGATGACCAGCGTTGCAATGGCAGCCGGCAGGGCGATCTTGAAGTTCTCGCGAAACTTGTCCTTCATCTGGCAGCCCTGGCCCTGGCACGCCGCGATGGTAGTATCGGAAATGAACGAGAGGTTGTCGCCGAACATCGCGCCGCCCATGACGCTGGCCACGCACAGCGGCATGTCGAACCCCGAGGCAGCGGACACGGCCACGGCGATGGGCGTGATAAGCGTGATGGTACCCACCGACGTTCCCATGGACAGCGACACGAAGCAGCTGACCACGAACAGAACAACCACCGAATACTCAGCGGGAATAACGGAAAGCAGCAGGTAGGCGACGCTTTCCGCGCTATCGCGTCCAACGGTGCCCACGAATATGCCGGCAGCCATGAAGATGAGGATCATGGTGACGATCGTCTTGTCCCCGATGCCGCGGCCCATGATGACAAGCTTGTCGTCGAAGGGAAGCTTGCGGTTTTGGAAGCAAGCCACCATCAGCGCGATCAGGAAGATCACCACGATGGGAATGTTGTAGAACCCCATGGATATGCCCAAAACGTACTCGAACAGCACGCCTAGGCCCAGATACAGCACGAGGAACACCCCGATGGGCAGAAGCGCCTTCACGTTCCCCTTTTCCATGCACGAACCCCTTTCCAATTGGAACAATCCGCTTATTGTACCCTAGCAACGCCGATTCAGGCCGTGCAATATCCCCAAACCGCGCAAGGTCAAGTGCTCGTCGGCGCAGGTCACGCGCTGCGAAAGCGCCGCCATCGTCTGCGCGTCCTCGCCCGTGGCAACAACGGTCGTCTGGTACCCCAGCTCGCGCCACACGGCGTCCACCAATCCGTCGATGCGAGCCACCTCTCCTATCACGACGCCCGACTGCATGGCTTCGCGCGTGTTCTTCCCGATCACCGACGCCGGCGTGCGAAGATCCACGACCGCCAGCTGAGCAGCCGCATCCGATACCGCCCGTGCAGAAAGCTTCAGACCCGGAGCGATGATGCCGCCCACGAACACGCCCTCGGCGTCGACCACCTCGAAGTTGGTCGTCGTGCCCAAATCGACCACCAGAAACGGCGGCTCGTACGCAGCCTTCGCGGCGGCAAGGTCGGCTACGCGGTCGGCCCCCAGCTCGCCCGGATCGTTGTAGCGCATCTTGACCCCCGTCTTCAAACCGGGGCCCACCACAACCGGCCGTCTTCCCGTCAGGCTCTTCACGGCGGCAGTCCACGCGTCCGTCAAACCGGGAACCACCGACGCCACGATGCCGTCGTCAACGGAAATGGGATTGTCGAGCGTCGCCAGAAACGAGGAAATGCGAACGCGAACCTCGTCGGCCGTCATGCGCTCGTACGTTGTAGCCGTCCAGGTAGCCGTCAGCTCGCCCGATTCGAACAAGCCCAGATTGGTCACCGAATTCCCCACGTCAACAGCCAACACCGACTGAGGCGCGCGCGTACGCTGCCCGGCTCGACCCTCGCCCATAGAAGCCGCCTTCCTTCATGAATTACACAATCACGCGAATTTAACGATACTCGTCGCGCGCCGCACCGATTATACTGTACGCGTCCGATCAGTAACCCGACTTCCTAAAACGCAAGGGGAAGCGGATATACGAAAAGGAGAAGGATATGGACTCTGTCAAAGGGCAGCTGACGCTGCGCGGCGTTCTCATAGGCTGCGTAGGCTGCGCCATCATCACCGCGGCATCGGTGTACACGGCCCTCAAAATGGGGGCGCTCCCCTGGCCCATCGTGTTCGCGGCCATCATCTCGCTGTTTTTCCTGAAAGGCCTCGGCCGCGGAAAAGCCAGTCTCAACGAAGCGAACGTCACGCATACGGTTATGTCGGCCGGCGCCATGGTAGCGGGCGGCCTCGCGTTCACCATCCCCGGCATCTGGATGCTGGGCTATGCCGACGAAGTGGGATGGTTCGAAATGCTCCTGGTTGCGCTGTCCGGCGTGATCCTGGGCCTTATCTGCACCGTTATGCTGCGGCGGCACTTCATCGAAGACGCCGATCTGGAATACCCCATCGGAGAAGCGGCTGCGCAAACGCTCATCGCCGGCAACGCGGGAGGCAAGGTGGGCCTCAAGCTGTTCGGCTCCATGGGCCTTGCCGGCGTCTACACCGCGCTGCGCGATTTCTTCGGCGTGATTCCGGCCATGCTGTTCGGCAACGTAGCCGTTCCCGGCGTTGCGTTCGGCATCTACAACTCGCCCATGCTCTTGGCCGTAGGCTTTTTGGTGGGCACGGGCGCGGTGATCGTATGGTTCGCCGGCGCGCTGTTCGCGAACTTCGGCATCATCGTAGGCGGATCGGCAGCCGGACTGTGGGACGTCGCGTCCGGGCAGGGCATCGTGTCCAGCTTGGGCATGGGCGTGATGATGGGCGCCGGCCTGGGCGTCATCTTCAAGAACATCCTGCCTAAGGCATGGCAGATGATCAAGAACACGAAAGGCTCGCTCACCGTGGCCGCCAGCCCCGCGCCCTCGAACCTTTCAAGCGACGACCCGGCGGCACGGCGCCGCATCCGCCTAAGCGCGGGCATTGCCGCATGCGGCGTGGCGGCCGTGGCGCTGCTCATCTGCTTCGGGCTGCAGCTCGGCCCCGTGCCCGCCGTCATCGTAGTGGCGCTTGCCTGGGTGGCTACGGCCATGAGCGCGCAAAGCGTCGGCCAAACGGGCATCGATCCCATGGAGATCTTCGGACTTATCGTGCTTCTGGCCGTGGCGGCCGTATCGAGCGTGCCGCAGGTTCAGCTGTTCTTCGTCGCGGGCATCGTAGCCGTCGCATGCGGCCTGGCCGGCGACGTGATGAACGATTTCCATGCCGGCCACGTGCTGGGAACCTCGCCGAAAGCGCAGTGGATCGGCCAGGCGATTGGCGCCGTGCTGGGCGCGATCGTGGCCGTGGCCGTCATGGCCGTGCTGGTGAGCGCCTACGGGCCGGAGTCGTTCGGGCCCACCGGATCGTTCGTGTCGGCGCAGGCTTCGGTCGTGGCCACCATGGTGTCGGGCATCCCGTCCGTACCGGCGTTCGCCCTTGGACTTGCGGCGGGATTCGCGCTCTACCTGCTGAACTTCCCCGCCATGATGCTGGGCTTGGGCATCTACCTGCCTTTCTACATGTCGCTTACGGCGTTCATCGGCGCCATGGTCAAGGTGGTCTACGACGCCGTCTGCAAGCGTCGCCGCGCCAAGCTCTCCCCTGACGAGCGCGCCGCGAAAGAGAAGGAGCAGCAGGAGACCGGTCTTGTGGTGTCGAGCGGCGTTCTGGGCGGCGAGTCCATCGTAGGCGTGCTGGTGGCATTCGCCGCCGTGTTCGCCGGAATAGGCGCGTAACGCCGAGCACACAGCAACGACGCGACCTGCGGCATCGACATCGCCGCAGGTCGCGAACCACCGGCTGCGGCTGCGACCCGCAACCGCAGCCGGTGGTCGCGGGTCGCGCTCGCAGGTCGCAGCCCGCATTGTCGCCCGAAACGTACGGTTTTCTCGCCGAAACCGTACGTTTCGGGCGACAATGTTCGTCTTGCGAACCGAATGTCCACCATCCGCCCGCGCTGATTCTGTGAGATGATAGGTCAAGGTCTCATAGGGCGAATGATGGTGAGATGCGATGAAAGCCAATGATGCAGAACTTGCCGGGCTGCTCTCGCAAGCCGAGCGTGCAGGAAAATGCCTGGTTCCCTCTTGCGATCGCGTTCGGGCGATCTTGCGGAGGCGCGCCGAATGCGGCGCGGTCGTTCGTCCGATGCGAGGCGTGTATGCAAGCTCGGCGTGCTGGAATGGGCTTTCGAGGTTCGATCAGGCGCTCTACGTGCTTCGCACCGTGCAGGAGCTGCATCCGGATTGGGTTTTTTGCCACGAATCGGCTGCCGTTGCGTTCGGCCTGTCCGTTTCGTACAGCAGCCTGGACGTGGTTCACGTTGCAACGTCCCGGTCGAGGCGCAACGTCAGCTCGACGAGCGTTCGATGGCATGTGATTTCGGGCGACGAACCCGTGGTCGTTCGCGGGCTTCGGGTAACGTCGCTTTCACGGACCGTTTTCGACTGCATGCGCACTTCCGGCTTCGAGCAAGCGCTTGCCGTTGCCGATAGCGCGCTGCGCATGAGCGGAAAACCATCGAGCTGGTTCGTTTCCCGCTTCAAGCGCTTGGGAAGCGGCCATGCGCATGTTGCCGATGCCGTTCGCACGATGTACCACGCCGACCCTTTGAGCGAAAGCGGGGGCGAATCCATTGCGCGCGCCGTGATGATCAGGCAGGGCTTCGCGCTTCCCGAGCTTCAGGTCGCTCTGCCGCAGCCCTTGCATGCGGGACGGTTCTATCGCGTCGATTTCCTTTGGACTCGCCTGGATGGAGGCAGGGTCCTCGGAGAGTTCGATGGGATGCAGAAATACGAGGATGCGGAGTTGCTCGGCGGCCGGTCTTCGTTGCGGGCGCTTGCCGATGAGCGTCATAGAGAAGCCCAGATTACGCTGTACGGCATGCCTATCGTCCGATTTTCGTGCAAGGACGTGATGGACCAGGCACTTTTCGTGAAGCTGCTCGAAAGGTACGGGATTCCTCGCAGCACCGAAACCGCTCTTGCCGAGCGGAAGTTCGAACGCTCCCGCTCGGATTCGGCGCAGGTTTTCACGGTGCGCAGCTTCGAGGACGGCCCTTTCGAGCCTTTTGGCGCCTAGCTCAGGAAATTGTCGCCCGAAACGTACGGTTTCGGCGAGAAAACCGTACGTTTCGGGCGACAATAGGTCACGAGGATCGGGAGCAGGGACCGACGGACGCGGAACGGGAAGACGCCGATCTCGGGACGAGAACCGAACCAGAAAGCAGAAAGCGGGCCGAAGCCCGCTTTCACGTTAGTTGAACTTGAAGATCTTCTGGGCCATGCGATAGCCGGTGATGCCGATCTTGCGGCCCAAGCCGGTAGGCAGGTTCGTGCCCATGTTGAGCGCACTGCGGCGGATGCGGCGGTACACGTCCGAATCCTGGCGTTTCAGGTAATCCCAGATGGCCTCGCGCTTGTCCTCCGCCTCATCGGTGTCGATCATGCGCAAGAAGATGGAGCAGATGCACATCATCATGGACAGGTAGTTCTCCATGTAGCGCTCAAGACGCTTCTCGGGCACGTCGTCGGGCAGGCGCACGGCGTCTATCATGGTACGCGTCACGCGCAGCTGCTGATCGATGCGCCCGATCATGACGCTTTCGTTCACGCTCTGGTCTTCGCGACCGATAAAGTACCGATACATGTCCAGATCGCGATAGTAGATGGTCTTGACATGCGGCAGCGGAACGTACACGAAGATGTTGTCCACGTAGAACGTGTGCTTCGGCAGCTCCAACCCGATATCCTTCAAAAGCTGGGTGCGGTAGATGACCGAATGCATGAGCAGGTACTGGCTGGGCAGGAAGTGACCCACGTCGGCCCAACCGAACACGCGCCCCTCGGGAAACACGTTGCGGTAGTGCATGACGGTGCGCGACCCCTCGTGCACCTTCTCGTACACGTAGTTGCCGATTACCAGGTCAACGGCGTTTTCCAGCTCGCACTGGAAGCGCAGGTAGCCCATGATCTCCGACATGGCGTGCTCGTCGAGCCAGTCGTCGGAATCGACCACCTTGAAGTAGCGCCCCGTCGCGTTCGCAAGCCCCGTGTTCACCGCCTGGCCATGGCCGCCGTTCTCCTGATGCACGGCACGGATGATATCCGGATACTTCGCCGCCCAGGCGTCGGCCTTGGCGGGCGTCTCGTCCTTGGTCGAGCCGTCGTCCACGATGATGATCTCGATATCGTCGCCGCACTTCAGAATGGATTCTATGCACTTGTCCATATACGCCGCCGAGTTATAGCACGGAATGGCGAATGAAATGGTCTTCATGGTTCCTATCCCCGTCGTCTTGGTAGAGCGCGGCGGGAGCGTACCCGCCGCGCAATCGATGCCTGTTACCCCGCCAGCTGATCGGCCAGCGCAAGCGCGCGGCCGATGATGACGTCCATATTGTAGTAACGATACTCGGCCAAACGACCCAGCGGGTAGAAGTTCGCAAGCGGCTTGGTCAGCGCAAGATAGCGCTCGTAGTGAGCGTTGTTCTGGTCGTTGATGATGGCGTAGTACGGAATCTGCTTCTTCGGATCATCGTAGGAGTGGCTGTACTCCTTCATGATGGTGGTCTTGGGAGCCGTCTGGCCCGTCAGATGCTTGAACTCGGTGATGCGCGTGTAGTCCTCGGTCACGGTGAAGTTCACCGTTCCGCACGGAAGGACCTGCTCTTTGTCGTGCGTTTCGTACACGAAGTCCAAGCTGCGGTACGGCAAGCGCCCGAAGCGCGAGAGGAACAGCTCGTCAAGCGGCCCCGTATAGACGATGGGACCCTCGAACGCCTGATCCTTGACGTTAATAGCCGTGAGCGGAGCGTTCTCGTCGCCGCTCTCGAACTCCAGGTCGAACACGCTTTCCGCTTCGGTGTTCAGGCATACCACGATGTTCTCGTGGTCGAGCATGCGCTCGAACAGCGGCGTATAGCCGTCTGCGGGCATGCCCTGGTACGCATCCTGGAAATAGCGGTTGTCGCGCGACACGAACACGGGCACGCGCGCGGTCACGCTGGGATCGACCTCTTCGGGCGTGAGGCCCCACTGCTTCTGCGTGTAGTAGAGGAAGACGTTCTTGTAGATGAAGTCGGCGATCTCGGTAAGCTCGGGATCGTCCTGCGCGCGCAGCTCGTTGATGGTGACCTTGCGCTCGTCGCCGAACGTCTCGATCAGCTTTTCGGTCAGCTTGGCAGCCTTCTCCTGGCCGAACGCGATTTCCATCGAGTTCTTGTTGAACGGCACCGGCATGTACGTGCCGTACCAGTCCGCCAGAACCTCGTGCTGGTAATCGCGCCAATCGGTGAAGCGGCGCACGTAGTCGAAGGCGCGCTTGTCGTTGGTGTGGAAGATATGCGGCCCGTAACGGTGCACCAGGATGCCCGCTTCGTCCGCCTCGTCGTACATATTGCCGCCTATGTGGCCGCGCTTCTCGATGATGAGAACGCGCTTGCCGGCGCGCTCCGCCAGCTCGCGCGCCACCACGCTGCCGGCAAAACCGCTGCCCACAACGATGACGTCGAAATCAGACCTGTCCAGATCAGTGAACTTCCGGTACTGCACACCCATGAAGCTGCCTTCCTTGTCCTTCCCGCCGGCTCATCTGCGCCTGCGAGGGAATCCTATGGTTGAGACGCGCGCTTTGCCGCGCCAAATATGCCGCACGTTATTTTACCGGGAAGGGTCGGGGCTGCGTGGATTATCATATAAAGTGGATAAATTCGGAAACGAATGCGAGCGCGGCCGCAGCGCTGGAAGCGGCAATTTGATACTTGATCGTAAGGACGGTGCCATGAGTTCATTTCTCGATTCCATGCTCGCCCGAGCCACGGAGAACAAGCAAACCATCGTGCTCCCTGAAGGCGACGACGAGCGTACGCTGGCGGCTGCGGAGCGCATCCTGGCCGACGGCGTGGCCGACCTCGTCATCCTTGGCGACGCGGCCGCCATCGAAGCCTCCGCATACCGACTCGACGGTGCGCGGATCGTGGACCCGCGCACGTCCGAGCTGCGCGCCGAGCTTGCAAGCCAATTCTACGAGCTGCGCAAAGCGAAGGGCATGACCCCCGAAGCCGCCGACGAGAAGCTGAACGACGTGCTGTACTTCGGCGTCATGATGGTGAAGGCCGGCCTTGCCGACGGCATGGTGGCCGGCGCTTGCCACTCCACGGGCGACGTGCTGCGCCCCAGCCTGCAGATTCTCAAGACCGCACCGGGCGTGAAGCTGGTCAGCTCGTTCTTCATCATGGTGGTTCCCAACTGCGATTTGGGCCAGGAAGGAACCTTCCTGTTCAGCGACTGCGGCCTGGAAGTGCAGCCCGACGCCGAAAAGCTGGCGCATATCGCGGTGAACTCCGCGAAGTCGTGGAAAACGCTCATCGGCACCGAGCCCACCGTGGCGATGCTCTCGCATTCGTCGTACGGCTCGGCGAAGAACGACGACGCCGCCAAGGTGGTCGAAGCTACGGCCATCGCCAAGGAGCTGGCACCGGAATTGGCGCTTGACGGCGAGCTTCAGCTTGATGCTGCCATCGTTCCCTCCGTGGGCGCATCGAAGGCTCCGGACTCCCCCGTTGCGGGCCGCGCCAACGTGCTGATCTTCCCCGACCTGGACGCCGGCAACATCGGCTACAAGCTGGTGCAGCGCCTGGCGCGCGCCGAGGCGTACGGCCCGGTGACGCAGGGCATCGCAGCCCCGGTGAACGACCTGTCGCGCGGATGCACCGCCGACGACATCGTGGGCGTCATCGCCATCACCTGCGTGCAGGCCCAGGCGAAGAAAGCCGCCGAATAACCTACCGGAGCAGCACCTGCAAGCACCCGACAAAAAAGGCGACCCGTAGGTCGCCTTTTTTACCGTCGATTGCACCGAACGCGCTAGATCAGCGGCTCGTTCGCCTTCTCGTGCACGATGTCGAAGGTGTCGCGAGCGATCATGTACTCCTCGTTCGTGGGAATGATGATGATCTTCACCAGCGAGCTGTCCGTCGAAATCTCGCGCTCGAAGCCGCGCTGGCGGTTGCGCTCCTCGTCCAGGACGATGCCAAGGGGCTGCAAGCCCGAGAAGATCATGCGGCGCATCTTCTCGCAGTTCTCGCCCACGCCCGCCGTCAACACGATGGCATCCACGCCGCCCATGACGGCGATGTACTGGCCAATGTACTTTTTCACCGAGTTCGAGTACATGTCGTAAGCCAACTGCGCGCGCTCGTCGCCCTGCTCGGAGGCGTCGCGCACACTGCGCAGGTCGTTCGAGATGCCGGAGATGCCCAGAAGACCCGACTTCTTGTTCATCAAGTCGTTCATCTCGGCGCCGGTCAGGTTCTCATGCTCCATGACGAACGGCACGATGGCAGGGTCGATCGCTCCGCAACGCGTGCCCATCATGAGGCCATCGAGCGGCGTGAGCCCCATGGACGTGTCCACGGCCACGCCGTGGTCGATGGCGCTGATGGAGCAGCCGTTGCCCAGGTGGCACGTGATCAGCTTGAGGTCCTCGATCGGCTCGTCGAGCACCACTGCCGCGCGCTCGGAGATGTAACGATGGGAAGTACCGTGCGCACCGTACTTGCGGATGGCGTACTTCTCGTACAGCTCGTAAGGCAAGGGGTACATGAACGCCTTCGGCGGCAGCGTCTGGAAGAACGACGTGTCGAATACAGCCACCATGGGCACGTTCGGCATGTGCTTTATGCACGCATGAATGCCCATGAGCGCGGCGCCGTTGTGCAAAGGAGCAAGCTCCGCCAACTCGTCGATCTTCGCGATCACCTCGTCGTCAATGAGGACGGACCGGTCGAAGTACTTCCCGCCCTGCACGATGCGATGTCCAACGGCGTCGATTTCCGAAAGGGAATCGATAGCCTTGGTAGGTCCCTCGGTCAAAGATTCGAGCACCAACGCCATCGCGTCGTCATGATCGGCCATTTTCGCATCGATGACCTGCTCGTTCTCGTCAAGACCATGCTTGTGAAAAGCCTCGGCGGAACCCACGCGCTCGCAGATGCCCTTCGCCAAAAGCTCATGCTGCTCAACGTTGACCAGCTGGTACTTCAAGGAAGATGATCCCGCATTGATAACTAGGACGTTCAACGATCTGCCTCCTTATTTACTATTCCCAAGGGATATATTTTAGGCGCATGCGCAAAAGGCCGTATTCAAAGGAGGCGTCCTATCGGCAAGCGGCGCGCCGTTCACCGAAAACAAAGCCGGGCCTTTATGCCGGATACAGCAAGAGCCGGCAAGGCAGAAGGACATCCCCCACCTTACCGGCTCCGTCTTGTCGGCCCTGCGCCCTTGCAAGCGAAGATGCTACTTTTGCGAAGGATCGCCCGAGTTCATGGGCGCGCCGCCCAAAACGTGCACGTGAACATGGTGCACGGACTGCTGCGCGTCGTCGTTCGTGTTCACAATCACGCGGTAGCCGCTCTCGGCGATGCCCTTGAGCTCGGCTACTTTCTTGACCGTGTTGAACAGGTACCCCATCTCATCCTCGGGAATGTTGTCGCCGATGTTGTCGTAGTGGTTCTTCGGCACGATGAGCGTGTGCACGGGCATCTGCGGATTGACGTCCTCGAACGCCAGCACGCGATCGTCCTCGTACACCTTAGTCGACGGGATCTCCCCCGCCACGATCTTGCAGAACAGGCAATCCTCTTTGATCATGCTGATCCCTCTTTCCGGTTCGAGCGTATCTTGGGAACGTCGCCGACGACGGCGCGCCCCGAAACCTATCGGCTTCGCCAAGCGCTCGGGATGGGGCCTCGCAAGATCCTTGAAGCGAAGCGACGGTCTTGCGGACCCCACCCCGAGCGTAGGAACGCATCAGGACAGGCTGGTGTCGCGCGCGCCGTCGTCGGTGTCGGCCACGAGCTCGCCCATGAGCACGTCCACCTTTTGCTGCGCCTCGGTCAAACGGCCCTGCAAAGCGCGCAGAAGCGACACGCCGCGCTCGTAGCTTCGCAGGCTGTCCTCCAGCTCGAGCGAATTGCTCTCCAAAACGCCTACGATGCCGTCCAACTCTGCCATGGCCTCGCGAAACGACAGCTCCTCGATGGGCTTCGGTTCGGTATTCTCCATCATGACACGTCCTCCCAAACTACGACTTCGGTATCGATTCGATGCGTGTTCTCCACGCGGCAAGCAAGCACGCCGTCGGACACCGACACGTCCACCAGCGAGCCGACAGGCGCAGCTTCCACGCTTTTCACCACGCCGCCCTCGGCGGTGCGCGCGATGGCGTAGCCGCGACCCAGCACGGCAAGAGGCGAAAGGTCGTTCAGGCGGGCAGCGGCAAGACCGGCCTGCTGCTCGAACCGCGCAACGACCGCATTGCCCGCAAGGGCAAGTCGATCGCGTTCGCGCGCAAGGCGTTCGCGATCGCGCGCCACGTTCTGCGGAAGGACGCGCGCAAGGCGTTCGCGCTGACGCTCCAATCGCTCTTGATCGCGCTCGAGGTTCGCGGGGATGGCGCGGAACAAGCGCTCCGCAGCCATGTCAAGCCCTTGCGCCTCGGCCGCGAACAGCAGGTTCGCATCGCGCAGCACGGGCCGGGTCGCAATGCGTCGCACCTCGGCCGTCGCTCGCTCCACGGCGCGCCCGGCGCTCGCGGCAAGCGATCGCGAACGAGCCTCGAGCACGTGTTCCAAGCTTTCGCGCGCCGGGCTTACCGCTTCCGCGGCAGCCGTGGGCGTAGAGGCGCGCACGTCGGCGACCATGTCCGCAATGGACGTGTCGGGCTCGTGCCCGATGCCGGTCACCACGGGCACGGGGCATTTCGAGATCGCCCGCGCAAGGCCTTCGTCGTTGAACGGCATGAGGTCTTCGAACGACCCGCCGCCGCGCACCACGAGGATCACCTCGGCGCCCGCGCGCAGCACGCAGCGCATGCCCTCGACGATATCCTCCGGCGCACGCGGACCCTCCACCGGAACACCCGCCAAAACGACGCGCGCTACGGGAAAGCGGCGCCGCAGCGTGCGCAGCACGTCATGGACGGCCGCGCCGCGCGGTGAGGTTACCAGGCCGATCGTCAGGGGAAACGCCGGAACAGGCTGCTTGCGCTCCGGCCGCATGAGCCCTTCGGCCTCCAGCTTGCGCGCCAAGTTCGCCACCTGCAAGCGCAGGTTGCCCTCGCCCGCCAGCGCCACGGAGAACACGTCGAAGTTCATGCGCCCCTTCGCTGCGTACAGCGTGAAGCGACCGGTCAACTCCACCAGCTGCCCCACGCTCAGCTGCACGCCGGACGCCTGGTAGCGATTGACCCACATCATGCAGGGCAGAGCGGCGCTCTTGTCCTTGACGGTGAAGTACACCGCCTTGTAGCCCGGCTTGTTGGAAAGCTCGGACACTTCGCCCACAAGCCGCACCGTCACGCCTTCGAGCGCGCTTTTCGCAAGCGACATCGCGGCGGAAACGGAAAGCGCCGCCGATTTTTCCTGTTCGTCCATGGATCGACGCTATTCCTGGCGCTGGTTCAGCAGCCACAGAAGCTGCAGGACGGAGGTGAGGGCGGCCGCCACGTAGGTGAGCGCGCACGCGCGCAGCACGCTGAACGAGCCCGCCTGTTCGGACTGCGGCAGCGCAGCGGTGTTCATGTACACCATGGCCCGCTTGGAGGCATCGAACTCAACCGGCAGCGTGACCAGCTGGAACAGCACCACAGCACCGTACATGACGATGGCGAGCGTCTGCATGCCCATGCTCTGCATGAAAATGCCCAGCATCAGCAAGAAGATCCACGCGTTCGAAGCCAAGTTCACCACGGGCACCAGAGCGCCGCGGATCTTCATGGGCGCGTAGCCCTGCGCGAACTGGTACGCATGGCCCACCTCGTGGCAAGCGGTAGCCGTGGCGGTGATGGAACGTCCGTCGTACGAATCGGGGCCCAGCGTCACCGAGTTCGTGCGCGGGTCGAAGAAGTCCTGGCCGGGACCGCCCCGATGCACCTCGACGCCCGTGATGCCGTAGTACTGCAGCATGCGGCGCGCGGTTTCAGCGCCGGTCAGGCCCGTGGAAATGGGCACGTGCGTGTACTTCTTCAGCTGCGAATTGACGTACCACGTGGCGAAGCCGCCGATGGCAAGCGTAACGACGATCAAGAGGATATACGATGTGCTCAACTCGAAACACTCCTTCGAAGGGGTAGCTTCCGCGGCCGCTCCGGCCGCTGCATCTCTTACCCTTTCAGTATACAAGACCCAGAAATCACGCTGAAAACAAGCCGAAAAGCTATGTGAAATCACCAAACGTCCGTCACCGTTTCGTGAACTGCAAGATGCGGGGCCGGGCCCCGCAAAGCAGGCGCTTACGCGATGCGGTCCACCTTGAGATCGCCCCCGTCGAGCCTGAGCGACAGCCTGCCCTCCAAAAGCTCCAAAAGCTCCTCGCCCACGAGCGAGCGACGCCATCCGCGCAAAAGGTCGATGTTGTCGCGATAGCCGCGCGCGACCCGCGCAAGGTCGTCGTGGCTCGCCAAGGTGGGAAACGCCACGCCGCTTTCCTTCGCACGCAAGCGCACGACAGCCGTCATCATATCAACCTGCGCGTCGACGTTCGGCTCGTTCTTGCTGCACCGATCGACGTCGGGCCAGGAATCAGGCGGTGCGTCCAGCGCGGATCCCATGAGCGAAACCACCGCGCGCGCCTCGCGCGTCGACAGCTTGTCGGACATGCCGCGTACCATGAACAATTCGTCGATGGAACGCGCCTCGCGCTTGCACGCTTCGACGATCTGCTCGTCGGTGATCACCCATTTGCGCGGCACGTCGCGGCGCTGGGCCTCCAGCTCGCGCCAGGCCGCCACCTCGCGCGCCGCCGAAAGCTGGCGCCGCGACAGCTGCGAGACCCGCTTGAGGCGGCGATAGCGGCCGCGCTCGTCAGTCGCGTACTTGGCCGGGTCGCTCATCTCCTTGAAGTCGCGATCGAGCCACGAAAGCCTGCCCTTTCGCTCGAGCTGCGCGCGCATGCGCGCGTACATGCGCGGCAAGTACAGCACGTCGTCGGCCGCGTATTCCAACTGGGATTCGGACAAGGGCCGACGCGACCAATCGGTGAACGAGTCGATCTTCTTGAGCGTGACGCCGCATTCCGTCCCCACCAGCGCGGCGTAGCCGATCTGCTGCGTGTGGCCCAGAAGGGCCGCCGCCACCTGCGTGTCGAAAATCGGCCGCGGCAGCACGCCCACTTCGCGCAAAAGAATCTCCAGATCCTGAGAACCCGCATGGAACAGCTTTACGACGCTTTCGTTTTCCAGCACCGGCTTCAGTGCGCCCAGATCGCCGACGGAGAACGGATCCACGATAACGGCTTCGTCGTCGGTGGCCAGCTGAATAAGGCACAGCTTGGCGTAGTAGGTTTTCTCACGAAGAAACTCCGTATCGATCGCCAGGACGCTCGAACGCATGGCGCGCTCGACGAACGCCACGAGGTTTTCTTGGTTTGCTATGTACACCGGGGGTTCCTTACCTTGTGTTTCACGCTCTATGTTGTACCATGCCATCATAGCAACTGAAAGGGAATCTGTGAAACTGCTCGTCATCAACAATCTCTCGTCCGGGTTCGGAGACGGCTCCGTATACGACTTCATCCGCTCCGCCGTCCAAGACGGCGACGAGGTGTGCGTCCGCTCCACCGACGGAACGACCCCCGTGAGCGCGCTGCTCGACGACGCCGCATCCTACGATGCCGTGGTTGCAAGCGGCGGCGACGGCACGGTGGCGACGGTCAACTATCTGCTGGCGAACACGGGCGTGCCCGTTTTGCCGTTTCCCGCGGGAACCGCGAACCTGCTTGCGCTGAACCTCTCCTCGCCTCTTGAGCCGCACGCCTTGGCGAAGATGATCCGGGAAATGCGCACCCTCGACTTCGACATGGGCGAAATCGAGGTGGCCGACAAGCGGTTCGGCTTCGGCATCATGGCCGGAGCAGGCTACGACGCCGCCATCATGCACGGCGCCGAACCTGCAAAGCGCCTGTTCGGACCTATGGCTTATCTTTCGGCGGCCATCGCGAACCCGCTGCCGCAAACGTCGCGTTTCACCATCGAGCTGGACGGCGAAACCGTGCAGAGCGAGGGCGTGGGCATCCTTTTGGTGAACTTCTCCCGCATCCAATTCGACATCGCCGTCACGCACGAGAACAAGCCGCGCGACGGCGTGTTCGACGTAGTGGTGCTCAAAGCGCAGAACGCCTTCGAGCTGATTCCGGCGCTGTTGGCGGGAATCCTGGATCGAGGGGGCGATTTTCCCGATCGAACGGGCGCCCTGGAAATCCACCGCGCGCGCACGGTGCGCGTAGAGGCCGATCCGCCCATGGAAGTGCAGTACGACGGCGAAGCCACCCGCCTCACGACCCCCTTCAGCGCGCGCATGATGCCGCATGCGGCACGCCTCATCGTGTCGGAAGAAGGCTACAACCAGTTCGCGGAATAGCTGCTTCGCGCCGTGCGCTTATCGGCTTCGACGCGCTTCCGCGCCAGCATCGGGGACGTTTCCTCCACGAACCTTGCGAACCTTGCGACCCTTGCGAACCTTGCGACCCTTGCGCCCCGTTGCGAACCCCGCAACCCCCGTGAACCTCACGAACCCTACGCCCCCCCCCGCAAACCTCGCCCGCGTGTCAAAACGGACGAGTTTTGCGGGGGTTTTTGCGCTTTCGCCCCAAGGTTGCGCGCCGAGGTTTTTTATCGCCCCAGGTCACGGAGTCGACGGTTGCTTTTATTCTCGTTTGAGGACCAGCAAAACTCGTCCGTTTTGACACGCACGGCAACGTTCACCCAGCATCGCGCACTCCAGCGCAGCAACATCCACCCGGCGGCACACCCGCCAGCACAGCAACATCCACCCGGCATCGCGCACGCCAGCGCGACGGCGCGCGCAAAACGGCCGTGCAGCTTGTTGCAGCTGCACGGCCGTTCGTCAGCGAACCATCGGGAAGGGGCAGCCCTACTTGTCCTTCGGCACCTCGTAGGTGGGATCGTCGCCGGAAACGTCCTCCACGTGCGCCCCGATCTCAAGCGGCGCGCTGAACGATTCCCCGGCCGCGGCAGAACCGGCCATCAGCTCTTTGAACGATGCGGCGTCCTCGCCCACCATCGGCATCATCACGTACACGTTGTTGCCGATGATCACCGGACGGACGCGATCGGCAACGGCGTCGCGCGCCGCGTCGGCCGGCTTGCCGGAGGCCACGTCGGCAGCCGCCTCGCGCTTGAGCTCTTCAAGCATCTCGGTACGCACGTTTTCGATCTGAGCTGCCGTCTCGTTCTTCCAGCGCTCCTTGCGCCACGCAAGGAAGTTCGCGTTGTAGCGCATCTGGATAAGCTCGAGCACGATGCAGAACACCATGGCGAAGTACACGATCAGCTTCTCAAGCGGCATGTGCAGAAGCTCGATGCCCGTATGGAAGCCGGCGCTGTCGATGACGAGCAACCCGCCGATAGCCACGATGAACGTGAGCGCGAGCATCTTCATCTCGGGATGACCGTTGATGAAGTTGGAGATGGGGTCGATAAAGATCATCATCAAGAACACGGCCGACATGACTGCGATGATCATGATGATAAGGTGGTCGGCCATGCCCACCGCCGTGATGACCGAGTCGATGGAGAACACCAAGTCCATGACCATGATGGTGCCCACGGCCTGCGGCAGCGCGATGCGGTGCAGCGCCTTGTGCTCTTCGCAATGCTCGGCCTTGACCTCGGTGAGCTTGAGCGTATCGCGCAGCTCGGCGATGCCCTTGTAGATCAAGTACCCGCCGCCGATCAGCAGAACCAGGTCGCGCACGGAGAATCCGTGGGTGTAGGGGCCCAGGTCGACCGTGAACAAAGGCTCGGTCATGTGCACGAGGAACGAGGCGAAGCACAGAAACACGATGCGCATGACGAGCGCGCCGGCAAGGCCGAGCTTGCGACCGATGTGCTGCTTGTCCTCGGGCAGGCGGTTCGTCGTAATGGAGATGAACACCAGGTTGTCCACGCCCAGCACGATCTCCAGGAAAATGAGGCTGACCAAGCTGATCCAAGCCTCGGGTGATGCGAAGATTGAAAGATCCACGGGTTGATTGCTCCTTCTGCTGCTTCTTCGGTTGCTCGTCTTTTCCCGGGGAAGGCGCAGCTCACAAAAAAAGACTCATGGCGCGGCTGCAGATGCATGCGAACCGCGCCATGAGTCTCGTTAATTAAGACACGCCAGACCTTTCGGCCATGATGTTGAACGTGTCGCATGCGCGCTAAAGCCGCATGCCAACTACTCCCCCACGGGCGGATCGTATCCTAACACGAGGTTCCCACGTCGGCAATGCTATACTACGCAATGCACAAAATCATCCCGGACGAACCCGAGACCTCCTGCAGGAGATGCCATGCAGTTCAATTTCTTCAACAAGCGCAACGACTACGTCGAAAGCGACGGTCCCGTCCGCTACCTGGACGCCAGCGGCCTTCAACGCCCGCTCGACATGCCGCGCTCCCAACTGGCCATCATGGGCCTGTTCGTGGCGGCAGCTGCCGTCATCGGCGGATTCATGCTGTTCAACGTGCTTGACGAGGTGCAGGGCAAAGCGGCTCGCGCCCAGGCGAGCGTCGAACAGAACCTGGCTCGCGAAGTTACGTACGACCTGCCGGTTTTGCCCTCCGTCATCCAAAACGGCGACAACGCCAGCATCAAGCAGGGATTCGTGGACGCCGGCGCAACCATCTACGACACCACGAGCGAAGAGGAAGCCGCCGCCGGCAACATGGACATCATCAAGCTGCCCTCCGACGTGAGCGAGCTTGACGCGGGCGTCCTGTACAGCAAGGGCATAGCGAACCTGAGCGCCGCCGAAGCCGCGCTGCTGCTGAACGGGTCGTGGACCCTCGAGGTCGACCGCAGCGAAGGCGTTTCCATGCGCGTCACGTACGCGGACTTCACGTCGGGAACCGTGGAAGCGGCCGTGCAGGCGGCCATCGCCTCCGAAGGATTCGACCCGGCCACCACCCCCGAGGGCGGCGCGGGCGTCGACGAGGTGGGCAACACCTTCCAAACCGGCACCGTCGACGTAGGGGGCACCGTCTACACCTGGAAGGTGTCCGCCATCGCGCTTTCCAGCGTCTACGACATCTCCGGCCTGCCCGACACCGCCGTGTACGTCGGCGTACGCCTCACGCTGTAGCAGGCAAACCACAGGAAGACGGGGTCATCGACCCCGTCTTTTTCGATGCCGGGCTTCGTTTTCCCGTTTCGCCCTTCCCTAATATCCTCGCAAAAGAATAGAAGAAAACCCTCGCAACAAGGCGGGTTTATCCCCTCCTTGCACTCGGACATACCCCGATAGGCACCGCGCCCGTTCAAGCGCATGATACAGGGTACGAGGAGGGGATTTCATGAAACTATCGAGCGTCATAGCGGGCGCATCGGCCGCCATCGTGGCCTTCCAGGCAGTTGCCTACGCCTCTCGCGGCGAGTCCAGCTTGCTGCGCCCTCCGGGAGCGCAGGGCGAATCCGATTTCATGGCGCGCTGCATCAAATGCGGCAAGTGCATCGAAGCGTGCCCGTACCAAGCGCTCAAGCCCGCAGGCAACGAAGCCGGCATGGCCGTCGGCACGCCGCGCATCGACGCGCGCGACCAGGCGTGCCGCCTTTGCGAAGACTTCCCCTGCGTCGACGTCTGCCCCACCGGCGCGCTGCGCGACGTATCCGCGCGCTCCGACGTGCGCATGGGCGTAGCCGTCATCGACGAGGAAGGCTGCATCGCGTTTCAAGGCATGCGCTGCGAGGTGTGCTACCGCGCCTGCCCCCTTATCGACCAGGCCATCGTCATCGACTACCGCATGCGCGAAGGCGACGCCATCCACACGCTGTTCGCCCCCGTCATCGACGAGGACGCGTGCGTCGGCTGCGGGCTGTGCGTCGAGCGCTGCGTGGTCAGCGAGCCGACCGTGCCCATCCGCATCGCGACCGATGCGGAACGCGCGCGAGGCAATCCGCAGTAACGAAGCTGCGAACGAGGTTTCACACCGTCCGGACGGCGGTTGAGGACACGAATGCAACGGGAGAGAAACGGGAGAAGGAGGGATGTCATGGACATCTCAAGACGAGGGTTCGTCAAAGCCACGGCCGTAGCGCTGGCAAGCGCCGCGGCGGCGGGCACCATGTCGTCGCTCGTTGGATGCGGCAGCAACCAGCAGGAAGCGTCTTCGGGCGAGGGGCAGAAATTCACGTCGGTGTGCCGTTTCTGCGGCTGCGGCTGCGGGGTCATCTGCGAAGTGAAGGACAACAAGCTGGTGTCGGTGACGGGAGACCCGGACAACCAGTCCAACAAGGGCCTCAACTGCGTCAAGGGCTACTATCTGGCAAAGATCCTGTACGGGGACGACCGTCTGACCGTGCCGCTTATCCGCGACGACAAGTCCACGAAGGGCACCGACGACGGCCTGCGCGAAGCCACCTGGGACGAGGCGCTCGAACTGGTGGCGGGCAAGCTCAAGGACACCTGGAAGAAGGACAAGAGCCGCCTGGCGTTCTGGGGATCGGGCCAGCAGCCCATCACGGAAGGCTACGCCACCGCCAAGTTCTGGAAGGCCGGCCTGCTGTCCAACAACATCGACCCGAACGCGCGCCTGTGCATGGCCAGCGCCGTGGTCGGCTTCATGAACGTGTTCCAGACCGACGAGCCGGCCGGCAGCTACAGCGACCTGGACGAAGCCGACGTGTTCGTCACCTGGGGCGCCAACATGGCCGAGGCCCATCCCATGCTGTACTCGCGCCTGACCGCGCGCAAGCTCTCGGGCACCAACGTGAAGCACTACGACCTGACCACGCTCAAGACGCGCACGAGCGCAAGCGCCGACAAGGTCATGGTCTTCAAGCCCAACACCGACCTGGCCATTGCCAACTGCATCGCCAACTACCTGGTGCAGAACAAGAAGTACGACGAAGCCTTCGTCAACGACCACTTGCAGTTCAAGCAGGGAACCGAGAACATCGGAAACGCCATCGACGACGGATACGATGCCAGCGACGTCGGCAAATCGGTAGACAAGGTGGAGCCCATCACGTTCGAGGAGTACGCCGCGCGTCTGGAGCCCTATACCCTCGAGTACACCGCGCAGCTGTCCGGCGTAGCCGCCGAGGACCTCAAAGAGCTGGCCGAGGTGTTCGCCGACCCGAACAAGAAGGTCATGTCGCTGTGGACCATGGGCGTGAACCAGCACAACCGCGGCACGTGGATGAACCACAACATCTACAACGTCCACCTGCTGTCGGGCAAGATCGCGCAGCCCGGCAACGGCCCCTTCTCGCTGACCGGTCAGCCCACCGCCTGCGGCACCGCGCGCGAAGTGGGCACCTTCAGCCACCGCCTGCCCGCCGACCTGCTGGTGGCCAACGCGCAGCATCGTCGTTACACCGAAGTCATCTGGAACCTGCCCGAGGGCTACCTGGACGAAATCCAGAAGCCGGGCTTCCACACGGTCAAGATCTTCCGTGAAATGTCCAAGGGCAACATAGACTTCCTGTGGTCCGCGCACAACAACTGGGCCGTTTCCATGCCGAACCTCACCCGCTTCTTGGGCAAGGGCGACAAGACGGGCGTCATGGACACGTTCGTCGTGGTGAACGAGGTCTACCCCACCCTGTCCACGAAATACGCCGACGTGGTGCTCCCTGTGGCTATGTGGGTGGAGCGCGAAGGCCAGTTCGGCAACGCCGAGCGCCGCACCGCCGTGTTCGAGAAGGCCGTCGACCCGCCGGGCGAGGCGAAGTGGGACCTGTGGGTCATCATGGAGGTGGCGCGCCGCGTGCTCGACGGCGAGAAGATCGACGGGCAGGATGCGTTCGACCGCCTGTTCGGCGATATCTACGACAAGAGCGCCGCTGATTTCAAGGGCGATTCGCGCGAAACGAACCGCGCCATCTGGGAAGAGTACCGCACGTTCTCGAACCCCGATCTGAACGAGAAAGCCCAGGCCATCAACAACGACGTCGACGGGAAGTTTGAAGCCAAGCTGAAGATGGAGAACAAGCAGCTTGCACCCTACGACGAATACCTGACGCATCACGGCCTGACCTGGCCCGTGCGCGAGGTGAACGGCACGTGGCTGCCCACAAAGTGGCGCTTCTCCACCGGCAAGCAGGAGGACGGCTTCGACGAGGTGGGCGTGGCCCAGTACGGCAAGGAAGGCCTAGCCGGCGGCGTGAGCTTCTACAAGTCCGCCAAGATGAAGCCCTCCGTGGTGTTTCGCCCCTACGAGCCGCCCGCGGAAGAGCCGGACAAGGAGTACCCGTTCGTGTTCTGCACGGGCCGCCTGCTGGAGCATTGGCACACCGGATCGATGACGCGGCGCGTGCCCGAGCTGGATCGCGCGCTTCCCGAGGCGCTGCTCAACATGAGCCCGGAGGACTGCGCGAAGATGGACATCAAGGACGGCGATATGGTCAAGGTGAAGTCGCGCTTCGGAGAGTTCGAGATCAAGGTGTCGACGGCTGGACGCACCGAGCCTCCCGCCGGTACGGTGTTCGCGCCCTTCTTCGCGGAGGAAACGCTGATCAACCTGGCCGTGCAGGATACGTACTGCCCGCTGTCCAAAGAGCCCGACTACAAGAAGACCTGCGTGTCCATCACGAAGGTAGAGAGGTGAAACCGATGAAGAAGAAAGCTATCGCCACCGCCCTCGTGCTGACCATGGCCCTTGGCGCAGGCGCGCTTGCCGGGTGCGCGACCGAGCGCGCAGGCTACACCGGAAACGACGACATCCCGCCGGGAGCGGCGCCGCTTATGCCGCCCACGCACGTCGGACGCGCGGACAACCTGGGAGCAGCCGGCTGTTACGGCTGCCACGGCGCGAACGATCTGGCGAACCCCATGCTGAACGGGGCAACCGCTCTGCCCGACGACCACTACAAAGACGGCAACGTGGAAACGAAGCAGATCGAACCCACGCGCGAGCAGTGCATCACCTGCCATCCGCAGGGGTAGCGCGCGCGTCGAAACGGCTTGCCCATCCCCGCGTCTGCACATTGCCATGAGCAGACGCATTCCCTCCCCGCCCGCCTCCCCTGTTGAGGGGAGGCGGGCACCGGAAGGACAAAACGAGTAAGGAGAGCACCATGGTCATCTCGAGCCTGGTCATCGAAACGGCGCCCGCGCGGACCGAAGACGTCGCGCGCGAGCTTGACCTGCGCGAAGGCGTGGAGGTTCACGAAGTGAACGGGTACAAGATCGTCGTCACCATCGAGGCCGAAACGGTCGACGCGTCGCATGCCGTCGCAAGCGGGTTCATCGGCATCGAAGGCGTCACCGGCATCAACCTGGTGTACGCGAACTTCGAGGACGACCCCACGCTTGCCAAGGTCGGATCGCGATGAGCGACGCACGGACCGCATCGCGCGGGTTTCGCTGGACGTGGCTGCGCCGCAGCGCGCAGGTGGGCGCCCTCGTGCTGTTCGCGTTGCCGCTGATCGCAGCCGGATGGGGTCTTTTCGGCCTGTTCGCCGGAGGCGAGGAAGCGGTCCCCGCGCCCGCGCAGCTGCCGTTCTTCGGGAGCCTGTCGTCGTCCTCGATCTTCGGCATCGAAGTGCTCGACCCGTTCGCCATGCTCCAAACCATAGCGGCGTCGAAGACCTTCGCGCTTGACTGGCTGTTGGCCGCCTTGCCCGTTCTTGTATTGTACGGCCTGATCAGAGGCAGGGCATTCTGCGGATGGATATGTCCCGTGAACCTGGTGCTCGAGCTGGTCGACGCCCTGCGCCGCAAGCTCGGCATCGAAGTGCGCGAGGCGCCCGTGCCCCGGCGCGCGAAGCTGTGGATAGCCCTGGCCGTGCTTGCGCTGTCCGCCGTCACGAGCATTCCGGTGTTCGAAGCGTTCTCGCCCATCAGCGCGATCAACAAGGGCATCCTGTTCGGTGCCGTTACGGGCCTATGGGTGCTGGGCGCCATCGTGTTGGCGGAGCTGTTCTGGGGGCATCGCGTATGGTGTCGCTCGCTCTGTCCGCTTGGCGGCTTTTACCAAGCCGTCGGGCGCGCAGGCCAGGTGAACGTACGCCTCGACCACGCAGCCTGCATCCACTGCGACGCCTGCAAGAACGCCTGCCTGTGCGACCCCGCCATATTGGAGCCCGTCTTGGCCGAGCGCGACGTCATCGTGCGCGCGGGCGACTGCATGGCCTGCGGATCGTGCATCGACGCCTGCCCGACGCGCGCGCTCTCGTTTTGCGTGGGCCGCAGCGCAAAGCCCGCGCGCCCGAACGCCGAAGCATAGGGCGCGCACCGCATGCGGGACCGCCCAGACGGCCCCGCCGCGCTTTCGCGCTACACGTTGAGCAGCTTGTGCCTGAGCGCGTAATCCACCAGGTCGGCACGGGTCTTCAAACCCAGCTTCTGGTAAATCTTCGAACGGTGCGCCTCGATGGTCTTCACGGAAAGGTATATCTGCTCCGAGATTTCCTTGTTCGTGAAGCCCTTGGCCAAAAGCTGAAGCACCTCCAGCTCCCGATTCGAGAGCTGCTGATAGGATCGGTCTTCTTCCTCTCCACCTTTGACCAGCTGTTTCGTAAGAAGCGCCGTCATCTTCGGATGAATGTAGCTGCCCCCTTCAGCCACGGCATGCACCGCCGCAAGCAGTTCTTCGGAGCTTGAGTTCTTCAGCACGTAGCCTGCCGCGCCGCCGCGCAAGGTGTAGAACAGGTACTCCGGCTCGGCGAACATCGTCAAGATGATCACCTTGGTGCACGGAAAATCCTTCGTGATCTTCTCGCACGCAACCAGCCCGCTTTGCCCCGGAGGCATCGAGATGTCCATGAGCAGGATGTCGGGCTTTTCGCGCGCGACGATGGCGTACGCCTGCGCGCCGTCCGCCGCTTCCGCCACTACCTTGAGGTCGGGGTCTTGCTCCAGGATCATCTTGAACCCGGCGCGCACCACCTCGTGATCGTCCGCAAGCATGACACGTATCATGCGTCCACCTCCTTGCCCTCGACAATGTTCATCGGCGAAACGAGCGTGACCTTCGTGCCGTTCGGACCCGACTCCATGGTCAGCATCGCGCCGATGATGCTCGCACGCTCCCGCATACCGGAAAGTCCGCAGCCGCTCCCCTTGATCACGGGCCGTTCGGTATCGAAACCGCAGCCGTGGTCGATGACGGACACATGCAGCCATCCGTCGGAATCTTCCAACGTCACGTATATCTTATCGGCCTCGGAATACTTGCAGGCGTTGAGTATGGCCTCTTGGCAGATACGGTACGCCTGCGTCTCGAGCGCTTGATCGAACCGGCTGCGCGACAACGACCCCTCGAACACGATCTCGGTGCCGTACGTTTTCTCGTACACCGACGCTTGGGAGTGCAGCGCCGCCATGAACCCCAAATGATCAAGGGTTGAAGGGCGCAGCTCGACCGATATGTTGTGCAGCTCGTCCAAAATGCGCCCGATGTTGTTGTTGGCCGACGCCAGCACTTCCGCGCCCGCCTGGTCGACGTGCCCTTCCAGCAGCTTGAGCGAGAACGAGACGGTCAGCAGCTCCTGGGCGATGCCGTCGTGCAGCTCGCGCGATATGCGCTTTCGCTCGTCCTCCTGCGCCGCGATCACGCGCGACAGGTCCGAGCGCACGAAAATAGGGTTGTGCTGCGTATCGACGCGCTTCTCCGCCGCAATGCTCTCGAAGTCCATGAAGTCGGTCGAGACCACGTCCATCCCAAGAAGGGAGCCGTCCAGATTCAGGATCAAGTCTCGGTACACCTCTTGATGATGGTCGCTCACCGAGCGAAACGCCGTCAGCAGCACGGCGACCACGCGCCCCTTTCTGGTCAGGGGAAGCGCGCAGAAGCTGCGCAGGTCCTCGGCGAACACGATCGGGTACGACGAGTACTCGCGCGGATCGATCTCCTCGTCGATGTCCGTGAACATCATGGGCTTGCCCGCTTTGATGGTGATGCCGCCTATGCCGTGGCCGGGCGCCAGCACGATGCGCCGATGGCGCTCGCCTGTCGCACCGGCGCTGTACACCCATTTCAGGGGCGCGCCGATGAACGCCGTCAAGCCCAGCGAAACGAAATCGAAGCCGTACGAACGCTTGATGTCCTCGACCAGGCGCGCGTACTCCGCGCACGTGCCCGCCAGTTCGCATTCGCTGAAATTCGATGCCCCCACGCGCATCCCCCGTCCACCCTGCACGCAAACGTTACATTCAGCGTTTCATTATCCCCTACTTTGCCGGGAATTGCACGGACGCTCCCGTCGGATGCGCCCGACTCGTCAGCGACGAGCGTAGTCGGCCATACGACATGCGCCCGCCGCCCCGCAGGCGCGTACGACCTGCTCGTTTTCATCCGTTATGCCCCCGAGCGCCAGCACCGGGATCCGGGCCCGCTCGACCACGTCCCGCAGAAACGAAGCGCCGCCGAACGGCACGCCCGGCTTGCACGAAGGAGCGAACACGGGACTTGCTATCAGCAGGTCGGCGCCGAGCGCTTCGGCTTCGCTCACTTCCGCCGCCGCATGCACGTTGGTCCCCACGCACGAAAAGCCTGCGGGGCGGCCTTGCTCGCGCAGAAGCGGCAGCGGCAGATGGACGGCCGAACAGCCCATGCGACGCGCGACGTCGACCTGCGTATGGGCCGCAAACGCCATTCCGGCGCGGGCGCATGCCGCGGACACGTCTTGCGCGAGCGCTTCGTACTCTTTCGCGCCCAGGTCTTTCTCGCGCAGGATGACCAGATCGACGCAGCCCTTCAGCAACGCCACGTGATCTGCGAGAGGCCGGGCGCACGAGCGCCTGTCCGTGACGAACGCCCGCACGAAAGCCCCGCTGGCAAGAACGTCCGCAAGCTCGATGGAAGGCCGCATCTCACACCCGCACGTAATCGTTCGCGACCGGCTCCAAGCCGTGCGCGCGCAGAGCCGCCGAAACGGTCTTCACGTCGCGGTCGTCTGCTATCTCGAACTGATCGTCGCCCGCCGACGCAGCACGCTCGTCTTCGGCAGCGGCGTGCTCGCCGACGCCCGTCGACACGCCGGCGGATATCTTCGTTGCCGCAATGCCCATGACCCGATCGCGGAACCCCTGCCGCTCGCGCGACGATATGGTTATGCCCGCCTGGGGCAGGAACAGGCGGTACGCGCACATGACCTGCAAAAGCCTGCGCTCGCCCACGCCGCGCGAGCCCAAGCTCTCGTTGCCCGCGATAGGCCGCAAACGCGGACAGGAAAGCGAGAGCTCCGCCGCCGGGTACGCGCGTTGCAGAAGCCATGCGTGCATCCCGCACGCGAACGCGTCGCGCCGCGCATCGCCCAATCCCAGAAGCGCGCCGAAGGCCACGCCCCGCATGCCCGCGCGCAGCGCGCGCTCCTGGGCGTTCGCGCGGTACGGGAACACGCGCTTGCGTCCGGCTCGGTGCAGCTTGCCGTACAGAGCGGGATCGTAGGTTTCCTGGAACACGGTCACGTAGTCCGCGCCGCTTCGATGCAGCAGCGCGTACTCGTCCTCGTTCAGCGGATACACCTCCACGCCCACCGTGCGGAAGCGCTCCGACGCAAGCCGGCACGCTTCGGCGATGTAGGCGGGGTCGGTGCGTTCGCGATCCTCCCCCGTGAGCAGCAGGACGTCCTCCAAGCCGGTTTCGGCGATAGCGTCAAGCTCGCGCACGATACCGCGCTGGTCGAGCTGGGCGCGGCAGATGTCGTTCTTGCGATTGAACCCGCAGTACACGCAGTGGTTGTCGCAATAGTTCGCCAGATACAGCGGGGTGAACAGGTACGCCGTGCTGCCGAACCAGCGACGGCGGACGCGTTGGGCGGCGGCGGCCATCTCCTCCAAAAACGGCTCGGCTGCCGGAGAAAGCAGCGCCCCGAAGTCTTCAGGAGAAAGCCGCTCGGCCGCCAAGGCGCGGCGGACGTCGGCGGCGGTCACGGATGCGAAATCGAAGGCGGACGCCCGCTCGAGCACTTCTGAGATGACCGGGGAGTCAAGCGCATCCATGTCGGGAAGGTACGAAAGCGGGTCGATGCCGCAATCGCGTGCAACGTCCGACGGATCGGCCGCCTGCGCGCGCGAAAAGCCGGGGACCTTCCAGCCAGGTTCGCCCCATGCGGGCGCGTTCAAGCGTTGTTCGTCTTGCACGGCGCCCCCCTAATCCGCCAGGAACCCGGTCAAAGGCGACGAGGCCTCGGCGCGCTCGAGCACGCGCCCGAAGCCCGCGCGGTACGCCGCGCGTCCCGCCTCGACCGCATGCTTGAACGCGGCGGCCATGAGCGCGACGTCGCCGGCGGTTGCCACAGCCGTGTTCGCCATGACGGCGGCCGCACCCAGCTCCATGGCCTCGCACGCCTGCGAAGGACGGCCGATGCCGGCGTCCACGATAACGGGCACGTCCACTTCGTCGATGATGATCTTGATGAAGTCGCGCGCGGCAAGCCCCTTGTTCGACCCGATGGGAGCGCCCAGCGGCATCACCGCAGCCGCGCCGGCGCTCACCAGGTCGCGCGCCGTGGTAAGGTCGGGGAACATGTAGGGAAGCACGACGAAGCCCTCGTTCGCCAAAAGCTCCGTAGCGCGCACCGTTTCGGCGTTGTCGGGCATGAGGTACGCCGCATCGCGGATGACCTCGACCTTGACGAAGTCCCCGCAGCCCATGGCGCGCGCCAGGCGAGCGATGCGCACGGCTTCCTCAGCCGTGCGCGCGCCCGACGTGTTCGGCAGCAGCGTCACCCCTTCCGGAATGGCGTCCAGGATGTTGTCTTCCTGTCCCGTGTTGGCGCGACGGACCGCCAGCGTCACCATCTGGGCGCCGGCGTCGCGCACCGCAGCCTCCACCAGATCGAGGTTGAACTTCCCCGATCCCAAAATGAAGCGCGACGTGAACGCGCGCCCTCCAAGCGACCATGCATCAGGTTCGTACCCCATAGATGTTTCCTTCCCAACCGCGCCGAAGCCCGCAGCTTGGCGCAGCGCACGTTTCTTATTTCTTTATTTCTTCGACTATTCCTCAAGCCCCAACGCCAAGCGCACGACCACCAAAGCCTGCTGTGCGGCGCACAAGGCCACGCGCGGCGCGTACAGCGCCGCATCGGCGACGTCGGACGAGCTGTCCCCGCAGACGTACAGCCTTCTGCCCGCCCGCCGCGTGACCATCCGATCAGCCGGGTCCGCGCCCGCCATGCCGCTTCCCGCCACCACGATCGTGTCCGGCGTTTCGCCGAGCAGGGCGTTCACCAGGGCCGCCTTGCACTCCGCAACGTCGAACGCTTCGCACACGATGCGTTCGCGCTCGAACAGCCGCGCAGCGTTCGCCGCGTCGACCCGCACGCAATCGACATCGACCTCGATGCGCGGATCGATGCGCGCAAGCTGCTCGGCAAGCGCTTCGGTCTTCAGGCGGCCCAGATGCTCGCGAAAGTAATGCTGCCTGTTCAGGTTGCTTTCGTCCACCACGTCGAAATCGACCAGATGAAGCGCGCCGACGCCCGATCGCGCCAGCATGACCGCGATGTTCGATCCCAGGCCGCCAAGGCCCGCAACGCCCACGCGCGCCTGCCGAAGCCGCTCGCGCCCATCCGAGCCGATGCGCGCCGCCAGCGCGTCCTCTCCCGTTTGCCGCGCGTCCATCAGCCGCCCCCGACGAACCGCACCACTTCGAGCGCGTCATCGGGCCCGAGGATAGCCGTCGCGTACGCATCGGGCGACACGATGGCCTCGTTCAGCTCGCAGGCAACCCGCCGTGCGTCGAGCCCGTCGAGCAACAAGACGTCGGCAAGCGACATGCCGTCGACGTCTTGTCGCTGCACACCGTTCACTTGCGCCATTCGCTCCCCTTTCTTTTTCCGGTCGTCATCAGTCCAAGACGCAAAAAAGCGCGCACGAAGAGAACCGCACCCGAGGTGGTGCGCCCCTTCGTACGCGCTTGCGTAGTCTGAGAACGTAGGATAGCGAAAGAGCGACGCTCGCGCAATGCCAAGCCGGCAAACGGCGGCGGCGCGTAGATCGAGATAGGGCGAAATGGCAGCGTGCGGGCTGCATGAAAAAAGCCCGGCGAATCACTTCACCGGGCTTTGCATGTAATGGAGCGGACGACGGGGTTCGAACCCGCGACCCCGACCTTGGCAAGGTCGTGCTCTACCAGCTGAGCCACGTCCGCATGTTAGCGTATTGCTTTTTCAACTCCACCGCTCTTTCAAACGATGGAGGCGACGCCCGGATTCGAACCGGGGGTGAAGGCTTTGCAGGCCTCTGCCTTACCACTTGGCCACGTCGCCATCTTAGCCTTCCGTCATTAAAAGGCCGGCCAAAACTTTTCGGCCTGGCCGGCCTTGCACTGACGATGGAGCGGACGACGGGGTTCGAACCCGCGACCCCGACCTTGGCAAGGTCGTGCTCTACCAGCTGAGCCACGTCCGCATCGGCGAGGAAATATATTACGTGAACTCCCCTAGTCGCGCAAGCCCCAATTTCAACTTTTTTGAAAATTCTTAGAAAACGGCTGGTACATAAGGCGATCGTGCGAAGGCGCTACGCTCTGAAGCCATCGAGTCGCCGTCCCATCAAAGCTGCCGCCGCCACGCAAGCCACCGAGGACGCTTGCGGACAGCCGCGCACCCGCCCGGACCTTCTGTCAAAACGGACGAGTTTTGCTGGTCCTCAAGCAAGAATAATCACAGGCAGTAAGCCTCTGACCAGGCATGATGAAAAACACCACTTGTTGCATCACTTCGGCAAGGCGGAAAATCGCCGCAAAACTCAACTTTTTTGACACAAGGCCGGCACCGGTCGGTTCGTACCGGATGGGCAAGGTCGCGGACCACTACCGAAGACGGCGCCGGGAATTCAACAGCTGGGCGCGAACCGGGACCTGCGGTAGAGAAGTCGAGCTTCCGCCAGCGCGCTTCGGAACCGCCCGCCTCGGGGTCCCAGCCGAGGGACACGCTCACCTCGTACCTTTCGGGCTTCCCGGGATCGCTGATCAGCTTGACGGTTCCCTCTCCGTGCGCCACGGCGCTCACCTCCCCTCGCTTTTTTCAGGGGATCGACCCCTACCGTAAGGGGAATTTTCGTCCGGCGGGAGAGGGATTCTCGTTTTCACGGCTTTCGACCTGCATCGATGCGCCGTCGCGTGAAAACCAGGAGCGGATTCGCCCCTCAGGGTAGGGGTCAGGGCGACCATGTCGTTCAAATTGCACATTCCAGCCCCCTTAACAGGGTTAATGCGCAGTTTGGCGGTTTGACGGCCTTTCCCCGCATGCAGATCGTGCAAATCGTCCGCGTCCGGGAGGCGAAGGGGGTTCACCTCCCGGACGCGCCGCCAAAGGGGCAGGGCAAATAAAAAAGCACCTGCGACCTGCGCAAGTGCTTTCTGCATTTCATGGTGGGCGATACAAGATTTGAACTTGTGACCCCTACCGTGTCAAAACAAAAATCTACGATATTGGACGGTAGTTTAGAATATGTTTTACCAGGTTAAACGCTATTTTTAGGAATTAGGCTTTACTCCACGCAACTCTACGAACGGATTATTTGTACATTGATTTGTACCGGGATACGCGTCGAAAAGGAGACCGAAATGAAGAAGATGAAGAATAAGAAACGCTGCTACGCCCTCGCCGAGTACATGGAGGCGGCTGCATGTTCCGACGACCCGCGCGACCGCGTCGCGGCGTGCCCGGTGGCCGCCGCACAGGGCTTATCAAGCCCGTAAATCGAACCCCAAACGCAAAAAAAGAGGGCGCGCCACGAAGGATGCGCCCTCTTCGCTTCATTGCTTCCGCAGGTAGACCTCGCTTCCGTCGGAAGTACCGACCGCGATATAACGCGTGGCACCGCTGTATGACGTGTAGCGGCCCCACAGGTAGCCGTCTGCTACCTCGCCCCACTCGTCGAGCACGACCGTCTCGCCCTCGACGTACGACGCGACCACGGCGCCCGACATGCCCGGAGCGTCGCGCACGTTGAGCGAGTCGGCGACGCACTCGTAGGTGCCGCCGGCGACGCCCGACGGTGCGGGAGCGGGCTGCGAAGGCTGCGCCCCTCCCCCGTCGGCCTTGCCGTTGTATGCCAGGATGCCGTCCCACGGGAAGTCGTAGTCCGGGCGCATCAGGCTCTCGCCGCCGGTCTGGTCGCCCACCTGCCCGCCGACGATGCCGCCGAACTCGTTGGACAGGTACTCGGACAGCATGTCCGGCACGGCGCTCTGGCACATGGCCGTATGGTTGGCCTCGTTGAGGTAGATATCCCCTCGCTTGGCTACGTAGCCGTCGCCCATCGGATGCCAGTCGAACAGCCCGGAGCCGACGAACACGTCGCGCATGTCGACAGTATAAGTCGCGGTGTCGAGCGCGCCCTCGTAGGCGCTGCCGCGCAGGGCCTCGCGCCAGCAGTCGATGACGGAGCTGGAGCAGTCGCGGTCTCCGACCGAGAACGGCGCGTTGACGCCCTCGCACTCCCACCACTCGATGGGGCCGGATCCCCACCGCCCATCGCCCTGGGTGTAGCCGAACCGACAATCGTCCACCTGGCGGCGGTGGAACGTCGCCGCGACGTTCGCGCGATCAGGCATTGGGGGCCTCCTTCTCCGCCGGGGCGAGCGCGGCCACGACGGTGGCCTTGTCGTTGGTCGTGGCCGTCACCTGCTTGGTTGTAACGACCTGGTTGATGGTCTGCGCAGACTTGGCGCTCTGGCCGTCCACGTACGCTTCGGCTGCCGCGTAGATGGCCGCGCTGAACATGGTGCAGACCATGCCCGTGGTGGCCAACGCCGTGTTGTCGGTAGCCAAGCCCGCTACGCTGCCGCCGACGGACGCGAGGGCAGCTGCCGTCGCGATCCAGAACTTGCGGCTGGTCAGCTTCTGCAAGATTTCTTCTTTCGTCATTTCCTTTCCTCCTTCTGCGCGTGTTTCGCGCTTTCGATTTGCGCTTCTTCCTCGAAATCGGGAACATCTGAGATTCCCAACTTCGACAGGAAGGCGTTGGGTTTCTTTTGCGGGAGCGTGTTGCCCTCCTTCGCCAGCTTCAAGCGCGCCAGGCTGACCGTCTCCACGATGAACAGCGCAGCGGTGCCGTACGTCACTTCCGGCGGTAGGAACGCGCCTATGGCGAGCCTGCACCACGCCTGGAGCAGGACGTATGCCGTCCATGTGACGTACATGAGCGCGATGATTACCGTGCTCCCCTTGGGCTTTCTCACTTGTCCTCCAGACGGTCTATGCTGTTGAACAGCGTCTTGAACTTCTCCTCGCATTGGTTCGGCTGCTGTTCGAGCTTGAAAACGCGCTCGATGACGCCGTTGTGCTTCTCGACGTGCGCGGAAAGGTCTACGACGTCCTTCTTCACGCCCTCGATCCGCTCGGCCATCACCGCCGATTGCTTGTTGTTCGCGACGATGACGCCGATCAGCGTGACCACGCCCGTGATGCAGGCTGCTATGATCGCCTCTATCTCGATCACCTCCTCCCTTTTTTCGTCGGTGCGCCCGACGTCGAAAATCCCAAGAGCCTTTACGATTGATCCAACCGAAAAGCGCCTGGGATTTTCGACGTCGAGAAAGGTATGAATCTATGAACATCGCGGACATTTACGAAGGTCACTACCTCCCCGAAAAGACGAAGAAGCGCCGAGCCTCAACGGTCGCCGGATACGACTCGTCGATGCGATTGCACGTCCTCCCTCGCTGGGGAGCATGCGAGATCGAGGAGATCGACCCGGACGACGTCCAGGAGTGGGTGGACTCCTTCGAGCGGCCGGGAGCGGCCATCAAGGCGTACAAGTGCCTGCGCCAGATAATCCGCTGGTGGGCCAAGTCGAAGCGGCTGCGCATCGCCGACCCCACCGTGTACGTCGAACTGCCGTCCATGGAGCCTTACCGGCCGGACACCCTGGACTCGGGCGAGGTGACCGAGATGCTGCGCGGCATGTGGGGCCACGTCCAGGAGGCCGTCGCGATCTGCTCGGTGACGCTCGGCCTCAGGCGCGGGGAGGCGTGCGCGCTCACATGGAACGACATCAACCTCAAGACCGGCGAGGTGCGCGTGAGCAAGTCGAGGCAGTGCGTGGGCGGCGAGATCGTCACCGAGGGCACTAAAACGGACAAGTCGACGAGATCGTGCTGGCTACCGCGCTTTGCGATCAACCGCCTGCGCAAGATCAAGGGCAAGGGCCTGATCACCGGCGACGTTTCGCCGGACAAGGTTGCCCGCTCGATCAAGTCGTGGTGCAAGCGGCGCGGCCTGCCCCACGTGTCCATGACCAACATGCGCCATACCTGGGCCACGCTGGCAATCGAAGCCGGCGTGGGCATCGAGACGGTGGCCATGATGCTGGGGCACACCGACATATCGACAGCATATGACCACTACATCGTGCCGCGCAGGACGATCTGCCAAGACGCGCAAGCCGCCGTCGAGGCGCTGCTCGTCTGCAGCGCGAACAGGCCGAGGAGGGAGCTGCTGGCGGCGTAGGCATTCCGTATCCCCGACCGTCCTGTGGTCAGGCAGAACGAACACGTCGTTCGCACTTTCCGACTCTTGCGCCAACTACGCACGGATCGCAGTTAGATACGTTGACAACGACGGCAACTACGGAAGCGCGGAGATCGACGATCCGGATGGGAAGCAGTTGTGCCTCATGACGGCGAGCGCGCTTCCCGACGCCATGTTCGTGAAAACAGGCTCGCTATTGTTCAGCGGGCGGAACGTTGACTACAACAAGTTCGGCGAGATGGCAGCAAACGGCTCTGGAAAAGTGAGTTCTCGCTCAATTTTTGTCCTAGTCGTTCACGGGTATCGAATCAAATAGCATTCCGTATCCCCGGTTGAGCTTGGTAGCACTACATCAACGGGATACGCGAATGTCTGCGCTATGGGGTCATACGGCTCGTATATCATTGCTTTATCAACGACCGATAATCGCATCTTGAACACATCGACCATCCCGCGAAATTGGATGCTCAAGGCAGTTAGCGACGCGTCGCGTATAGACTTATGCCACGGAATTGAACCTACTATATATGCTGTGAACGTATACACAGAAAATGGCTGGATATACGCAAAAACGAAATCGCAATACGCCAAGTGCGTCATTTTCGGATCTATTTAGGCATTCCGTATCCCCGGCATATTTTTCCGCTCAAAGCCACACGATAACCGTAACGCCGCCGAAGAACTGCATCGTTGAAGTCGAGGCTTGGCACGAAGCCCAATGGGGCTACGGCGGCAACACTGCCACGGTCGAAATAAATGCAGTGAGCGGACTGACGACGCTGGCGAACGTAAAGGGCGAAGTCTACGGAGGCAACACCATGGGGCGAACAATGCATGCGAAGCGCGTGTTCTCCGGCGCGCAGGCGGGAAGAAGCTACACGTTCACCGCTCCGATAGCCAACTCCGGAACTAGCGGACTTTACCAGATGATTGTTAAATGCATCCCTATCTAGGCATTCCGTATCCCAGAGCATATCTCACTACCATGAAAGCGTTGTTTCCGAAGGCACGAACAACGGAAAGGATATATGGAGCAATGCCGAGCTTGCCAACAAGCTAGGAGTCCCAGCCTCTCGCATCAACAAGCAAACGTGCATGGTCTCAGCCATGAACGGAGACCTCCATGCGACCAGCTCCTTAGCATTCGCCTGGATAAACAATAGCGGGGGCCTCAGCGTGCAGGCAGGGACGGCAGGTGCGTACAGGTTCGACATCCACGTCATTTTCGTAGGGTTGTAGCGTCGCCGGTCACAGGATGCGCCATATCTCCGTGATCGTGTGGTTATCGCCGGCGACCAGGACGAACGGATTGCCCAGTCCGGTGCTTCTCGATATCCACATGCCGCATTTCGAGCACGATACGCTGTTGCCGCCTACGGTGATTCTCCCGTAGAACGACACTTCGTCCCAGTACGAGCCGAATCCGTCCTGTTCGGTCACGCCGAACGTAGTCTCTCCGGATTTAAGCACGATCGGATGGACTATGTCGGGGCCGTACTCGAACCTCAATCCGATCACCTTAGCGCCAGCCAGGCCAGGGACGGTGACGGCTTCTCCTCTGCCTAGAGAGCCTGTCCAGAGTTTCTGGGATACGGAATCCCGGAAGCCCTCCAGATCGGTTATCCGCTTGAGCAGAGCAGCTTCGAGCTTGGCGGCGCTGACGCTTCCGTTGCCCAGCTTGGCGTTGGTGATCGCCGCGTTGGCGAGATCGGCCGTCGATATGGTCCCGTCCGCGATCTTAGCCGACGTGACGGCTCCGTCCGCGATCTTAGCCGACGTGACGGCCAGGTTCGCCAATTCTGCCGTCGTGATGGTCCCGTCGAGTATCTTCGCCGCCGTGATCGCGCTGTCGGCTATCATGCCGGTCTTGACGGCCAGCGCGGCTATGGCCAGCGCGATCTGCACGTTGGCAGACCCGTCGAAGTTGACCGATCCGGTCGCATCGCCACTAAGCGAGATGCTGCGAGCCGTATGGAGCTTCACCGCGCTCGTCGCGGCGCCTCCGGACGTCGAGCTGCCGGCGTAGCTGTGCGCATGCGACGCGGCGGCCTTGCCGTTGAGCTGGCCCTGAACGTTGGACGTGACCCCGTCCATGTAGTTGAGCTCCTGAGCGGTCGCGGTCACCCCCGCCGCTTGGATGATGCCCGCCGAGGTCGTGGCCCCCGTGCCTCCGAACTTGACGGGCAACACGCCTCCGGTCACGTCGGCCGCGCTGTGCCTGTGGACCTTCGCAGCGAACGCCGCCTTGACCTTAGCCCACAGATACGACAGGCCGGACAGGTTGAGGACGCTCTCTCCGACAGGGGAGCCGTCGGCCGCGACCTGGTCGATCTGATCGGTTGCGATGGCGGTGACATCGACCTGCGAGACACCCATCATCTCCCACGATCCGCCTATGAGCATCCACTCTATGTACTTGTTCCCCGGGCCTTGCTCAGCCGGGACGAAGTACGTCCTGTTTGGCTCTCCGGATATCGTGGGCATGAGCGTCGATGCGTCGTATTCGCCAGGCGCGCATATGTACGGGGCCACCTTCGCCATGGCGGCGTTGTTGAGCGCCTGGTCGGCGTTGTTCTTCGCCTGCTCGGTCGCTCGCGCGGATTCGGCCTTGGCGCGCGCCGCCTCGGCCGACTGGCGAGCGGTCTCCTTGGTCGCGCGAGCGTTCTCGGCGGACGCCCTGCCCGCCTCGGACGTCGCGCGCTTGCCCTCCTCCGCCACCCGTGATGATTCTGCCTTGGCGCGGGCGGCCTCGCTGCCGGCCCGCACGGACTCCGCCGCATTCCGCGCGCCCTCCTGCTCGACGCGAGCCGCCTCGGCGGACTGGCGAGCGTTCTCGGAGGATGCCCGTCCCGCCTCGGACGTCGCGCGCTTGCCCTCCTCGGATGCCCGGGAGGTTTCGGCTGATCTGCGGGCAGCCTCCTTCGACGCCCGATCAGCTTCGGCGGATGCGCGCTTGCCCTCCTCCGCCACCCGGGAGGTTTCGGCGGACTGGCGAGAGGCCTCGCCCGACGCCCTGCCCGCCTCGGCCGTCGCGCGCTTGCCCTCCTCGGACGCCCTGGAGGTTTCGGCCTTGGCGCGGGCGGCCTCCGCTTCGGCGCGAGACGATTCGCTCCCGACGCGCGCTCTCTCCTGCTCGGCTCGCTCCGCTTCGGCCGATTTGACGGATTCGTTGGTTTCCGACGCGCTCTTAGCCGCATCGTTCGCGGCTGCCGTGGCGGTCTGCGCCTCGGCGGTGATCCGGTCGAACTTCGGGATGTAGTCGGCGGCGGCTTCTGCCGACAGGTCGATGTCGTGCACGACGCTCGCCGTGAACGATTCGGTCGTGTCGAGGAAGAAGTCCCCCTGCCGCACCTCGTAGTAGCCGACCATGGCCCCCGGCTCCGACGCGAAGCCGGGCGGCAGCGTATGCGACACGACGCCGCCCTTCGCGTTTACGATCGCGATGCCGGATTCGACGTCGTCGAAGACAACGCGGCCCTGGCTCGTCTTGCTTCGCAGGTAGACCTCCTTGCCCGTGAGGTCGTAGGGCGCCCCGTCCTTGGTTATGCAGACGGTGAGCGGGACGTTGCCCTTCTCTCCTCGCCTGAGCAGATCCAGCTCGACCGGTCTGCTGAACTTGCCTGCGCGCTTTCGCACGTCGAGGGTAATCGCCTGTTCCATCAGCATCCTCCTTCCATTTGTCCATAATCGCTAATTAACGTCGATCTTGCATATGGCGACGCACTTCCCGTCCGACATCACGAGTACGAGGACGCGGTCGCTGACCGACGCGGGGCACCCTTTCGCGCAACGCGTCGATACGTTCGCTCCGTCGAGGAGCACCCTGCACGATCCGTCGGCGTTGACCGATTTGACGGTGCCGAGCGAATGGTACTCGCGCCTGGCTTTCGCACCGTCGAGCCTCAATGCGCGCGCAGCCATCTTCACCGTGGCCTGAGCCATCAGACGACCCCTTTCTGGTATACGATCTGGCTTTCGACCTCGACCCTCAAATCGTGCCGGACGAAGCGCCTCGCCTCTAGATCGGTCTTACCGGCAGCGTCGCCCGACGTTCTGATTCCGGTAACAGATCCGCTCCATCGACGGTCAGAGTATTCGACCCGCACCGCGTCGTTGAGCTTCACGGGGACGTAGGCGCACGAGAGCTTAACGTACTCGACCTCGGCCGACTTCCCGGCGAGGTTCTTCTTTGCCATGGCTTCGAGGTTCGCGAGCCGTTTCTGCACGGTGTCTCCAGCGAGCTCCGACACAGCCTCGGTGAGCGAGTTCTCGCGCCATCCCCTGTTCGGCAGCGACGCCTTGGAGTTCTGGTCGACGTTGCGGACGGTTACGGCAAGGCTCTCCTCGTCGGTCTGGTAGATCGCCGTGTAGACGTTGGGGATCGAACGCCAATCGCTTTCGGTCGATACTTTCGGATACATGATCGATCGGTCGCCGTTGTCGAAAACCCACGAGACGGGCCGTTCCGTAGGCTCGACGTACTTGACGATCTGCACCGTGCCAAGCGCATCGGTCGTGGCCGAAGCGAATCCCGCAGCGTCGAGCAGCCAGTTGACCATGTCGAGGTGGCTGTCGGTCGCTTCGAACGTATGGTCGGACGAGAGCAAATAGGAAGACTTGTCGGGGTTGTTCGTCCGAAGGCCGAACGATTCGACGGCGGCGACGGCGTAAGCGACGGCGTTCGTGCCAGCCGGGACCGTGAGGGGCCTTTTGAGCGACGCGTCGGAGAGGACCTTCAGGAGCGAGTAACAGTCGACCGTTCCGCTTTCCCGCGTCGTACCACCTTCGAGCGACGAGAACGCAGGGTTCGACGCTTCCGCGAGAAACGTCGCTACCGGCTCCTTGACGCGTTTCGAATCAGCGTCCGTGAAGCAGTAGTAAAGCCTGATCGGGTCGATCTCGTCAGGGGGATCGCAGCCGTTGAAAGAGATTGACCCCCTGGCTTTGATCGTCGTGAATATCGATTGCTCGCAGCTTTCGACTTTCATTCTCTCGTAGTCTTCAAGCTCTTCTAGCTCTGCCCAAGAGACGCGGCGTATCATCCATTCGACGTCCGATCTCAAACCGTACCAATCGGCCATTACAGATCGCCTCCGTCTATTCTCGTGATGCTCACGCTGATGTCCGCACCGTTTTCCCCGTATTCGTAATCCGGCGTGATCTTTGCCGACGCGCGGCAGTGGAAGACGTCTCCTTTGAGCGACTTGTAAACCTTGTCGCCGGCGGCAAGCGACATATCACCGAACAGGTCGGCTTCCTCCTGCGTATCGACCCACCCGCTGAAACTGCGCTCGTCCGACTTGTTGCGCGTCTGGAAAAGCACCGGCCATTCTCGGCCGTCGAAGTACACCAGCTCGTCGTTCGGTCTGCCTTGGTCTATATCGCCCGCCGGTTCCCACATGGCTCGGGCGATACCGTCCGAGAAGTAGACGAACCACCAAGGCGTGTCGATGCGGCCCTCGAAGGAGGACGTGTGGAAGGAGCCTGATTCCGCGAAGGTCACGACCTCGTAAGAGTAATCGACGTTGAGCGGAGCGTACTTGTCCGTGATAGTGACGCCGCCGCTCGTATCGTCCGCTATGCAGATGCGGCTGTCCTTGTAAACGCGGAATAGCTGAATTCTCGTCGCGGTAGCGAGGCTTTCGTCTTCCGCTATCTTCGCCGTAATATCGACGTGCCCGGTATCGGGGTCAGGCTCGATCGACAGGTAGGCGCGCTCCGGCTCGATGAAGTCTATCTCGATGGTGCGAACGGCCGTTGCCTGGAGTTGCGACGACGATCGTACCGTGGCTTTCAATGTGTAGGACTCGCCGTTCGTCGGGAGGAAATCGGCGGCCCCGATCGTCGCTGCGGTAGCGTTTCCCATATCCTTGGACCAGACAGTAGAGCCGCTGTGCTGCAGTTCGAGCTTCGCGTTCGCGAGCGCCCCGGACGGGTCGGAGTACGAAAGAGCGACCGCTATCGGCATCTCGCCCACCACGGCTCCGGAAGCCGGGGCGGAGAAGTAGACCGTCGGGACCTGCTTGACGTGGAAAACGCGGTTGCCCGCCCATGGGCCGTAGTCCGCATGCGCGCCCTTCGTTCTAACGCTCCATGTAACGGTCGAGTTGACGGCGAAGGCGTTGGCAACGGACTTCGACTGCGCGCCTCCGGTGACGTCAACCGTTGTCCAGGTCGTTCCACCGTTCGTAGAGTACCGAAGCTGCGCCGCCGTCTGCGCCGAGCCGTCTATGGGGCTGTGCTTCCAAGTGAAAGAAATGTTCTCGGTCGCTTTCGACACGACGGCCGACGATGCCGGAGCCGTGAGCGCGGGCGCTTTAGGCGCGCATATCGTCACGACCTGGTCGGACTTCTTCGACCAGGCGGAAGCCATCGCGCCTCGCGTGTTCCTCGCGCGCAGGTAGAACGTGCCCCCGCCGAGCTCGATGTCGAACGTCGTCACCTTGTCGGCGAACTTCGACGTCTCGCCCCATGCCGCGCCGTCGGTCGATACTTGGACGTCAAGCCCCGTCGCCGTTTTCGAAGCGTTGTGGAGATTGACCGTCACGATCGTAGCGGTCTTTCTCGCAATGCTGCCGAACGACGGAGCGGACGGCGTGTTGTACAGCACGCCGGTACTGACGCTTCCGGACGTGCCGCCGGGGCCGTACGTCGATACGCGGTACTGGTACGAATGATCGGGGCTTGTCGTCGTATCTGCGTAGCTGTGCGTGCTGTACGAGTCGATGCTGGCTATCCTCGACCATTCCCCGCCGTCCACCCTGCGGTCGATGCAGAAGCCGCCCCATGGGTAGAGGCCGTCCATTCCCGTTCCGTCTTGCGACCAGCTCAACGTGTTCTTGTTGTCGCTTACGCGAGAAGCTGCGACGTTCGTAGGATTGTGCGGCTTGTTGTAGTTGATAGGAGGAACCCAGACGGTTGCGCTGCATGAGGAAGTTCCGTTCATGTAACCGCTGGCGTTGGTCGTCGTGCAGTAGATCGTCACGTAGTAGCCCGTTGAGCCGCGAGGGACCGTCCAGGTGCCCGACGCCCTCTGCGTTTCCTCCCAGCCGCCGTAGCTTGACCACGCTCCGCCGCTGCCGCTCCCGGTCCCTCCCGCATGGCTGCACGTGATGGACGTGGAGACGCCGCTCGAAATGTCGAATCCCCAGTTGTAAGCGGCGAATCCGCCCGTTGCCGAGATGGTGAGCGTCGTCTCCGTCCTCGACGCCTCCCAGGCGTTAAGATACGCCCTCCAGTTGTTCGTCACATTGCCGTAAGCCGTCATTCAATCGCTCACCTCCCGTACATCGTCTGGGCCTCGTCCATGAGGCCGAGCACTTGCGCTGCGACCTCTCCGGCATCCGCTCCCTTGGCTTCGATGTTCACGTTCATCTCGATTTTCGTGCTGTTCGAATTGACCACGTTGGACATGTTGGAGACATGCCCGGATGCCGTTCCGGCAACGGAACCCGGTCTGGGGATCGCGTTCGGCACCGCCCATATCGGATCGACGATCGCGGGAGACTTGCCGACGCCGGCGATCACGGCAGATCTGGCTGCATCGACGGCGGACCCGACCATGTCGGAGGCCGCTTCGACGGCCATGCCGGCCTTGCTCGCCGTTCCGACCGCCAATCCTTCGGTAAAGAACTCGCCGAGTTCTTCGGTTTCCCCCGATGGGGAGTTGATGTCTGCTTCGCGCTTGGCCGCATTGATGGCATCCCTTGCGACGTTCGCCGCCGCGTTGACCGCGAGCGATCGGCCTCCGTAGATGCCCTGGGCCAATCCGGCTGACATGTTGTAGCCAGCCCACCAGGCGTCGCCGTTCGCACTGCTGAAATGGTCGGCGACATGCTTGCTCGTTACGTCGGCTGCCCCTGCGGCCGACCCTCTGCCTCCGTCGATGCCGGAACGGAACGAATCAGCCGCCATGTTATGGCCAGCCCACCAAGCATCGGCTGACGCGCTGCTCATGTGATCTGCCGCGAGCTTGCTTACGGCATCTGCCGACGATGCGACTGGTCCCTGCGCCGCGTCGATACCGGCAACGAGGGCGTTCCCTGCCTCGGCTGTGTTGTCCGCGACCTTCCCTGGCATTTGCCCAGTCTCGTAGTCCACGCCCTCGACGAGACCCGCCGTCGCGCTCTGCACGGGAGGCGTTCCGTTCGAAACGGCTGCTGCCGCTCCGATCATCGCGCTGTCGGTTGCCTGAACGAACATCTTGGTTAGCGGATCGTAGGTGTAGAACATGCCGTCGCGCATGGTCATGACCGCCATATCGACGCTCGGAGCACCTGCCGCGATTCCTCCGGTGATCTGCGCCAGCGCGTCGTTCGTCACCTGAGAGAATTGGCCGGAAACCGGATCGTAGGATTGCAGCATGCCGTCCTTGAAAAGCAACATGGCGCTTGCCGCGTTGGGCGTTTCGGCGGTGACGGCCTGGGTCGCGCCGGTTACGGCTTCCCGCATCTTCTGCGGCACCGCTATGCCCATCTGGTCGCACATGGCGATGATGTCTGCGGTGCTGGAACCGTAAGCGCCGGCAAGGGCCATAAGCTGCTCGGTCGACATGCTCGCCAGGTCGGACGTAGAGTAGCCGAGTTCGGACAGCTTCTGCGAGAACGCGTCGACATCGACGCCTGAATCCGCAAGGGCCGCGCTCCATTCCTCGTTGCCGGCGATGGCGCTTCTGATGGCTTCTGTCGTTCGAGTGAGCGCGTCCTGCGATTCGACCAGCTTCGCGTTGAGGTACTTCTGGGCTTCTTCGTTCTCTCTGAGCGAATCGTTCAGCCCGTCGCGAACGGCCCTGCTGTCCTCTAGCTTGTTTACGAGGGATTGCTGCTCGCTTGCCTCTTCACGCGTGAGGTCGGTCCTGCGCTCGTTGAGCTTGTTCAAACGAGCTTCGTCTTCTGCGATCTCCTTGTTCAGATCGTGGCGCTGGCGGTCGAGGTCGTACCATTGCTTCTTCATGTCGACCATCTGCTCTTGGGCGGCCTGGGCGTTGGCGTTCGCGATCCACGCCTCGGTATTGCCCTTGATCTCGCCGGTCGATGCGCTCAGGATGCCGTTCTGGGCGTCGATGACGCTGTAGGACGTTCCGCACACCTCGTTCACGCCTGCGACGGCCGTTTGCAGCTTCGCCTGCTCCTCCTTGGTGAGGGCGACCTTGTTGCCGTTCTCGTCGTACTTTCCGGTAAGCTGCTCGATAACGCCCATGTACTCTTCGATGAGCGCCTTGTCGGTGTTGACGTCCTGCCATGATTCCTTCATGCCCTTCGCGAGGTCGGCCTGGCTCTGCATCGCTTCGAGCGCGGAGGACGAGAGGTCGGCGGTCTTCTCCGACGCCGCTTCGATGCTCGGAACGGCCCCGGACAGGTCGGCGTTCATCATGGCGACGGCGTCGCGCATGCCGTCGGTCGCGCCGCTCACGGCGTCGGAGCGTTCCTTCCATTCGGCGAGGTCTTCCAGTATCTCGCCGATGATAAGCCCGGCCAGAACCGCAGCCAGGCCGCCTACCGCCGCCTTCGCGGCTTTAACGCCGATAGATGCGGCCTTGGCTTTCACGCCCATTGCCCTTACGTCGCCGCCGAAGTCTTTCGCGTGCTTCGACGCCGTCTTGATTCCAGAGCCAACCGCGCTCACAATGGTTATCATTTTCGATAGGACCAGGAGCGCAGGCCCCGTTCCGGCGACCACGGCGGCGGTCGCGATGACGTTGCCCCGCTCTTCGTCGCTCAGCTCGCTGAATTCCTCGGCGGCGACGCCGACGGTCTTTGCAACGTCCCTCACGACCGGCGCGAGCGCCTGGCCTATCTGTATCCCGGCCGTCTCGATCGCGCCGTTCATTTCCTCGATAGCGCGCTCCGACTCGCCCATCTGCGATTCGGCGAGGCGTTGCGCAGCCGTCTGGTCGTTCGTGGCTGCGGTGTACTTCTCGATTCCCTCGCGGCCCTTGTTCGTCATGACGAGGGCGGCGCGGCTCGCGTCGGACCCGAAGATCGTCTGCATCGCCGCGTCCTTCTCGGCGCTCGAAAGCCCGCCGAGCTTGTCGGTCAGCTCCTGGGCCACGCCCGCAGCGTCGAGCATGCTGCCGTTGCTGTCGCGAACGTTGATTCCGAGCGCGTCGATCGTCTCCGCCGCCTTGTCGGTCGGAGCCGCAAGGCGCTGGAGCATGGTCTTGAGCGACGTGCCGGCATCGCTTCCCACTATGCCGGCGTCGGCGAACGCTCCCAGGACGGCGGTGGTGTCCTGGATGCTCCAACCCGCAGAGTGCGCCTGCGCGGAAACTTGCGAAAGGCCCTGCGTCAGGTCGGAAACGTCTGCCGAAGACGCGGCGGCGGCACCGGCGAGAGCGTTCGCCGCCTGGCCGGTCTGGTCGGCGGAAAGCTCGAACGCGCCCATGGCCTGAACGACGGTGTTCGCGCTGTCGGCAAGTTGAAGGTTGCCGGCTGCCGCTAAGTCCATGGTCGTGGCGAGAGCGCCGCCCTTGATGTCGGCAGCCGTGAGGCCGCCCTTCGCGAGTTCTTCCATCGCATCGCCCGCCTGGGACGCGCCGAAGATGGTGTCAGCGCCCATCTGCAGGGCGAGGTCGGAAAGCTCCTCCATGTCGGCCGACGGGTCGTCGAGCGCGCCCTCGACGCGGCTCATGCTGCTCTCGAAGTCGGATGCCATTTTGAACGACGCGGCACCGGCAGCGACTATGGCCGGGGTAGCCGTCGCGGTCATGGCCATGCCGACGTTCTGCATTCCGCTGGCGACCTTCTCGGCGGCGTTCTTCAGCGCCTCGGACTTCTCGGCTGCGGTCTTGTAGCTGTTTCCCAGATCGTCGGCGGCCTTGTCGGCGAGCTGCAGCTTCTCTTCGTTCCGGCCTAGCTCGTTTGACAGCTTCCTGATCTTCGCTTCGAGGTCTTTTGCAGCAGCGGAGCCTTTGCCCTGCTCGACTACGGCGTTCGCGTAATCCTGCTTGAGCTGCTTCAATTCCGCTTGCTGCTCTTTGATGGCCTGGTTCGTTTGGCCGTAGGCCGTCTTCGACTGGAGCAGCTTCTGGCGCGCCTGGTCGGTCTGGTTCGAGAACGATTGAAGCGTGGCCCTCGCGCTCGTCAGCTGGTTGTTCAGCTTCTGAACCTCGGTGCTGTTCTCCCCGTAGCGGATGCGCGCAGCTTCGAGCTTGTTCTCAAGGCCGTTGACGACGGCCTGCTGCTCGCGCTGCTTGCTCGTCAGGAGATCGACGCGCTGCGCGAGGAGCTGCGTGGACGTTCCGCTCTTCGCCATCTCCTGCGAATTAAGCCGAAGCTGCGCGTTAAGCCCGGTGATCGATGTTTTCGCTTGCTTGATTCCCTGCTCGAACTGGTCGGTGACCGCTCGGAAAATCACCTTTGCTTCGTTCTTCTTCGCCATTGGTTTTTTCACCCCCTGTTTTTCTCGGCAAGATGCTCGCGCTCTCCCGCAAGCCATGCGTCGTAAGCGCCTTTACCGTCCGCGACGGCCCGAACGAACGAGAAGTCCGCGTGAAAGAAAAGGTCCTCGGAGATTCCGAGGACCATCACGTAGTAGGTGTAGTAGTCGTCCGGCTCAAGAAGCTCAAACGACGGAACCTTGATTTTTTGCTTCGTTCTTCGGGCGCGCTTTCCGAAGGCGTCGCGGAAGGCCGTGCTTTTTTTGGCGCGCACATCTCCTGGTACGCCGTGCGCATCGCGGCGCGGTCGGGCGGGAGGTTCATGAGGAATTCCTCGAAGGAGCCGTACCGGTCTTCTTCGCCGTCCTGGCAGCAAGCGCACAGGTAGGCCGCATAGAGCAGCTTCGCCGTGTCCAGCTCGCCGTTGTCGGACTTGCCCGTTGTGATGTCGTTGTAGTCGCCCCAGATTTCCTTGTTTCGCGTCCACAGCTGGTAGAGGGCGAACATCTGCAACGTCATGCGCGCTTCTCCGTCCATCATCTCGTAGACGACGGTGGTGCTGGGGTAGTCTGCTTTAGCCATGTCATTGCCTCCGAAAAAAGCGGGGGGACGGATAACCGCTCCCCCGCTTCTGATCGCTACTGCTTCTCCACGAACTCGCCTGCGGCAAGGATCTCGTCGAATCGTTCCTGCGTGACCTCGAACACGTCGCCGGGCTTGCGGAGATCGCCCGTGCGCTTGTCGTTGAACTTGCGCAGCGCAACGACCGCGAACTTGGCGTCCTGCCCGGGTTCGGTTTCAGGCTTGGCCGTTTCCTCTGCTTTCGGCTCAACCGCTTCCGCAGCTTCAGGCTTGGCCGATTCCTCGGCGGGCTTCTTCGCCGCGCTCTTCGGAGCGGCGGGCTTCCTCGTCGAGGCCGTCTTCTTGACCGTGGTTCTCGCTTCCGTCATTTCAGCACCCCCTTACGCGCTCGGCGTCGCGACGAGCGCGGACGCGAAGGAAGCCATCCATCCGTCCTTGATGGTCTTCGCAAGGCCGTCGGACAGCGCCTCGTACATTCCGACGCCCGTTTCATCGGGCGAGAACGCGATTTCGAGCTCCGTTTCCGCGACCTCCTCCGCGCCGTTCTCGACGGAGCGCGCGGGACCGGTGGACACGACGCAGCGCGGCCACGCCTTGAACTTCTCGACGTCGTCCTCGTCGAGCACGTCCGCCGTCACGAGGGCTTCGGGATGCCGCGAGTCGCGACCGTACGCGTTCACGCCGTCGGCGAGCTTGCCCCCGTCCATGCCGTGCAGCTTGACGTAGAGCGCGTGGGGCATGTGGGCCGTCAGCTTGAGAGTTCCCGTGCCGGTTCCCCACGTGCGGTTCTTGAAGGGTACGCCGCGGGCTTTCTTGATCATTTTTCGGACTTCGCTCTCCTCTTCGAGCTTTCCGATGAGCTTCACCGGCCAGACCTCCTTGCCTTCGCCGGTTCCGAAGATGAAGTTCATGTACTTTACGTCGTATTCCGAGAATACGGTCTCCGTGATGACTGCCATGTTCAAGCAGCTCCTTTCATTGGTTGAATCCGTCGACCAGCCCGGTTATGCAGCGGTCGATGATGTCCGATTGCCTATCCTCGGCGCCGCGCAGCATGAACTGCTGGTCGCCGACGTGGTTGCGCGTGTTCGTGCCGTCGTCGGGGAAGTAGAGGTATCCGATCCTGCCGCGCGCAGCGACGGTCACTTGCAAGCTCGCGTCGTCCTGCGAAAGGCGTCCTCCCGCGCTCGGCTTCCCCGCTATCGACGCGGCCTTGCCCGACCATCTGCGCCCCGACGGGTTGATCAATCCGGGGATGGCCCGTTTTATCAGGTTCGCGCCCTCGCCGTGGAGGACGCCGTCGATGACATGGCCGGAGCCATGCCCTAACTCAGCCATGCGCGCTTCGAGCGTTTCCAGGCTCGAATAATCGACCTCATACATTCGGGGGCCGCTTTCTCGGCCTGACGAATTCGAGAACGAGCATTTCCACCGTGTCGCTCGTGTTCGGCTTGACCGCGTAATCGTAGCGGCCGTCCCGCTCCGACATCCTGACGCCCTTTATCGACGTAAGGGCTTCGATGATCTTTTCTGGAAGGCCCTCCGGAACGTACTCTTCGCGCACTATTGCGACTTCGAACATGTCCGTGTAGCCGGACTTGGTCGAATTGGGGCGCATGACGCGCCGCGAGAACACGATGTAGTCCCACGGTTTCTTTCGGTCGAGTTTTTCAGCCGTCCCGTAGAACACGTTCGGGTCTATTTCGAGCAGCTTTTCTTGTATGTCGTCAAGGATCATGCTCCCGCCTCCAATTCTCCCGCACTCGACAGGTACAGGTACATCTCGCGTTTAGCCTTGTCGACGTGGGAGAGGTCGAACAGGCTGCTTCCGATAACCGCCTTGCACGCAGAGTCGACGTCTGCGAACGCAGGGGTTCGCACCTTCATTGAGAGCGCGAACCCCTGCTGCTCGGCGAACGTGAAGTCCTGCTCGCGGCACGATTTCAGCGCGTAGGCGAGGGTGACGACGTGATCCATGTGGTCGAGCGAGCGCGGGTTGCGCTTCGCTCCGAAGTCGGTCTTCCTGTCCTTCTCCCGGTAGATCGCCACCATGCCGTCAGGGTAGGTCGGGAGCGGCCTTCTGCTCTTCAACATACTGCTTCACCATCCATTTCCTGCGGCATCGCGCGATCATGTTCGAGTAATGCTCCTCGAACTCGTCCGCAGCGTTGCTCCATTCGTAGTAGCAGTGCGCTAGGAACAGGATGTTCTCCGTTCCGGCATCGGCGAACGAGAACGGTCGGTCGCCGATGCCGAGCAGGTCGCGAAGGTCCTGCTCGGCGCTCGGCATGATCACGTTCCTTATCCTCGCGTCCGTCCTCGCATCGTCCCACGTGACGCAGAGCTTCCCCTTCACCTGCTCGAAAAGAGGGCCTTCGTTCATAGGACGCGCCTCCTTAGACGGTCGGTGCTGTGGCCGTGGTGACGGTGTTTGCGACCTTGACGGACGGGATCAGCTCTTCGAGGCCGCTGATGTCGAGCAGGATCGCGGCGGTGTCGTCGTCGGCGATGCCGTCTCCGTGCTGCATGATCTTATAGGTGCGGCAGTCCTTGAGGAACTGGAAGGAATCGTCGTACTCGATCGTCCCGTTTCGGGTGCCGCCGACCGTGAACGTGTAGCACTTCGGCAGGAACATGAGCGCCTCGCCGGAAGCCATCTCGACGGAGGGAACGCACTTCGTCGGGAAGGGGAACACGTCATTGACGTATCCGGCGGCGCCGAGAAGCATCGTCGCCGGGGCGACCTTCGTGAGGTAGTCGGAGGTGTTCACCACCAGAACGACCTCGTTCACGTTGCGGTTCTTTCCCTTCTCGGTCTTGGAAAGCTTGGAGACAAGCTCGAGGTAGGGCTTCTTCTCGAAGGACTTCACGGCGATCGCCGTCTTCTTCGGATAGCCGTCGGTGGTGCTGACGCTCACGCCCGCATGGATGTCGCGGTCGATGCCGACAGGCTGGTTCTTGGCCGAACCGACGCCGTGCAGGATGCCCGCTTCGAGTCCGCAGGAAAGCGCCTCGTACAGGCATGCGCGCACATAGCGGTCCATAAACGTGTGGCCCATGTCCAGGATGTCGAGCGGGATGACGGCGAACGCGGTCAGGCGGTTCTGGTCGATGCTCATCACTTCGAGGTCGGACGTGATCTCTTTCGTGATCTCGTCGGTGATCTTTCCCCAGACGGCTTTCGCGGCCGTGTGCTTGTTTCGCAGCCACTTGGTCGAGTAGCCTACGTAGGTGAAGTTGATCACCTGCAGGAGCTGGTGGTTGTCCTCAAGCTCTCGGAACACGTCCTCGATGATGGTGACGGGCATGAGGTCTTCGTCGTGCTTGCCGTCCAGAAGGTCGATGAACGCCTGCTTCGGATTGTTGGAGCGGGACACGTTCTCAAGGTTCTCGTAGAACTTGTTCTCGGCGGCGGTCAGCTGGCGGTAGCCGCGCTGCGAGAGCACTGCCGCGTCGGCTCCTCGCTGCGCGATCTCGAAGTCTGCGCGGATGCTCTGGGCGATCGCGCTCATGGAAGCGTTCCATGCGTCTGCGAGCTGCGCGTTGTCTCCCGACTGCATCGCGTCCGCGAACATCTGCGCCGGGTTGGTTTCGGTGTTAATCGTCATTGGCATGGTTGTTTCCTCCTAGGAAGTCGTTTAATTGCATCAAAAAAGCGGCCATTCCAGCCGCTTCCTCTTTAGGTTCCTCCGATTCGATCCCTTCCCCGTCGGGGCTGGGGTCTTGCTCGTCCTCGACGTCGATTGCGGGAGGCTCGTCATCCTGCCGTCCTTCCGCATCGTCGGAAGGGAGAGGCGGCTCAACCGGTTCTGCGGCGGTCGAGCCGTTCGCGGCCATTACCAAGCCGAACAGCGCGGTACGGGCATTCTGGCTCGGGTTCTCGGCGTCGAACGTCTCTATCGACGTCGCGAAGCCCATGTCGAGCGCGTCTTGCGGGGAAATCCACGATTCGCCGTCCATGAGGGCGGTCAGCTCTTCCTCCGTGATGTTCACGTTCGCCAGGTAGGCGTTCTTCGAAGCCTGCGTGATGTTGTCGAGGTCTTCGGCATGCTTGCGAAGCTCGGTGGCGTTTCCTGCCGCGCGGACCCAGGCGTTGTGGATCATCAGAAGCGACGCGTCGTGCATGATGCGCTCGTCGCCGGCCGAGAAGATCACGGAGGCGATGGAGCACGCGAATCCGTCGCAACGCGTCACCACCTTCGCGCTGTGCCGTTTGAGGGCGTTGTAGATCGCCAGGCCCTCGGCCACCTCGCCGCCGTAGCTGTTAATGTTGACGTTGATGGTCTCGACGTCGGCAAGCTCGGCGAGCCTTTGCGACAGGTTATAGGCCGACACGTCCGATTCGAGCCACGGCCATGACGTGATGTCGCCGTAGATGTCGATGCTGGCGGTCGCTCCTTCCTGCGCGAGGGAGTAGTACCTATTCGTTGGCATTGTCGTTTTCACCTCCTTCGGCGTTCGCGGCTGCTAGTTGGTTGAGCGCGTCTTGGATCAGCGAGTAGTTCTTGGTGATCCAGTGCGCTTGCGAGAATTCGGTGTTCAATTTGTCGGCCCCCATGGCGTCGAGCGTGTCGTCGATCGAGAACAGGCCGCTCGAAACGAGCTTTTCAGCCTTTTCGGCAACCTGGAAGATGTCGACGTGGTTGATCTTCGTGGTGTCGACGTGCACGCGCGTCCTCCCTCCGTCCCAGGAATGGAAGCCGTAGAACTTGCGCGTGATCTCCTTGCCTATCATGTCGGCGATGGGGTCTATCGCGAAGGTGATGAACTGGTTCATGACGTCGTTCGTGTTCGTCATGTTGCCGTACATCATCGATTGCGGGATTTGGAACGCGTTGGCCGTGATCTCGAATATATCCCTGCGAAGGTCGATGACGTCCTTGACCGAACCGCTTCCGTTCGGCTCGACCCTTTTGAGAATCTGGTTTTTCGAGAGCGGCATGACGCCGTAAGGGCTTCGGATGAAGCCTCTCAGAAGATCGTTCACTTCATTCGCGTCCTGCTTGACGTCTTCTCTCTGCCCCCCAGGCCTTCCTTCCCGTTCGAGCGTGAACCGCTCGCCGTTCGCGTTCTTGCACGAGGCCATAGTCATGCCCAGGAGCTGGCCCATGTCCGCGTACATGTCAGCGACGACGGCGCGAGGCTCCTTGTCCTCGAGCCGGAAGTAGCAGACGTCGGACGCCTTGAGCTTTACGCCCAGCTGCCTGCCTTCCACCGACACTCCGGCGAAAAGGTTCTCTTCGAGAGGTCTCGGCTCAGGGCTGAACGAATCGGCGATGTAGAACCTGTTCCTCGACTTCGACGGCTGCACCATGATCGAGTGCCCGTCGTAGATCATCCTATCCACCATGGCGTTGACAAAGTGCGACCCCGACTGGTTAGGGTTCGGGCTCACGTTGAGCGCGTAGTACAGCTCCTTTTTGACCGGGATGCCTTTCTCGTACGTTTTGAACTCGCATTTCGACAGGGCTTTCGTGATGTAGGACGAAGCTATATAGAGGGCCATCTTCCTTGCTGCCAGGCTCGCGGCAGCCGCCTCCTCCGATGCCGACATCGTCGCTTCGTACGTCCTTCGGCCGAAGAACGATTGGATGTTTTCAAGTATCTGCATGTTTCACCTCCTAGAAGACGATAGGTTCAGATAATTCGTAGTCCGAGCATTCGGGTATCTTGTCGGCGATGCGGAAGGCAGCCGCCAACGCGAAGAAGCCGTCCGTTTTCCGACCCTTCGGCTCGATCTTCTCGAACTTGAAGTTGCCGTTCATCCACGGAACGATCTTGGTGTTGTTCGTGAACCATCGCATGGCCGGGTCGTTGCCCCAGGCGAGGTTTCCGGTTATGAACGCGGAATTGATGATCGGCTGAACGCGCGCATGATCCGATGGGCGAACCTTGAACACGGTGCCGTCTTTCGCGTCGTACCCGAGATCGCGCAATTCGGTATGCACGATGTCGTAGCGGAAATCGTCCATCGCAACGCATACGATGTCGTATGCTCGCTGCGCCTCGTATATCCAATCCATAACGAGAGACGTATGAATCTCAACATCGTCAACCAGCGTCATGATTCCGAGGTCGGACCATTCCTCAAGCGGGGCCTTGATGCGCGCCTTGTCGCGAGAGTTCAAGCAGAACCAGGAATGATGTATCGCGTAGTACCGGTCGCCGTCCTTGAACAGCAGGACGGAAGAGAACATGTCGTTTTTCTGGGCGACGTCCAAGCCTAGGACGCACGGCTTTCCGGACAGGTCTGGAAGCTCCCTGCTCGCTCTCATAAGATTCTCGCGGGACGTGATCTCATGCTCGATGTCGCCCTGGGGAATTCCCATGCGGCGCGTCATGAGCGACGCATTGCCACCGGCCGGGTTCTTCTTCCACTTGCGGTATTCCTTGCGAATCTTGTTCATGAACCGCGCGGGCAGGTAGCGCAGCGATGGGTTGGCCTTCTCCCAATTCTTCTCGTCGTGAACTTCCTCCGCGCTGTCGAGGGTGCAGACGAACGGCAGGATGCCGTTGTCCTCTTCCTCGCCGTTAAGAATCTCGTCGCAGGTTTCAAGCACCGTGTCGAAGACGCCCTCTCGAATGTCTCCGTTAGACGAGATTATGGCCATGCGGCTGTGGTCGACTTTTCCAAGGCCGGTCGTAAGCACCTCGATAAGCTTCCACTTGACGAACTCGTGCACCTCGTCGAAAACCACAAGCCCAGGACGTCCGCCGTCCTTGCTGCTCGCCCCGCTCGTCAGGTACTTCAGCACGGAGCCGGTTGACTTCGACGTTATCTCCGTCTTGTTCCAATCGAACGCGCTCTTGAACCGCTCGCGGTCGTCGTTGAGGATCGTCCTTATGTCCTCGAACGAGGTCTTGGCCTGCTCTTCGGAGTTGGCGCAGATGTTGATATTGTAGTTCGGTATTCCGTTCGAGGCCGTCATGAGGCAGAACGCCATAAAGGAAATAAGGCCGTTCTTTCCGGCACCGCGCCCGACGATGCAGTAAAGCTCGTCCCATCGCGGCTCGCCGTCCTTATTGAAAACGCAGAGGAACAGTACGAGTACGAACCATTCCCAGGGGAACAGCTCCTTGAACGGAAAGAACTGCAGAAGCTTCGAGTAGGCTGCGATGCGGTCGGTGTCGATGATCAGCTCTTCTTCTGCGAACACCTTACGAACATAGACGCACAGCTTCCTCTGCCGTTCGCACGATCTGACCTTGCCCGTTTCGACCAATCTTAGATAGGTCGTTATCTCCGGGCATTGGATTCGCTTGCGCTTGCGCGCTTTGAGCTTAGAGGAGAGCGGCGGTTTCGTCGCCATTTCCATCACCGTCCCCGTGCGACCCAACGTCGACACGGTTCCCTGGGTCAAGTTTCAGCATCTTCGAAAACTCGCGGTAAGACCGATCTTCGGCTAGGCGCTTCTTCTGGGCGGCTTCCGCTCCCTTCTTGTCATCGAGAGTTTTAGCCGCCTGCTCCTCGGCAAGGTACTCGCACGACTTCTGATAAGAAACGGACATGAGGACGAGGGATTCGACGTCGATGCTTCCGTACACGTTCCGACCGGCCATCGCGTTCAGCGTCTCCATGTACTCGGCGTTCTTTTGGAAGTGCTTGAGTGCTATCCCGCTCAACCAGGCCGGAGGTGAAACGCCGCCGTTCGCTGCGTAAACCTCGCGCGCCAATCCGTCCGCTTTCTCGTCTTTGGTCATGTGCGATTTGCCCTTGACGATTTTCAGGGCAGTAGGGTCTCTGGGTCTCGCCATGGGGCGGTCACCTCCTCTGGTTTTTTGGGTTTAAGGAAAAATTTTTCCGGAGGATGAAGCCCCCCGCGTTGCTTTACCCCCCGGCAGAACACCCCATAGGGGGCCGGGGGGTATGTTCGGCTTACCTTGCTGATCTGATTCGTTCCGAGCTGTCCAGGCGACGCATCGCTACCACCATTCCTCGGTAACGGGCTTCTTCTTGCTCGGACTGCCCATGAGCCTTCGACCGTGCACGATGTTGTGGCAATCGTTGCACAGCGGATGAAGCACCTCTCGCCTCGTGCCGTCAGGCTCCGTGAGGTAGCGCGTGAGCGCCATGTCTGGATGCTTCTTCACCTCGAACTCGTGATGGACAGTGTCCGCTTTCGCGTATCGTTCGTTGACGGGAAGGTCTCCTCTACCCTTGTGCATCTCGCACTCGTTGTGGTGATCCTCCAGCACGGCAGCTCGCAGCTCCAGCCAGTCGGACGTTTTGTAAAACCGATAGAGCTTGCCGTCGTCGATCAGAGAAACGATCCACTCGCGCAGCGGCACGTCGGACGGAACGCGCACTTAGATCATCCGATCCATCGGGCTTCCGTGGTTCGCGAAGCACTCGCCCAGCCCGTCGTACGCGTCGACCGCGACTATCGAGCCGATTCGCGGGCGGGATCGCGGAACCGGGACGCCGCATGCCCGCAGCATGGCGCGGCTCATGGCGGTGTCGTGTCTCAGCGCGGCGCGGATCATGTAGTCGGCGGATACCATGGCTGCCTCCCTGTCTCGGCAATAAAAAAGCCGCCCTTAAAGGACGGCTGTTCGGTTGTTTCTCGCTTATATCAGATTACCAGGATCAGACGGCAATGGGCGGCAGCGTTTCTATCGGCGCGGCGTTGGGGAACTCGTCGCGCCGGAACGTCTCCGGGATCAAGCGGTACAGATCGCGCGCGCCGGCGTCGCCGATAGCGCGCGCCTGGCGCTCGCTGTAGCCGATCACGCGACCCACGTAGGCCCACGTTCGCCCCTCGACCACGTGCATCCACATGGCCCACCTGCCTATGTGGTGAGGATCGCACATGTCCTGGGCGGCGGCTATCTCCGCATAGCATGCCGACACGCGGTCCGACCACTCCGCCTCCAGCTCCATGATGCGCGCAACGCCCTCGCCCAGCCTGTCACCGCATCCGCCGGATCGGAAGCCTTCGAACGACGCGCCCATGGACACGAGCCGCGCCCGCACGTCCCTTATCCTCGACTCGATCTCCCGTATCTCGTCGTCCATCGTCTTTATGTACCGCAAGTAAGACGTGACGCATGCCCGCATGACGAATATGTCGTGGTCCAAATCTGCCTCCGGAATCCGATCGAACAAGTGTGCTTGCTATTTTATCGCATAAATTATCACTGTCGACGAACATGCGAAAAACGTCGCCTCCCCTTGACGAAATTCGATAGGCGGGTATCATCATCCCCCTCTCCCGGAAAACGGACGAGCTCATCGATGCAAAGCAGTCAGAAGGAGGCGGCCTTGACGCTCATTCGCAAAACGAAAAAGGAGAAAGTTCGCTATCTCGAGTGGTTCGATATCCTCTCGCTCACCGTTATCCTATTCGGCTGGGCGATCCTCTCGTCCACTATGTCGCTCTTGGGCCTTTCGCAAGGGACGGCGACGGTCGAAGGCAACATCTCGTTCTCCGTCGCGGACAACTACAACGCCATCGCCGTCCAATCGGGGTTGCTGGCGATCGCCCTGCTGTACTTGCGAGCCAGGAACTTCGATTTCAAGGCATGGCGCATCAAGCTCGATCTCAGAGCGGTCCTCTGCGCTGCGTTCGTGTTTCTAATCGGCTCGCTCGCCTTCGATGCCTACATGGTCGTTGCGGGGTCGATCCGCGAGGCGATCCAGCTCCCGAACCCGATCGGATCTTTTTTCTGGAGCGAACCCGTTTCCAGGGTCTTGCACGCCGCGCTCAACGGAGCGTACGAAGAGCTGTACTTCCTAGGCATCTGCCTCGCGGTGAGGCCCAGGCACCTGAAGTGGGCCGTGCCGTTCTCGTTGCTCGTGCGCGCAAGCTTCCATACCTACCAAGGGTTAATGCCTGCATTGGGAATCGGCCTCGTGTTCGGAGGAGCCGTCTACCTGATCTACAGGCGGTCGAAAGACAAGAACCTAGCGCCGTTTTTCATCGCGCATTCGGCGGCAGACGTGTTCGGACTGGGAATCCTGTCGCATTTCATCGGGTAGAGCGCCGCCTCCCTTGACGTGCTCCACGCGCCACCTCGGCGAGCGCCGGGGATCGGCCGCGTACGCCTGGACCGTGCGCGGCTTGAGGCCCGCGGCCGCCGCGCACTCGCTCGCGGTCCCCTCGGCTATCAAGGCCCCGCGGTCGAACACCCTGTAACGCTGCCTCTCGCGAACCATGGCGCGGCTCCTCCCCTGCGTCGGTCGTTTTGCAGATGATACGGCACGGACGTCGGCGAGTCCAGCGCGCCCGCGCGAAGCAAGCTCGTGCCAATTGCATTAAAGAATCAGATCCGCAACGGTTTCCCGCCCGTCTCGCTCCGCCCATCGCCCCTGCCGTTACAATGCCGGACAAGGCAGATCGACTCGAGAGGAGAGCCAATGGAAGACGTCAAGGAAAAGCTGGGAGAAGCGGCCGACAAGGCGAAGGAAGCCGTGAGCGAGGCGGCCCACGACGCGAAGAACGCCGTGAAGGACGCCGCCCACGACGTGAAGAACGCCGCCAAGGACGTCGCCGCCGACGCGAAGAACGCCGTGAAGGACATCGAGGCGGAGGCGAAGCGCAAGTAGCCGACCGCGCTCTCGCTTAAAGGAAGAGGGCCCGCAGCCGATCCAAGGCTGCGGGCCCTCTTCCTTCGTCAGCTGTACTGCCTTGTAACCCTCATCTTCACGTCTTCGACGGGAACTTTGCTCTCCCTTAGCAGGATGCGCAGGTCGTCCAGGTCGGGCAACGTCCCCTCGCCGGCGATCTCGACGACCACCGCGCCGCCCGACGCGTCGACGGAGACCGGCTCGTAGGACGATTCCCGCAGCCACTCCCTCACGGACTGCGCGGCGCCGCGCTCGAAGGAGTACTGCTCGATGACCTCGTTGCTCGCAGCGGCGAGGGGCACGGCGAGCAGGACGGTCCCGACGACCGCGGTGGCGTACCACAAAAGCCTCGCCTTCGCGCTGCTTCCGTCCTGCGCGCGCCCGGCAAAGCCCATCAGGAAGAACACGGCATTGCACGAAAGCTGGATGGCGAAGAAGTTCACGGTGAATAGGAGCAGGGCCCCTGACGCGACCGCTTGGGCCCCCTGGGCGAGAGCCGCGCCCGCCACGCAGAGGGGAGGCACGATCGACACCGAGATGGCGACGCCCGGGATGGCGTCGAACACGTCGTCGCGGCCGACGGCCAAGGCTCCGACGGCCCCGGACGCGACGGCCACGACGAGGTCGACGAGGCGCGGGGAGACCCGCGACGACACTTCGCCGTTGCCGACCAGCGGGACGCCGGCCGGTATGGCGAGCGACGTAACACCGGCGACGGCGACGACCGCAGCCGCTCCCGAGAGGGCGACCAGAAGGCCCCTCGCCGCCTGGCGCCGCTTGCCCGTCGCGATGGCGAACGACGTGCCGATCATGGGCGACATGAGCGGGGCTATGAGCATCGCCCCTATCACTATGGCAGACGACTCGGCGGCGATCCCGCAGGTGGCGATCACTGCCGACAGCACGAGGCAGAGAAGGAACGCGGAGTACTGCTTGACGGGATTATCGACGCGCACCAACGTGATGCGCTCGATCTCGGGGATCCTCTCGGCGTTGGTTTTCCCTCCCGCGAATATCCTGGACACGACGCTCATCGAATGGCCTTTCGCTCGGCGGTGGATTCCTGCAAGAGAATGCTACCACACCGGCCACGGCGGCAGGCTCTCTGCGCTCATTCCGCGCCTCCGATCGGATGGCTGCAAAACGTCCTGCTGGTTGAGTGCGCCGTGTTCTTTAGAGAAGGGCGACGGGCAGCCGGGGCATACGCTCCTATATCATCGGCGATCCTCCTTCCTCCTCATTAACTCGACGGCGAGCATCCTCGCGATCCCTGCCAGCACCCACGCGCAGAACGCCGCCATGAGCGCGATGGACGCGACGAACAGCCACGCCGCCATCACATGCCCCATTCGTCCAGCTGCTCGTCGGTTGGATCCCAGTTGCTCTCGTTGGTATGCCACTCTTCCAGGCCGCAGTACGGGCAAGCGAACGACGGCTTCCGCATGCGAGCGTAGAGGCGCATGTTCCTGGTCAGCAGGAAATCGTGCCCGCACTGGGTCATGACAGCCCACTTGCCGTTCGCCAGCCAGCACATGCGCCATAGGCACGTCTCGCGTCCGCTCATTCGCCCGCCACCTTCGCGCCGCATCCGCCGCAGAACCTATACGGATCGTGAAGCTCGCTCCCGCATACGTCGCACGATATGCTCGTGCCTTTACAGATAGGTTTGCACGTGTGCTCGTAACGGGCGGTCCAGGCTTCGGATGCCTGACCTTGCAACCTCTTTTCGATCTGGCTCAACTCGCACATGATGAGGCTGGCCATGGCCATGAGACCGGGATAGTGACCGTTTCCTCCGATCGCTATGTCGAGGACGAATGAGACCAGCCAGAAAACCGTCACCGCTAACCAAAACCAACTCATTTCCAGCTCCTGTCGTTATGCTCCTGATGCGTCTCTATGGCGCGGATGGCCGTGTCCTTGCGTGAGCCGTCGTAGCCCAGGCAGCAACCTATCTCCTTGGCGTACTCCTTGAGCTGCTTCACGGTCATGGCGCATAGCTCTTCGCGGGTTTTCACGACGCATCGCCTCCTTCGCCTTCGTCGAATCCGTCAGCCGCATAAGCGCCGCCGAATCCCGGTTCATCGACCCACACACAATCGACGCCTCCTATAGGGCCGACTTTCGTGACGGTCATGACTTTGCCCAGATATTCGCGGTTATCCATGTACTTGCCGTTGAGCATCACCCTCGAGCCTACTTCGATCATTTCTCGTTTCCTCCCTCTAACTCGTCGAGCACGCCCTCGGCAAGCTCCCGCGCGTCGTCGCTCGCGTCGTCGCGGTCGAGCAGCACGTGGCACAGCGCGGCTATGCCCTCGGTGCGCTCGATAAGGCATGCGAGCAGCGATGGCACGCCCCATCCGGCGTATAGCTGGCTCATAATGCATCGCCACCGAGCTTGCGCCCGCACATGGGGCAGTAATTGACCGGGGCCGCGAAATAGTAGTTGTCGTCCGCGTCGACTTCCACGTGCAGCGCGCCGCCCCTGACGTAGGCCGACACGCCTGGCGACCAGTCCTCTCCCTGCTCCACGCTGATGATGTGCGCCGACACGGCGCTATTGCAATAAATACACACGGTTACTCGCCTCCTATATCTGACAACGGCTTCCCCTTCATCTGTCCGAGGTGGTGCTCAAGCCCTTCGAGCCTGGACCAGTACCTCGGCAGATGGTCGCGGATCGCCTTCAATTCCTTCATGTTCTTGTTTCGGCAGCACCAGCAGCTGACCCTGTCCAGCACGTCGTAGAGCCGAACACCGTCCTCGTCCCACTCGCAGCCTCGCTCGTAGCATGCCGCCAGGCAGTCGGACTCCGTCATGCCCCATTCGGCCAAGGGATGCAGCTTGTACGGCTTTACCTCTTTCGCCAGGCGGTCGGTCTCGTCGGCTGCTATCCCGACGTACACCTTCGCCCCGACGGCCTCGGCGTACCTGTCGAGCGTCCGGCACTTCTCCGTCGTCCCCCACCGGCACGGCCCGCCGCACCATCCGTAGCCGCGCTTGTGGACATCGCCGGTTTTACGGCTGCGGACGGGCCGCAGGAACATGGACTCCCAGAACGGCATCGCCGGTTTAAGCTCGACGTACCTGATGCCGTTTTCGCGGAGCAGCGGGAGGATCCGGTCGCGCTCGCGGTAGATCGCGTCGAACTCCATACCCGTGTCGTAAAACACCACTTCGTCGAGCGGCATGCCGCGCTCGATCAGCCCGTGCAGCATGGCCAGGCTGTCCTTGCCCCACGAGACAGACGCGATTGCGAAGCTCATAAGGCATCGACCACCATCACGTCGCGCTGGTGCCTGATTTCGATCTGATCCGCGACGTCGCGGATAAACTCGGCTGCGTCGTCCGCGAACGCTCGCAGCTTTTCGATCCCGCTCGTTTCTTCGGCCATCATCGGCCTCCTTTCGTCCTGACGTAATGCAGATGACCTGCGCGACGGCATTTCTCGCACCGGCACCCGTAATCCCTGTATCCGGTGTACGTGCCGTGCGACGGATGGCGGGGATCGGCGGCCATATCGGCGAGCACTCCCTTTCGGCGCTCGCGCTCCCTCGCGGCTCCCTTATTGCGGGCTTCGCGAGAAGCGGCGCGGCATCTCTCGCATCGGCATCCGTACTTGTAGCCTGTAACCGTCCCGTGCCTTCGGTCGTTAGGGTCGGCGATCATGTCCTCCAGGTGCTTCTCGGCGCCGCGCCGCTTCGGGAGCGGCGCGGCGGGCTGCTCGACCGCCTTCTGATCGCTTCGATGCCGAAACCCCCGCACCTGCCCGTAGTGCTCAGCCATCAGGCCCCCTCGCGGTAGAATCCCGTCACAGGACCGTAGAGCGTTTTCATGCATCCCTTTTTCCCGAACTCGTCGTGCTCGGAATCATCGGCATCGTGATCTTCACCTGCGCCGATGCCGTAGCCGATGCGGGCTGGGCGGGCGGCTTCGCTGCACGTCCGTTCCACCATGGCCCGCTCGGCCTCGCTCGCCGCACGCACGGCGTCCGACGAGGCCGCATCGCTCATCCCGGCGAGGGCCGCATCGCTCATCCCGGCGAGGGCCGCGCGCCCCTCCTCGGCTCGCGCCTCGTCGATCAGCTCGTCCAGGTACCGTCGGGCTTTGAGGAGATCATCCAGGCCGTCCTTGAGGTCGTAGCTCCACAGGCACTCGAGCACCGTGCAGCGCAGGTGAGCGGCGAAGCCCTCGCCGGCCATCGAGCGCATGGCGTCGATGCACTCGATCCCTCCCTGCGTGTAGTTGTCGGGGTGGTTCACGTTATCGGCCATTTCGAAGCCTCCTGTCCGGGCCGTCGAAGGCGACGACCGCGTTTCTCCTGTCGCCGAGGCGGCTCACTATCGCCTTGGCGGTCTCCGCGTTGCCGTCCGACGCCATACGCGCCGCGAGCTCGGCGGAGCGGTACTGCGTCGTGACGATCGTCGGCTTGCCCTGCCTGATCCGCGCGTCCAGCACGTCGAACAGCTTCGACAGCGCCCAGTCGGTCGGCCGCTCCTTGCCCAGGTCGTCGACGGCGAGCAGCCCGACGTTGCGGTACCGCCCCATCACGTCGGCCTCGCGCGCCGCCCCGTCGAACACGCTGCGGAAGTCCCGCAGCAGGTCGAGCGACGTCGCGAAGAGCACCGTGCGCTCGGCGGCGTTGGCGATCAGGACGGCGCAGGCGGCGTGCGTCTTGCCGCGCCCGACGTCTCCTCGGAGCAGCAGCACGTCTGACGGCGACGCCGACCAGTCGGCGATGCGCCGGTCGCACCCGTCGAGCGACGCCGAGCGGTAGCGCGAGGGAACGCCGGATCGGGCGAGCCGCTCCTCCACCTTCAGCCGTCGCTGCCCCTCCTTCCAGGCGGCTGCCGCCGCCTCCTGCTCCGGAGTGTTCCTCGGCGCCTCAAAACGCCCCAGCGTACTCGCCAAGCTCATCATGGCCGACCCCCTTCCCGGCAGCGTCGCGGCGGGCCCAGTTGCGCGCCGCGGCCCTCCAGTCCCGCATCTTCGACTTGCCGACCGTCCAGCCCTTCGACGCGTAGAAGTCGCAGAACCGCTCCGCATCGAGGCTCAGCCCGGCCTCCTCCGCGAAGGCTCGGACCTCGTCGGGGGTCGGGGCGCGAAACCTCGCGCGCGCACCTCCCTCTTTTTCTGGTCTGGTTTGGATTGGTTTATCTTGGCTTGGTTTATATAGGAGGGGTTCCGAGGTTTCAAAACCCCCGTTTTCGATGTTTGAAACGGGGGTTTCACCTTCGTTTAACCTCCGTTCTTTTTCGGCTTGCTTTTCATCTTCCGGCGCGTTTTCCGGCTCGTTTTCGGCTTCTCGAACGTCTCTGGTAGCTTCTTTCCTCTGCCGTCTCGGACGCCCTCCGGCGTTGCCCTCGCGCGCGCTCACGGAGTTGTCGACGTCCTCGCGGATCGACTCGAACAGCGCGTCGAGCGGGTATTCGAGAGAGGGTTCCGCGCCCTCGGTGCCGTAGCGCATTACGGCGAGCGCGAACATGCCGCGCTGCTCCTCGGACGGGATCCGCTCGACGACTCTCGTTATCTTCGGGAACCAAGTGAACTTGTTTGGCATCGTTTCTCCTAGAACGGTATGTCTTCGTCGTGAACCGCCTGGCAAGCGTCGACGACCGGCGCGGCGCTCGCAACCGCCTGCGAGCCGTCCTGCCGCTTCATAAGCTCGATATCGTCAACGACCACCTCGATCTTGCTGCGCTTCTGGCCGTCGCGCTCCCACTGGCTCCAACGGAGCTTGCCTTCGATCGCGACCTTCGTACCTTTCGACAGGTACCTGCTCAAGCTTTCGGCTCGGTTGCCGAGCATGGTGCAGTCGATGAAGTTCGGGTAATCCTCCCATTCGCCGGTCTGCTGGTTCTTGCGGCGGTCGTTGACCGCCACGCCGAAGCCGAGGACCGGCATGCCGCCCGCGGTCGACCTCAGCTCCGGTTCGCGGGTCAGGTGCCCGCTGATGATCGTTCTGTTTATGCTCATAAAGGTGCTTTTCCTCTCGTTGCCTCGGCCGCCCCTTCACTCGAAAGGGCGTATGGTGTAGACTGTCGGCCGTCGCTCGAAGCCCCCCTTCGACGACGGACCCGCGCGCCTCGTCCGCGCGGGTCCCTCTTCCGGGACCCTCCGATCGCTCCCATATGCCGCTTCTCCCGCTCCTACACCCCGACGCCGAACGCCAGCATGAGCGCGTAGGCGACGGCTGCGGCGGCGAACGGGACCGGCAGCATCTTGCAGCCGCGCTCCCATTCGCCGTGTGGTATCATTCGGTTGCCTTCATCGGCGGATGCGCGCCCCGACTTCCACATCCGGCGCGCTTCTTTTTTTCCTTCCATTCCCTATCTCCTCACGTGGTCCGGATACGGGTTCGGCTCGCGGAGTTCCGTCGACTGAGCAAGCTTCGCGCGCTCCAGGAACACCCGCTCGCCGTTGCGCGTGATGACGCGCACCTCCCGGCGCAGGTCGACGCTCCTGTCCATGTAGAAGAGCGCGCCGCGGAACGCGCCCGCCAGCCTCCGCACGCCCCTCTCGCCCGGCTCCACCGGAGCGCACGTCACCTCGGCCACGTCTCCGGGATTCGACTTCTCCAAGAACTCCCTGGCGGTCTCCTCGCAGAAGACCCGAAGAGGGCTCTTGTCTCCGTCTCGGTAGCCCGGCACCTCGGCCTTGTCGATCATGTGCAGCATGGCGATCCTCCTTACATTCGTACTGTATACATACGTTATGTATGTTTTTTCTAGGTGCATACTAACATACAATTCGTATGTAACCAATACCTGTTTTAGGAGTTCAATTGCTCGGAAAAAGGCTCCGCGAAATTCGAATGGCGCATGCTCTAACTCAGCAGCAAACGGCTGACCATCTCATGATTTCGCTGAACGCCTACCAGAAATACGAGCAGGGCACCAGGGCGCCGTCACCGGAAACGCTAGTAAAGCTCGCGGACTTCTTCGACACGTCTACCGATTGGATCCTTGGGAGAACGGAGGATCCGTCGTTCTCAAGAGACGTTGGTGAACGCTGAACATATCTTCCAGCGCATCCCATATCTCGAAGTCTCCCGTCCGGTCCCCCGCCTCGATCTTCTGATAGTAGTTAAGGCTTATCCCCAGCGAATCCGCTACGGCCTGCTGGGTCATGCCGGCGCGCCTGCGCGCCTCCTTCAACGCTTCCCGGCCGTTTCCCATGGCTGGCGCCTCCTTCCTTTCATGCATTGCTTTTTCCCGATGGATTGTAGAACCTCGCGCACGTTTCCCCAGACAGCGGGCACTTCGGCGCGTACGAGACGATGGGCGCGGAACACGCCCGCTCCACCATCGACTTGGAAAGGGCGCCGAAGCTCTCCGCCGCCCGCGCGTCGCGCCCCGGAAGCACGTGGCCGTAGATTCCCAGCGTCACGTCGATCTTCGAGTGCCCGAGCCGCTCCTGTACGACCTTTATCGCCTCGCCGTGCGACAGCAGGTAGGTCGCATGCGTGTGCCGGAGCGTGTGCAGGTGGACGTGCTTGGCGAGCTTGAGCGACTTCGCGAGGGCGCGGAACTCCGCCGTGAACTCCGACGGAAGTATCCACGTCCCGTCCGGATGCGAGAACAAGGGCGTCTCGTCCGTCTGCCGGCAGCCGCGCTCGGCCATGACGGCCTGCTGCAGCGCGATCTGCGAGCGGATCGCGCCGGCGGTCTCGTCGTCGACCGTCAAGACGCGCTTGCCGCGCTCGGACTTCGGCTCCTTGTACTCGGCGGGGGCCGACATGCCGGGGACCTGCGCGACCGAGCGGGAAACCCTCACGCCCGGATGCCACGACGCCTCGCCGCCTGGGGCCATGTCCATGCCGATCCGCTCCGACCAGTCGCCGACCTGGAAGCCGGCGAGCTCGCCGCGCCTGACCCCGGTGTGCAGGCACGTCCACCATGCCGCCGCGAACGTCCGCTCCATGTAGCCCGCGTCGTCCTCGACCGGTTTCGCAAGAACTTCGTGGAGGCGCGCCGCGAGAGCCGCGAAGTCGCGCTCGGAAAGCGGCTTGGCCTCAGGGCTTCCGCCGCGCGGCACCGCCACGCCGAGGACGGGGTTGGAGTCCACCACGCCGTCGCGCATGAGCGTGGAGAAGCAGCCCGACAGCATCGCGTGGAGCTTGCGAACGGTCACGGGCGACAGCGGCGATCCGTCCTTTCCGCCGCTGCGCAGAAGCGACCGATAGAGCGCCGAGAAGTCCGACGCCGAGGCCCGGTCGTACTCGATGCGGCCCACGCCGGGATGCACGTAGCAGCGCGCCATAGACCGGTAGGCCGCGACGGTCGACGCCGCATGCCCGTAGTCGACGAGGCCGTCCAGGTAGTAGTCCAGGAGCGCGCCCACCGTGTAGCCGGAGCCAGTCCTCTTCGCGCGGCCCGCCTTCAGCTCGACCTCCTCGACGGCCTGCGCGATCTCCTCGTCGGACGCCCCCGGCGGCAGCGTCCTCGACACCTGGCGCGGCTTTCCCGTCGCCGCGTCGACGCCGGCGTACGCCCGCACCACTATGCCGCCGGTCCTCGGATCAGTCCTGATGCTCGACAATCTCCTGTTCCTTCCTGTGCTTTCGCCACCTCGCCGCGTCCGCCATGCAGTCGGCCACCTCGCCGCGCATGAACCTGCCCGTCACGCCGAGCGACCCCATCGTGCGGCCCAGCTCGTCGGCGCGGTCGTAGTCCATCGCGTCCACGACGATCAGCCAGGGGCCGACGTCGGCCGACCTATCGACCATCGATGCCGCCTCGCTCGGCCGCGTCGCGCGCGGCCATCCAGCTGCGAGCCTTCGGCGGGCGGCCCACCACCCGGCGGTACAGCTCGTTCATAAGCTCGACGCCCTCGCGCCCGTCGAGGGGCTGCCTGTGCGCCGGATGTATGTACTTCGCGAGGTCGGGGCTGTGCATGATCGCCAAGCGCGACAGGCACGCCCAATGGTTGTGGTTGCCGAGCATCTTCGGCTGGTCGCGCATGACGGTCACCTTGCCGGTGACGCGAGCCTCCGCTTCGACGTGCCCGAGCCATGCCGCGAACGTCGTCATGCCCGGATCGGCCGGGTACGGCCTCTCGGCCCATGAGGCGGCCTTGAGCGCCCACGTGACCGTCCGATCCTCCCCTTCGCTCATGACCCCGCCCCGCATGCCAGCATGACGGCGTACGCCGCAAGCATCGCCAGGAACGGCACGGGCAGCAGCCTCATGCCCCGCTCCCATTCCTCGTGTGGTATGATTCGGTTGCCTTCATTGGCGGATGCGCGCCCTGACTTCCACATCCGGCGCGCTTCTTTTTTGCTATCCAATCTCGACCTCCATCCTCTTTACGAGCAGCTCGCCGTCGGCGAGCCATTTCTTCACGTCGCGAAGCAACTCGGAAACGTCCATCTTCTCCGTTGCCTCCCCGCCTTCGATGCCGAGGGCCTTGTCGCGGTCGATGCGCCAGCGGCCCGTGGCCTTGCAGGCCGGGATCCTCCCCGCTTCGCACATGCGCCTCACGTGGACGACGTTGAGCTGCATGCATTCGGCGTATTGCCGCGGAGTCATCCAGCGCGGCAAGTCGCAGTTCGTCATGACGGCCACCTCCCGTGATCGTGTCCAATGCTGTCGATAGCACCGGTGTTCCCCGCTTCTCCCTGTTGGGAGCGGGTATTGGGCGGTGCCCTAGGTTTTCAAGGTGCTTGGCGACGCTACCCCGCCAACCTCCCTTCCTGGACCGAAGCCATGCTACGGCAGGCTTGAAAACCGAATATCCGAAAGCGCGGCCAGCCTGATAGAATTGCCAATACAGACCAAGGGAGAGGACGATCATGCGAATAGACACGACGCTCTCAAGCGAGGAGGAGAGGGTTCTTCGCATCCTCGTGGAGATAAGGGAGGACGGCGGAGACGTCGCCGATTACGTTTTCGATCTTGCAGATCGCGACATCTCCGACAGAGACGCGAACTGCGAGCTGAGCACCATCAAAGACCTCGGGGAACTGGGATACGTACGATTCGCCGAGATTGGGAACAGCACCGAGATCGGGGACCTCACGAGCCTCGGTCGCTGCTATTTCGCGGACAAGGAGAAGCGGGAGGCCGAAGCTCGCGCCGAACTGCGACAAGAGAGGCGGTTCCGCATCTTCCTCGTCGTTCTCGCTGCGGCGATGTCGATCGTTTCCGGCGTTTTCTCGTCCGTTTTGACGAGCCATGTGTCAAGCTGGGAGCGGACGGGGAGTCAGTCGATCTCGTCCCAAGAGACCGACAGCCTGACTTTGGACCCGAGCTGAGGAGCGTCGTAGCGCGAGCATGGGAACTCGATCTCGTTTCCGTTGTCCGTCGTGCATTTGACGATGACCGACATTGCGCTTAGCCTCTCGATAACGGAGCGGGTCTTTTTCACGAAGATGGACGTCATGTCCACGCCGGTGACGAACGCAACGACCTCGTATCCGCGCTTTGCTTTACATTCCATACGCCACCTAACCTTCCGGCGGCCGCGCTTTCGGATATTCGGTTTTCAAGGTGCCTGATCGAACAATGCTTGGTGTCTGACTATTCCCTATCCTGCCTTGCGCTCGTCGCGCCCGGTTGCCTCGTCGAGCGAGATGCCTACGATATCGGCGAGCCTGGAAGCTTCCGATAGCGAAAATTCCCTTATGCCGCGTCGCTTCCAGCTGAACGTATTCGGAGCCATGCCCATCCGCTCTGCCAGCGCATCCTGCGTCATGCTTGCGCGCTTCAAGTACAGAGTCACGGCTTCGTCAAGTGCTTCGTAGTACAAAAGATCACCCTCCCTCTCTCACTGCATCACGTCGTTGACGCACACGTCCCAATCGCTGAACGCGTTGGCGATCCCGTATACCATCTCCATCGCTTTGATCTCTTCCTTCGTGGCCATCCCCCACGCGACGCGCTGGGCGAACACGTAGAAGGAAAACCAAACGGGCACAAAGCCTTCCGGTATTGCATCCGGGCCTATCTTGTGATGGTGTGGTTCTGGCATTCGATCACTCCCCTCGCATCCGTTGAAGGAAAAACGGCATAGCTACCACCACAACGAAGTCAACGAATTTATTTATGGTCAAAATTATTACTTCGTGAAACACGGTAAGTCAAAGTTTTGACTTTGTCAATAAGTTTATTGATATATATAGTAAAAATTGTTACTATCTTTGTGAGGTGATTCAGATGAATTTTGGACAAAGGCTTTTGGATATTCTCGAAGATCGAGATATGACACGTGCCGATTTATGTAGGCTTACCGGACTTAAGTCTTCTAATCTTGTTCCTTATATAAAAAACCCAGATGCGAGTCCCAAGCTATCAACCGCTGTAAAAATCGCTGACGCTCTCGACGTTTCCCTAGACTACCTTGCAGGGCGTACTGAGAAGAAGGCTATTCGATACGAAGATGCCGAAACCCAGCGTCTCGCAGACGGGTTCTCGCAACTGAACCGCGACGGTCGCTCAGCAATAAAAGAACAACTCGACTTCCAACTTGCGAAGAATGCAAAAAATGAAGGCATTCGCGATGATAAGATTTCCGGGGTAGCGTAAGAGAAGGCGGACAAAATGAGCCTGCTGGATGAATACATAGCAAAATGCGACGAAGCCACATCGGACGGTTTTCCTCAAAACGAGAGAAACGCTTTGGCTCGAGAAATAATCAGCGCATTTCACAACACGATCCCGAACATAAGACACTACCGTGGCGCGAGGATTACGGGAGACGGATCGTCGAACGATCACACCAAAGAGGACATCAAACAACTCAGGGGAAAGCTTCTTGCGCTACGCGACGAGCAGCAGCGAGAATTCGATGAGAAGTTTGGATGCTCGGTTGTTAGCGGCTATATCAAAAAATGCGAGCATCTGATCGAAGACAGCGATACGACCGACGAAGCAGCCAATGAGCTTGGATTCGAGATCTCTTCGATCTATTTTGAAAAGATCGACGGCTTCGACAACGGAATCGGAAGAGTTGACGGATACGGGTATGTGGTTGCTTACAAGAAGTCAGATTTGCCAAAGATTCGCGGCAAACTCATGGAATATCGAGACGAGATCGTGCGCTCGGCCAACGGCGGAACCCCTCCTGCGACAGTCACAGTGGCGCAAAGCAACCACCAGTCGGTTTCCGTCGCAGTCGATCTCAACGTCGCGATGTCACAAATGTGGGCTCTTCCAGACTCAGTAATGACGTCTGACGAGAAAATGGAGCTTGCCAAGCTGCTGAACGAGCTCGAGGAAAGCAAGGGAGAGGGGAAAGAGAAGGTCAAGAAGGCGGCTAAGGCAGTCGGAAACTGGCTGTTCGACAAAGCGATAGAAGCAGTTCCTACCGTCATGCCATTCGTTGCGCAATCTATACAAACCGCGACGGGAGCGTAGATGAAGGACTTCGTGAAGAGCCTCGGCGGTGCCGGATGGGCGGCGTTCGGCGGGCTTTCGGTCATCGTGACGGTGGTCGCTGCTATCGGCCTTCCTTATTTTGTCGACACCTCCAACCCCCTGGTGCTGCTCATGGCGGGAACCGTCCTCTTCATCGTCGCGTTCGCGAACGGGTGGAAGCAGCGAGGTTTCCGCAACGAGCGCGACATCCGCCTTGCCGATGATCTGGAGAAGGAGAGGGCGTCCGACAAGGAAAAGAGCGAGGTCGCTCTCGCTCGCATTAAGGCCGATAATGAGCTGAAGCTGGAGCGAATGCGCCAGAAGCACGAGGAGTGGAAGGAATTCGAGCGAAAAGCCGACGAAGCCCTTGCGAAGCAACGTGAGAGCGAAGAGGCGGCGAGGGCGAAGCACGATTCCTACCTGCACCTCACAGAGCAACAGAAAGCCATGCTTCACTATGCCTTTGAAATCCGGGAAGTGTTCCCGACACCCGATTATATTCCGGTGCTCTATATGCCCCAGGAGACTCTGCTCGTCTTGAACGGGAAGAAGATGGTTTACCGGGTAACCAAAGCCCGCAACTCTCTGCAAAAAGATACTTGGTCGATAACTACGAACGCGCGGACGTACCTCCTCCGGAACGAGGACGTGCTCGCAGACCTGGCGAAAGCATGGGAAGGGATATTCGAAGAAGACGAGGGTATCGAATAGAGCAACAAAGCCCCGCGCATCGAAGGGCTGCCACCCTAGCGCGAGGCTTATGCAGTACCAACCGAATAAACGGAAGGCAGGTGCATTGTACCATGCGAAAGGTCAAAGGATCAGGATCGATCGTCCAGCTCGACAAGGACAAGCCGCGCTCGAAATGCAGGAGATGGCAGCTCCGCGTCAGCGCCGGGCGCGACCTCTCGACTGGCAAGTACAGGACGTTCCTCCGCTCGTTCGCAGGAACCTTCACGCAGGCCCAGCAAGCTCTGCGAGACTTCATATCCGAGATCGAGTCGGACGAAGCGAAAAGGCCGTCGGGGGCAACCGTCGAGCAGTACGCCGCTTCCTGGATCGCGTTCAGGCGCGCAGACGACGGGTTCTCGGACGGGACCGTCGACAAGAACGAGGCCCACCTCAAGTGCGTCGTCATGCACATCGGCAAGGCGAGGCTCCATGAGCTTGCGCCGAAGGTCGTCGAGCGAATATATTCAAAGCTCATGGACGGAGAAAGCCCTTCCGGGCGCAGCCTGTCCGGATCCTACGTCCTGGGCGTCCACTCCACGCTGCGCAGCATGCTCGACGACGCCGTTTCGGACGGCCTGCTCTCCGGAAACCCCTGCGACGGGGCAAGGCTCCCCAAGCCGAGCACGCCGGAGAAGAGGCGGCTTCCCCTCGACCGCATGAAGGGTCTCTCCGCAGCTCTCGACGCCGGGAGCGCGCCTGCCGCAGCCGTGCTGCTGTGCGTCCAGACCGGCTTGCGCAGAGGCGAGGCGTGCGCCCTTTCGTGGGGCGACGTCGATCTCGACGGGCGCGTTCTCTACGTGCGCCACAGCTACGACGAGCACCGCAACCTCAAGGCACCTAAGACGGCAAAGGGCGAGCGCAAGCTCCCTCTCTCGGACGGGGCCGTGAACACGCTCAGAACCCGCCGTGCAGCCCAGGAGAGGGCATTCGCCGAGGCTCGGCGCTCCCTGGGAAGCGGACCATGCGGCCTCCCGTCGATCGCGCCTGAAACGCCCGTCGTGTCGAACGACCTCGGCGAGCGGATCCTGCCCCACTCGATCACCAGATGGTGGGAGCGCAACCGGTCCGATTACGGCCTCGAAGGCTGGACCCTCCACGAGATGAGACATTCGTACATCAGCGAGCTGGCACGCCGAAAAGTCGATCCCAAAGTACTCCAAGAACTAGCCGGGCACGCGAAATACTCCACGACGATGGACATTTACGTGCACGTCGAGATGGAGGATAAGCGCGACGCCGTATCGGGCGTCGATTGGTGACGCTGGAATTATTTGTACATGATTTGTACATTGGGTCTGGAAAAGAAAAAGGTCAGAAGCTTTATAAGCTTCTGACCTGATGTTTCATGGTGGGCGATACAAGATTTGAACTTGTGACCCCTACCGTGTCAAGGTAGTGCTCTCCCCCTGAGCTAATCGCCCATGAAAACTCGGCGTTGGAATCTCTTCCATGCCAGCGAGCAAATAGTCTACCAGAACTCGCCGACATGTCAAAGAACTTTTTCAAAAAAGTTTCGAACTTTTTTCGCACCTGGCTTCGCACTCGATCGAACATTCGAATTGGGCCGCACGTTCAGCCTGTTCAGTCTAGTAATTTGTCAATGTCGGTCAGCATTCTGACACGTTCGTAACCGCTTTCGCTCTCGGTATCGTGCCGGTCGATGATGATCGGGCGAATACCGGCCGCGCACGCACCGTCGCCGTCCGCATCGGGACGATCGCCCACGTGCACCACCGCGTCCGCGCACACGCCCAGCTGCTCGCACGCAAGATCGAATATGACCGGATCGGGCTTGCGATACCCCACCACCGCCGAAGACACCACGGCATCGAAGTACGGAAGCAGCCTCAGATCCCGCAGAAGCCCCTCCAAGCCCGCATCCCAGTTCGATACCACCGCCAGCGCCAGCCCCCGCTTCTTGAGCGCCCTCAAGCAGTCCATGACGTCGGGATACAGCGCCCAATGATCCCCCTTGCGATACGCTTCGTGCACCGACTGCGCCATGCCCTCGGAATCATGGGAAATGCCCGTCAAGTGGCACACGTAACGATACTGGTCCATCCAGATGGCAACCGAGCCCTCATGGGAGCACCAGAAATCGCCGTCGCGCAGGTATTCGGCCTCGTAGTAGGCATCCATTGCCGGCATGTGAGGCTCTACGTCCCGCACGGTCAAAGCGTGGCCGCGCTCCTGAGCCACCCGCGCAAACGCCTCCGCAACCGAAGGGCTCGGGTACAAAAGCGTGCTTCCCACGTCGAAGAACACGGCCCTCACGGCCGAGAATCCCCCGCTCATTCGCTATGCCCGTCGTCGGGCTCCACATGCACGAGCACGTCCACCACGTTATCGAACCGTCGGCGCACAGCCCGCTCCACCTCGTCGGCTAGGTCGTGCGCGGCCGCAACGGTCATCTCGGGCGCAACAAGCACGTGCAGGTCCACGTAGATCTCTCCCTCCGTGCCGCGCGTGCGCACGCGGTGGGCGTCCTGCACCCCGGAAACCGCCAAAGCGGCCTTGCGCACGTCCTCTTCCGGAATGCGCGCATGGTCCGACAAGGTTGCCAGCGCATGTTTGAACACGTCGTACGCGGTTGCCAGGATGGCCACGGTCACGATGAGCGCCATGATGGGATCGGCCATGGGAAAGCCCAGGGAAACCAGGGCCAACCCGATGATGACCCCGATGGAAACCAGCGCGTCGGACAAGGTGTGGCTCGCATCGGCGGCCAGGATCTCGCTTTTCAGCAGCTTTCCCTGCTTGCGCTCGTACACGGTCACGCCCAGGTTCACGGCCAACGTGCCGATCATGACCGCGAAAGACAGCGGGCCCACCTCGGCGGTGTACGTTTGCGTGGCCAGCTTCCCCACCGCAGAGCTTCCTACCTCGAACGCCGCGAGCAAGAGCAGAACGCCGATCACCAAGCTGGCGTACGTTTCGAACTTGGCATGACCGTAGGGATGCCCCTCGTCGGCCGGGCGCGCGGCAAGGGCGATGCCCACCAGGCCCACCACGTTGCCCGCCGAGTCGAATACCGAATGGATGCCGTCAGCCTGCATGGAGGCCGACCCGCTGTACGTTCCGTACAGATACTTCGCCGCGGCTACGGCAAGGTTCAAGAACAGGATGCCCCACAGAACGCGCCTGATGGAGCTCATGCGATCGGACACGGGGCTTTTCGTCGTCAATGATCGGGCCATGGTTCGTCCCCTTTCAAAGGATGCGCGCAAATGCAAAAAAGGAGAGCCACTCGGACTCTCCTTCTAGCTTTACTGGTGTCGGAGGCGGGATTTGAACCCGCACACCCTATACGGGCACTAGCACCTCAAGCTAGCGTGTCTGCCGTTCCACCACTCCGACTTGTTGCGAAAAGCAACGGTGGTTATTCTACCCGAACCTCTTCGCGTTGTGAAGGGGAAATTTTGACGAATTTTCACCCCTTGCCGCAACGGCCGAAAAAGAAGGCGGATCCCCCGACGCACAGGCGCCGCGGACGTCCGCCTCGCACGGCGCGAAGGCCCGCATTGCGCAATCGATCCCCGAAGAGCGCCTGCAACGCGAAAAGGCGCCTATTACGGCGCCCGTTCATACTGCTTCGTTCCCGCTGAAACCACGCACGCCGACCACGGCCGGCGCAGCGTGCTACCTCCCCGCGATCGTGCCGTGCGGGTAGATGATCATGAGCACGATAAGCGACAGCAGGAACACCGCCGCCAAGACGATGGTAATGCGGTCGAGGTTCTTCTCGACGATGCTCGTGCCGGTCTGCGTGGAGTACACGGAGCTGGCGATCATGTCGGAGATGCCCGTGCCCTTGCCGGAATGCAGCAAGATGAAAATGATGAGGCCGATGCCCGACAGAACGAGCAGGGCGATCACGATGATGAGAAGCGGGTTCAAGGTTCGTCTCTTCTTTCGTTCGGAATCAAACGGTATGCAAGTTGCCTAGTATAGCGAAACGCGCCGCCAAGGGCAAGCAGCAGCGCGTTTCGCCACCGATGCGGGAGCCGACCCGGCCGACCTGCGCCCGTCCACGTCGGCTCCCGCTATCGCGAAGCTACGCCAGCAGGCTTCTTCCCGTCATGGCTTCAGGGGCTGGCAGCCCGATCAGCTCCAGCAGCGTGGGCGCGATGTCGCAGAGCGCGCCCAGGGAACCGTCGAGCGTGCGCCCGGTTCCCGCGAAGTCCACGAACGCCAGCGGCACGAGCGCCGTGGTATGGGCCGTGAACGGGCTTCCGTCTTCAGCGAGCATCTTGTCGGCGTTTCCATGATCGGCCGTGATCAGGGCGATGCCGCCCGCCCGCTCGACGGCGGCGAGCACCTGTCCCACGCCCGCGTCCACCGCTTCCACGGCGGCTACGGCGGCGGGGATGACGCCCGTATGCCCCACCATGTCCGGGTTGGCGAAGTTCACGATGTACACGTCGGCCTCGCCGGCATCGATGGCGGCAGCCAGCGTGGACGCCACGCCGGGCTCGCTCATTTCGGGCTTCAGGTCGTACGTGGCCACCTTGGGGCTGGGAATGAGCGCGCGCTCCTCCCCCGCCTTCGGCTCTTCGCGGCCGCCGTTGAGGAAGAACGTCACGTGCGCGTACTTCTCGGTTTCGGCGATATGGTACTGACGAAGGTCGGCGGCTGCCAGCACGTCCGCCAGCACGTCTTCGGGAAACTCCTTCGCGTACGCCACGGGAGCGGCGATCTCGGGGTCGTACTCGGTCAGGCAGACGAACGAAACCTGCGGAACCCGGCTGCGCTCGAAGCCGTCGAACGAAGCATCCACCAGGGACCGAGTCAGCTCGCGCGCGCGGTCGGGACGGAAGTTGAAGAACACCACCGCATCGCCGTCGCACACGCCGCGATCCGAAAGCGCCACGGGCTCCACGAACTCATCGGTGACGTCGGCGGCGTAAGAGTCGGCCATGACCTGGGCCGGCGTGCGATCGACGCAAGGTTCGGCCTCCACGATGGCGCGCCACGCACGCTCGACGCGCTCCCATCGGTTGTCGCGGTCCATCGCGAAATAGCGCCCGGAAATGCTGCCGATCCGCACATCGCACGCATCGTCGGAAAGCTCCGCCGCCACTGCTTCCAGCTGCTCCACGAAGCCCGAACCGCTCTTGGGCGGCACGTCGCGCCCGTCCATGAAGCAATGCACGACAACGTTTCCAACGCCCGCCGTCTTGGCCGCGCGCATAAGGGCGTACAGGTGCTCGTTGGAGGAATGGACGCCGCCGTCGGACAGCAGGCCCATGAGGTGCAGGGCCGCGCCCGGCGCCGACGCCGCAGCGAACGCGTCGTTGAGCACCGGATTGGCCGCCAGCGACCCGTCCGCGCACGCGCGGTTGATGCGCGTAAGCTCCTGGAACACCACGCGGCCGGCGCCTATGTTGAGGTGCCCCACTTCGGAGTTGCCCATCTGGCCGTCGGGCAAGCCCACGGCCTCGCCCGACGCTTCGAGCTTCGTCCAAGGACGATGCGCGAACACGTCGTCCAAACACGGCGTGCTCGCCAGCGAAATGGCGTTGCCGGGACCGGGCTCGGCCAAGCCGAACCCGTCCATGATGATAAGGCAAGCCGGCAAGGTCGTGTTGGCGGGCCTCATCGCAGGCACGCCTTGATCAGCTGGACGAACGACGACGCCTCCAAGCTGGCACCGCCCACCAGGCCGCCGTCGATGTCGGGCTGGGCCAGCAGATCGTCCACGTTCCCGACGTTCATGGAGCCGCCGTACAGCACGCGCATCTGCTGCGCGACGTCCTCGCCGTACAGGTCGGCGAGCGTCGAACGGATGGCCGCGCATACGGCCTGCGCCTGTTCGGGCGTAGCCGTGCGGCCCGTGCCGATGGCCCAGATGGGCTCGTACGCCACGACGCACGTTGCGGCATCGCGCGCGTCAACGCCCGCGAACGCAGCGCGCACCTGGGCGCAAACGTACTCCTCCGTCGCCCCCTCGTCGCGCACGGCAAGCGACTCGCCCACGCACACGATGGCGTACAGCCCGGCTTCGACGAGAGCCTTGACCTTCCGGTTGACGTCCTCGTTCGATTCGCCGAACAGCTCGCGACGCTCGGAGTGGCCCACGATGGAGCACGCGCAGCCGATCTCCTTGATCATCGGCACCGAGATCTCGCCGGTATAGGCGCCCTTGGGCTCCCAATACACGTTCTGGGCGCCCACGGCAACCTTCGCCTTGTCGAAATCGAGAACCGTCTTCGCCGGCTTGAGGTCGATGAAGGGCGGGCAGATGAGGATGTCGACGTCCTCGCCCCAGATGCCCTTGTCGTACTGGTTGGAAATCTCCTGCGTGAGCACGACGGCCTCGCCGATCGTGTTGTTCATCTTCCAGTTGCCCGCCATAAGAGGGGTTCGCTTCATACGTACCATCCTTTCAGATAGAGGAAACGCGATGGATGCGGCCAGCTAGCGCAATGCCTCGACGCCGGGGAGCTTCTCGCCCTGGACAAGCTCCATGGACGCGCCGCCGCCGGTGGAGATGAAGGTCATCTGCGCCGCCAGATCGAACTTGTTGACCGCGGAAACGCTGTCGCCGCCGCCGATGACGGTGTCGGCTTCCGCATTGTCGGCCACCGCCTGCGCCACGGCCTTCGTGCCGGCCTCGAACGCCGCCATCTCGAACACGCCCATGGGGCCGTTCCAGAACACGGTGCCCGCCTCGGCCACGGCCTGGGCGTACAGCTTCGCGGTTTCAGGTCCGATATCGAGGCCCATCATAGCATCGGGAATATCGTCCACCGAAACCGTGAGCGTTTCGGCATCTTCGGCGAAGCGGTCGGCACACACCACGTCAACGGGAAGCAGCAGCTTCACGCCGCGCTCGTCCGCTTTGGCGATCATGGCCGCCGCGCGCTCGATCCAATCCTCTTCCTTGAGCGACGAACCCACCTGCTTGCCCTGCGCCAACAGGAACGTGAAGCACATGCCGCCGCCGATGACGAGCGTGTCGCACTTGTCCATGAGCGCGTCGATAACCTTGATCTTGTCGGACACCTTCGAGCCGCCCAGGATGGCCACGAACGGGCGCTTCGGCTCCTCGAGCATGCCGGTGAGCGTGGCCACCTCGCGCTGCATGAGGTAGCCCGCGTACGCGGGGAGCAGCGCCGCGACGCCCGCCGTGGAAGCGTGCGCGCGATGCGCGGTGCCGAACGCGTCGTTCACGTACACGTCGCCGAGCTTTGCCAGCTCTTCGCAGAATGCGGGGTCATTCTTCTTCTCGCGCTTGTCGAAGCGCAGATTCTCCACCACCAGCACGTCGCCGTCGCGCAGGGAGGCCGCCTTGGCCTGCGCGTCCGCGCCTACGGTATCGGTGGCGAACACCACGGGCTTGCCCATGAGCTCGGAAAGCTTCTGGGCGGCCGGGCGCAGCGTGAACGACTCTTCGAAGCCCTCGCCCGACGGACGGCCCAGATGGCTCATGAGAACGACGCGCGCGCCTTGCGCGACAAGCTTCTCGATCGTGGGCAGCGCCGCGCGGATGCGCGTGTCGTCGGTAACGACGCCGTCTTTCACCGGCACGTTGAAATCGACGCGCACGAGCGCGCGCTTCCCCGCCGCGTCCAGCTCGTCGATGGTCTTGATGTCAGCCATACAACCCTCTTCCACAGACTAATGATACCTATTGATTTCCGTTGCCCGGCGTCGCGTTCCGGCGCGCCATTTCGCTGGCGATTGCCTCGGTCGCCGCCGCCGTTCGCTCGGCAGCCCTCACAAGCCGCACCGCCATGACGATCGCGAAGATGGCAACTCCTGCCGCAAGCAGGAACGGAACCGTCAGCAGCAGCAGCTCCGGAGTGCCCATTCCCAGTACCCTCATAGCGTGCTCCTTTTCCTCGATTCGCGTGAAGCGCGAAAACAACCGGACAGGTTGGCGCAGTAAAACAGCGAGGGGCGCTGCGGTGCCCGAGATTCGCGGGAGGACGCGGGCGAAGCGTACTTGGGTACGCGAGCCCGCGGCATCGTGCGAAGATCGGGTGCCCCAGCGCCCCGCAGCGTCGAGCGGTTCCGCCGGCCGTCAGGCCGACGGAACGAGCATTTCTCTACAGCAGGATCTTCACCAGGTCCTTGACGCGGTTGGAGTAGCCCCACTCGTTGTCGTACCAGCTGATGCACTTGACGAAGTTGCCTTCGCCGCCCATCACCATGGTCAGCTTGCTGTCGAAGATGGAGGAGTGCGGGTTGCCCACGATGTCGATGGACACGATGGGGTCCTCGGTGTACTCCAGCACGCCCTTCATCGGGCCTTCGGCGGCAGCCTTCATGGCCGCGTTGATCTCCTCGATGGTGGCGTCGCGCTCAAGCTCGACCGTCAGGTCGACCATCGATCCGTCCGGCGTGGGAACGCGCGTAGCGAAGCCGTCCAGCTTGCCCTTGAGCTCGGGCAGCACGAGCGAAACCGCGCGGGCAGCGCCCGTGGTGGTGGGGATCATCGACACGGCTGCGGCGCGAGCGCGGCGCAGATCCTTGTGGGGAAGGTCGAGGATCTTCTGGTCGTTGGTGTAGGAATGGATCGTGTTCATGTAGCCGCGCTTGATGCCGAACGTGTCCAGCAGCACCTTCGCGAAGGGGGCCAGGCAGTTCGTGGTGCACGAAGCGTTGGAGATGATGTGATGCTCGTCCTTGTTGTACTGATCGTCGTTCACGCCCATGACGATGGTGATGTCCTCGTTCTTGGCGGGCGCGGAGATGACGACCTTCTTGGCGCCGGCGTCAAGGTGCGCCTTGGCCTTCGTGCCGTCCGTGAAGAAGCCCGTGGACTCGACGACCACGTCGACGCCCAGCTCGCCCCAAGGCAGGTTGGCGGGCTCGCGCTCCGAGAGCACCTTGACCGCATGGCCGTCGGCCACGAAGCCGTCCTCGGTAACCTCGACGGCGTCGAAGGCGCGACCGTGGATGGAATCGTACTTGAGCAGGTGGGCCATCGTCGGAATATCGCCAAGGTCGTTAACCGCCACGACCTCGATCTCGGGATCGTTCGCCATCGCGCGGAACGCCAGGCGGCCGATGCGGCCGAATCCGTTAATGCCTACTTTGATTGCCATGCGTATCCCCTTTCATAAAGATACTCAGTTTCTCGTTTACGGCACGAACCGATAATACAACACAAGCACTCGCCATTCTACCCGCACTCGTCTTGCATCATCCGTGCGATCCGACAAACACGGTGGTAAGCGGCGCTTTTGAAGAGATAAACCGGCTCTTGCCGCATCGAGGCACCAGAAAATCCAGGCGTGTGCCTTCATTTATCGTCGCGATTCCCGTCACGATAGCATCACGTGCCGAAGCGCAAACCCACCGCCTGCGCCAGCCGACGGCAACCAGTCCCCCATCGAGGGTCAACTCCCCGTGAAATAGCAGATAAGGTTGACGATCTGAGGAAAGAACGCCATGACGAAAACTGCTCGCATCACCTGCATGACAACCACGTCGGTGTTCTTGACGTTCAGGTCATCGATTATAAGAGCCATGTCGGATGCCCCGGCGGGAGACGCTATGAGCATCCCTTCCTTTCTGCCGTACCCGAACAGCTTGCTTTCAAGCTTTCCCGTAACAAAGCAGTTGAACGTGTAACCCGCCACCAGAACGACTGCGGGAAGCACCAAATCGGCCAAGCCCGTCAGCCCCTCAGCAGTGAGCAACGTTCCAAGGTAGCACCCGGCAACAAGCTGGCAAACCTTCTTAACCCATTTAGGGATGAAAGCAAAATCGAACACGAGCTTCAGGATAAGCACGGCAACGATCGCCGCGGTGAAGGTAAGCCCCGCAACGCCCGTCATCCTCCCAAGGACCCCCGCCAGCGCGGCAACAGCCAAAGCTGCTACAGTCGATGCTGGAGACTTCTGATTCGACTTCATGCGGTTCTCGCCGGGAGCAGTTTCGGCGCCGCGCGCATCAGGGTGCCCATGTGCCGTGCGGTACCCGTCGAACAACGCAATCATCACCGGAAACGCCCCGATGCCGAGCACCTGCCTGATCAACTGCATCACGGTAACCGCAGGAGCGTCGGCCCCCATGTCCGCCGCGACAATCGGAGTGTCGTTGATACCGCCCGGCACGGCGCACATAAGGGAGGTCACCAAATCGAGCGGAGACACCGCCCAGATGACGAATCCAAGAACAAGGTTCAAAATGAGAAACGCAAGGAGCATCAGCGCGACCGGCTTCGCGAATCGCCTCAAACGCACAAGGTCGCTCCGCTCCATGGAGCAGCCCACGAACGCACCGGCGATGATCTGAACCGCGGTTCGCGTTTCAGCAGGCAGCCAGGTGAATCCCGTCGCAACGCTCAACACGGCAACGCCCGCGAAAGCGCCGATCATATACCCAGCAGGCACTTTGAGCCTCTTGAACAGCAATCCACACGCGACGCCGACCGACAACGTGGCGAGCAGCGGCGCTATCGTCGAAGTATCCATGCGCACGTCCTTTTCATCGATTCTCGCAGGAGTATAATCATCGACATACCGGCAATCAAACGAATCGAAACGAATACGCTTTCTTAACCACTGTTCATGCCGTTTCGTCCCAATTCGTAGAATCGAGGTTTTATGAGAAACGACGAGGCGTTAACCGTGGACGAAGTGGCCGACATACTGCAAGTAGGTCGCAACACCGTCTACGCGCTCAAAGACCGGGGAGAGCTCAGCTCGTACAAGGTCGGCAGGAAGCTGCGCTTCACTTACGCGGACGTGCAGAGCTATATCGCAAGATCCAAGAACCCGAACCGCTTCGAGCACCGAAACGACCCGAACGAGCGAAAGCGGCAATTCGTCATATGCGGGCAAGACATCATCTTGGACGTTCTCTCCAACTACATCGCCCAGACGGGAGTCGAATCGCTGCGCTCCTACATCGGGAGCTACGACGCCTTGACCGACCTCTACAAAGACAAAGTGCAGGTTGCCTCCGCGCATCTCTGGGACGGAGACGCCGACGAGTACAACGTCTCCTACGTCAAGAAGCTTCTCCCCGGCACCCCGACCGTCATCGTGAACCTCACCTACCGCATGCAGGGCTTTTACGTGGCGAAGGGAAACCCTAAGAACTTGACCACCTGGGAAGACCTGCTCGCTCCGGGAGTGAAGATCGTCAATCGAGAGAAAGGCTCGGGCTCCCGGGTGCTGCTAGACGAGCACGTCAGACTGCTGGGCGCGCAGCCTTCCTCCATTCAAGGCTACGAGATAGAAACCCAGTCCCACATCGCCGTTGCGAGCATGGTGGCTCGAGGACGCGGGGACGTGGCGATCGGGAGCGAAAAGGTGGCGAAGCAGGTGGAAGGCATCGATTTCGTGCCCCTGCAGAAAGAACGATACGACCTTGTGGTCAAACAGGAGAACTTCGACGCGCGCGCCGTGCAGACGATGATGGGCATCCTGGAGTCGGGACTGCTTCGCGAAGAGTTCGCAAGCCTGGGCGGATACGACACCTCGGACATGGGGCGCATCATGTCGATCGGCTGACGACGCGGGGCCCCTACCCGCGCACCTCTTTCGCCATCTGCTCGATCCGGCGAACGCGGTGGTAAACGGCGCTTTTGGACAGCGGAGGGTTCGCTCGCTCCCCCAACTCTTTGAGGGTGGCGTCGGGATACCTGACCCGCAGCTTGATGAACTCCTGCAACGCCGGCGGCAGGTTCTCCATGCCGTGCGCCTCCAGCACCATACGGATCGCGTACAGCTGGTCAACGGAAGCGTTGGCCGCTTTGGCCTGATTCGCTATCTCGGCGTTGGTCTGCCGGTTCACGTCGTTGCGCACGCTCTTGATGACGCGCGCGTTCTCCATGGCGAGCGCGCTTTGATGAGCTCCCGCGAAGGCCAGAAACTCCAGGATGGCCGCGCCGCTTTTAAGGTAGACCATGTACGAGCTGCGCCGCTGCATGACGCGCGCGTTGATGCCCTTGCGCTCCAGCAGGCTCACCAGGCTGTCGGCCAAGTCCTCGTTTTCGACCGTGATCTCGAAATGGAAGTCGCCGCGCGGATCCGAGACGAACCCGCTTCCCAAAAACGCACCGCGCAAATAAGCCGCAGTACAGCATTCCTTCGCCACCAGATCCGAGGTGAGCCCCATCATCAGGCCGCCCTCGGCGGAAAGCACGCCCATGTCGACGAGCGATTCCGCCAAGCGCGCCTGGGAAGGCACCTCGATAAGGTAGTTCGGCGTCTTGTGCAGCACGCTGCGGCGCACCGTGAGGTTCGTCTCCAGGTGGTACAGCTCGTGCAGCAGCTTGATGACCAGGCGCGCGACGGACGGGACGTCCGTCGCGATCTCGATGCGGTACTTGCCCTGCCCGCTGAAGAACAGCGTGCCCTCGATGCGCACGAGCGCCGCCAGCGTCGCCTTCTCGCAATGCGAGCAGGTGGGTGGAACGCGAGCCAGCTCGTCTTTTACTTCCGCCGTGAACGACATAGGCGCAACACCCCCGAAAACGCTTCCCGCAACGCAGCCGGATCATGCCAGGTAGGCCGCAACGCATCCACCAGGTTGCGCGCGATGACCACCGGGCCGCGCGCCTGGATGGCCTGCACGTCCTGATAGCTGACGCGCACGGGACGCACCCGCTGCGACAGCTCCAAATCGCCCATGTCCGATGTCGAAGCGTGCTCCGGCTCGGCACCGGCCAAGGCACTGAACAGGCCCGTCGCCGGACTATCGGGCCGCAACGGCACCGGCGTATGCACCAGCACGTAATCGAGCAGCCCGCGCATGCCGTGATCCATGAGGGCATCCACGTGCTCGCGGGCGGCAAGGCCCCACGTCTCCCCCTGCATGTCGGCGAGCGAGCACACGAACAACGTGCTGCCCTTCGATGCGCGTATGGCGTCCACCACGCCGGGAACCAGCAGGTTCGGGATGATGGACGTGAACAGGGAACCCGGCCCCAGCACGATGAGGTCCGCGTTGCGAATGGCCTCGAGCGCAGGCTCGTAGGGTACCACGCCGCGCTCGGCGCGAAGCCGCACGCATTCGAGCGCGGTGCGCGAATGGCACGCCACCGCCTGACCCTCTAAAATGCGCCCGTCGCGCGTGCGCGCGGCAAGCGACACCCGATCGAGCGTTGACGGGTACACGTGCCCCCGCGCTTGCAGCAACCGCTCGCATATAGCGATAGCCTGGGGAAACGACCCTGCCGCATCCTCCAATGCCGACAGCATGAGGTTGCCCAGGGTGTGGTTGCGCGCAAACGAGAACCGATACTTGAACGCCTTGGTCAAAGGGTCGCTCGGATCGGCCGCCATAGCGGCGATGCACTTGCGCACGTCGCCGGGAGGCGTGACGTCGGCCTCTTCGCGCAGGATGCCGGTCGATCCGCCGTCGTCGGCCATCGCCACGACGGCGCTCGTTTCGACGCCCATCGACAGCAGCGTGCGGATGGACACCGGCGCGCCCGTGCCGCCGCCTATCACGACGGCGCGCACGTGCTCGTCGACGGCGGACGCCGCGCTCGGCGTGCCCAGCGAGGCGAAAGCGGCCGTCAGGGACGGATCATGCGAGAACGGTTGCGTTGCCATGCAAAGCCCTAGCGCCCGGCGACCGGAGCCGCAGCGGCGGAATCCGTCACCAGCAAACCGTCGGCCCCTTCGGCCAGCTTGAGGTCGCGATGGGCGATGCTCACGCGGTAGCCCTTCGCCTTGAGGTAGTCGGCCGTGGCCTCCGCCAGCGCCACGCTGCGATGCTGGCCGCCCGTGCATCCGATGCCGATGGCCAGCTGCTGCTTGCCCTCGGCCACGTAGCCCGGCATCACGCAATCGAGCAGCGCGCGCCAGCGCTTCTGGAACTCCTCGGTCTCGGGGCGGTACAGCACGAAGTCGCGCACCGGCGCGTCCAGGCCCGTCAAGGGGCGCAGCTGGGGATCGTAGTACGGGTTCGGCAGGAAGCGCACGTCCATGACCAGGTCGGCGTCAAGAGGCGCGCCGTGCTTGAACCCGAACGAGTACACCGTGACCTGCAGGCCCGTGCGGTCCTCGCCGGGTGCGAACAGAGCGCGGATGGTGGTGCGCAGCTGCGGCGGCAGCATGTCAGTGGTGTCGATGACGTGATGCGCGCTCTCGCGCAGCTCGAACAGCAGGTCGCGCTCGCGCACGATGCCCTGAGCGATGGACGCCCCGTCGGCGGAAAGCGGGTGACGGCGGCGGCTGGACTTGTACCGCGCGATCAGCTTCTCGTCGTCGGCGTCCAGGAACAGGACGCGGTAATCGAGCCCGCGCTCCTTGAGCTTTTTGAGCTCGCTTGTCAAGCTGGCGAAGAAATCGCGGTTGCGCGCGTCGCACACCACGGCCAGGCGTCGCCGCTCGTCGGGCTGGCCGGGCATGCCGGTAAGCTCGAGCAGGTTCCCGATCAGGCTGGAGGGCAGATTGTCCACGCAGAAGTAGTCCAGGTCCTCGAACACGTGCATCGCCTCGGTGCGGCCGGCGCCGCTCATGCCGCTCACGATGACGAGCTCGGGCATGTGCTCAAGGTCAACCGTCGATTCGCTCATCAGCAATCCCTTCGTCGGTACGGGAGCGCTCGCCCGTGCTGGCAAGCGCGTCGGATTCGCATTGCTGCGCGCCGCCCACGACGCGCACGTCCTTTCGCTCCCTATTATACTGCTGAAGCACGCGGTACAGCTCCTCAGCCACCTCTTCGGGCACAAGGCGCGCCGCTTTGATGTCGTCAAGGGCGGCGTCTTTGAGGTTCTTAAACGATTTGAAGTGCTTGAGCAGCGCCTTTTTGCGCACGGGTCCAAGGCCCGTCACGTCGTCGAGGATGGAGGCGGTCATGCCCTTGCCGCGCAGCTCCCGGTGGAACGTGATGGCGAAGCGGTGGGCCTCGTCGCGCACCTGTTTCACCAAATACAGGGACGCGGAACCGCTCGGCAGCACCACCGGGCCCGTGTCCTGCCAGGGAACGAACAGCTCTTCGTCGCGTTTCGCCAGGCCGCACAACGCAATGTCGCGGATTCCCAGCTTGTCGAACATCTCGAGCGCCGCGGACAGCTGCGGCTTGCCGCCGTCGAGGATGATGAGATCCGGCTTGCTTCCGAAGCGCTCGTCCGCCATGCGCTCGGGCGCGTAGCGGCGGCTCATCACCTCCTGCATGCTCAAAAAGTCGTTCGCCTCGTCGAGCGGCGTCTTGATCTTGAAGCGACGGTACTGGTTCTTGTCGGGCTTGCCGTTCGTGAACACCACCATGGAGGCCACCGTGTAGGAACCGTGAATGGTGGAGATGTCGAAGCATTCGATGCGCAGGGGAGGCTCGTCGAGGGCCAACGCGCTTTCCAGCTGAAGAAGCGCCTCGTTGATGCGCTTGTCCTCGTAATTGGTGCGCACTTTGTAGCGCATGAGCGTGTGCTTCGCGTTCGTCTCGGCCATGCTCACAAGCTCGTGCTTCTCGCCTTTGCGCGGCGCCGTGAACCGCACCTTCGCGCCATGGGGGCTTGCCAGCTTCTCGGTGAGCCATGCTTCCATAGCCTCTTCGTCCTCGGGCTCGTCGCGCACGATGATCTCATGCGGAATGGACGTGGTGGCGTCGTAGTAGCGCAGCAGGAACATGTGCAGCAGGTCGTCGTCGGGCACGTCTTTGCCGCGGTTCAGCACGAACTCGTTCGAGTTGATGATACGGCCCTCGCGCACCATGAACACGTGCACGCCGGCGATGGTCTCCTCGCGGAAGATGCCCACCACGTCGGCGTCCAGGTTGCGCGTGGACACGGCATGCTGCTTGTCGGTCAGGCTGTTGATGGTGTCGATGCGCGCCTTGATGCGCGCGGCGCGCTCGAAGTCGAGCTCTTCGGCCGCAGCCTGCATGTCGGCGGTCAGCTCGTCGACGAACTCCCGATGCTGCCCGGACAAGAATCGTCCGATGCGCTTCACGTTGACCTGGTACTCTTCGGGCGTCACCGCGCCGCAGCACGCGCCGGGCCCCAAGCCCACGTGCGCATCGAAGCACGGGCGCGCGTCGCTTGCCATGAGCGCGAGCGGGTTCTTCTCCAGCCTGCGCTTGAGCTGACGCCAATCGGCGCACGACGTGGCGCACAACGGCACGACGCGCCGCGCGATGTCCACCATGTCGCGCGCGGCGCGGCTGTCGGTATAGGGGCCGAAGTACTTCGTGTCGGGCTTGTGCTTCTCGCGCGTGTACTTGATGGCGGGAAACACGTCGCCTTTCGTGAGCGCGATGAACGGGTACGACTTGTCGTCTTTGAAGTCGGCGTTGAAGAACGGGCTGTGCTGGTTGATGAGGTTCTTTTCCAGCACGAGAGATTCGTGCTCGTTCTCCACCACGATGTAGTCGAAGCTGTCGATCTGGTCGACCAGCAAGGGTATTTTGGCGCGCTCGTCCTGGAAGTTCACGTACTGGCGCATGCGCGCGCGCAGCTGCTTCGCCTTGCCTACGTAGATGACCTGGCCGGACTTGTCTTTCCATAGGTACACGCCCGGCAGCGCGGGCACGGCGTTGAGCTCCTGCTTGATGCGTTCGAGCTTGGCCGTTGCCGCCCGGCCTTCCGGCAAGGTCGGCTTCCCGTCGGCCGAGGCGGCGGAGCCGAATTCGCGCGTCGCCTGGTCGAGGTCGCAGCGATGCTGCTCGCGCTCGATGCGCGAGCGCTGTCCCGCCGGCTGATCCAGGTTGTCGAAGCCAAGGGCGTCGCCGTCGTCGAGTTCGGAAAAGCCGGCCGAATCGGCAGCTTCCCCTTCTTCGTTCGCAGCATTCGTCTTGATGGGTTTGTCGAGGTATTCGTCCATGAACGGCAGTATAGCAAAGCCCCGTTGCGCACCGGCCGAGCCGCCGCCGCGCGAACAAACGATTCATGTTTGGGAGCGGGCCGTCAACGCGGCCCGCGCACCGCTATATGAACGGGTGGAACGCCTCTATCAGAACCGGGACCATCGCCGAGCAGATAACGCCGTTGAGCACCGAGAGCACCACCGTCTCGCCGTTCGTGCAGCGAATGAGCATGGGCAGCGTGGTATCCTCGCTCGTTGCGCCGGCGGGCGCGATGCACGTAGGGTAGTTGAGGTGCCGGGCGATCCAGGGGATGCAGAAGAACGACACCAACTCGCGCAGCAGATTCGACAAGAACGTGATGCTGCCCACCTGCGCGCCGGCGATCTCGGTCATCATGACGCCCGACAAGCTGTACCAGCCCAATCCCGACGCGATGGCGCCTCCCGTCGGCAGGGAAAGCCCCGTCAAGGGAGCGCACAGCAAACCGCCCGCGATCGATCCGACCACAATGCCGAAGGGAATGATGAGCACGCGCACGTGATACTGCCGCAGCTTGCCCAAAAGGCCGCGGCTGCCGCCCACGCTGATGCCCACGAACAGCATGAGGCCGTACAGGATCAGGTCGGAATGGTCGGCCAGCGCGTCGAGCGGCGCAAGGTGCACGCCCGCCAGCCCGTAGGCTATCCCCAGCACAAGCGCCCCCACCGCCATGCCGATCATGACGGCTTCGCCGTTGCCGGCAGGCTCCCCCGCCGCCGGCGCCTCCTGCGCAGCGACCACGTTCGGACCGGCCGCTTTGCGGGTTATGTCGCTCATGAGCCAGTTCGTCAGGCCGTACACGACCAAGGTCGAAAGAGCCACCGGCACCAGGCAGAACAGGGCGCTCGCCCACCCGACGGTGCCCAGCTCCTCCAGAAACGTGTCGCGCCCTCCCAGCAAAGCCCCCATCGAGAAGATGAGCAACGCCGTGAACAGCAGCGTCAGCTTCTCGTTCGCGCCTTTGAGGCGCGCGGGGAACACCGTTGCGCCCACGAGCACGCCCACGGCCATGATGACGAGCACTTCCAACCTTGATCCCCCTTTGCTGCGAAAGCATCCATTGTAGCGCAAAGCGGCGCTACGGGGTTTCAGGTTCGCGGGGCATGCGCTCGGTTCGCGCCGCGAAGCCGCGGGGCTTCAGGTTCGCCGGGAGCGCGGTCGGCTCTCCTTCGCCGGAGGCGCAGCGGCGCGAACCCGCCCGCGCCCCATGCGCACGGCTACCGCCAGCTTGGCGGCGCCGCCCGCAGCAAGGAGCGCCGCGCTTGCCCCCAGCACCGCAGCCACGTCGGGAGCGAACGTGAGCACGTCGCGCCACGGCACCCCGCGCAGGATGGGAAGCGCCAGAACCGCAAGCGGCGCGACGACGTGCAGGACGACGGCGCGCGCGACCAGCATCCGCCTCGCGCGCAACCGCAGCGCCGGCGACGCCTGCGATACGCACGTCGCGCGCATGCGGCGCGTCCACCGCCGCAGCAACCCCAGCGGCGCTGCGCTCGCCAGCAGGACGCAGGCGTACAGCACGTCGTTGCGCGCGTGCGCCACCCGCACCCACGAAGCGTCGACCGGGTCTGGATCGGCGCCCACCGCCGCAGCCACCACGCCGTTCGCCAGCTCGAAGAACAGGTTGTCGCCGCCCGCGTGATCGCTCGCATCGCCCAGCACCACCACGCCCAAACCGCGCTCGGGCAGCAGGCACATGCTTGCCACGTAGTTCTCCACCTGCCCGTCATGGGACAGCACCGTCTCCCCGTCGTCCCAGGAAAACGACGTCCAGCCCATGCCGTAGTACGTGTCGCCTTCGGGATCGGGAACGCGGTCCATGAACATCGACTCGATTCCCTGCGGCGAGATCACGCGCTCCCCCGCGTCGCTTCGCCCGCCGTTGAGGTACATCCGCAGATAGCGCGCCATGTCGGAAACGCTCGCCGCCACGTAGCCCGACGGAGCGGCTCCCCACGCCTCGTCGCTTGACGCGTGCGCGAACCCATCGGCTACGGGCACGCCGAACCAACCGCGATGGCCGGGCGCCATGCCCTTTTCCCGCGCGATCTCGCCGTCAGCCGTCGAGCGGTCCATCCCAAGGGGAAGAAGCACGTGATCGCGCAGGTACGCCGCGTACTCCTGCCCCGAAGCCGCTTCGACGATGCGGCCGAGCAAATCGTAGTTGGCGTTCGCGTACGAGAACGTCCCGAACGACGCGCCCTTGCGCGCATCGGCGAGCGCATCGTAGTACCCGAACCCGCTCGTCTGGTTGAGCAGGGATCGTACCGTGACCTCGGGCGGCGCGCCGTACTGCGGCACGTACAACGAGGCCGGCGCATCGAGGTCCACCTCCCCCGCCTCCACCAGCTGCATCACCGCAAGAGCCGTGAACGACTTGCTAAGCGACCCCATCGTGAAAAGCGCCTCGGCATCCGGGCAATCCCCCAGCGTGCGCAGGTACCGGACGCCCGAAGCATCCACCACGGCCACGGCAACGCCCGGCACGCCCGTGCGGGACGCGTTGTCGTCCAGGTAGGAATCGAGCCGAACCGCAAGCGCGCCGCCTTCGGGCTCCATCCCCTGGGGAGGCGCTTCGTCGGCCAAATCCCCCAGGTCGCCGCCGTCTTCGACGCCAAGATCCGCAGGCTCGTCGGAGGGCGCCGCAAGATCGGGCTCCTGGTCGGGCACGTCGACGACAGGTGCGCAGCCGACAGCTGCACCGATGCACGAAAGCGCCAAAAAGGCCGCAATCGCCGCACGCCTGCCGATAATCGCCATCCCGTTCGCCATCACGATCGCACCCGGCTTCCTAGAAACTGTCGTATACGAATTGAACCGGTTGGGAAAAGCCGGAGAACACGATGAACCAGGCGAGCAGGACGACCAGGGCGACCACGGCTGCGCCGGCCGCCGCAACCAGCAGTCCGGGACGCCGTCGCGCCGCGTCGCGCACACCGTCCGCCCACCGACGAAGCCGGCTCACGATGCGCTCCCGTCGGTTACACCGGCAAGCGAGGCGCCCGCATCGCCCGCCGAAGCCAAGCCCTCGGCCCGGCCGAAGCCGGCCCCGCCCAGAAACGCATCGTCGCGCCCGTTCGCGAAATCGTAGAACGCCTGCTCGATGCGCACCCAGCCGCGCCAGCCGGGATGCACGGTATCGCACAGAAAGTACTTCTCGTACTCGCAGCTGGAGAAGTCGGCGTACGCAGCCCCCGCCGCATCGCACGCGCCGCGCACGCGATCGTAGAACGCGCTGCGCACATCGGCCGCGACTCCCTCGCGGTCGTACCAGGCGCCGTGCATCGGCAGGATCACCACAAGCGGCTCCAGTCCCGTTTCGCGGCACACGTCCAAAAAGCACGAGAGGTCGTCGTATTCGGCATTCGCCTCCGTGAAGTTCTGCCCGCGTTCCACGTTGTAGCGGGAGTTCTTCTGCCAATAGGCGTCGTAGATGCCGTACGGGTTGGTGGTGCAGGCGGCGGCGCCGGATGCATCCGCCTGCGACAGCAGGGCCCTCCAGTCGGGTTCGCCCGTTGGGTTGCCGATCGCACGAGCAGCGCTCTTGTGCGGAGCCTGCTCGATCACCTGGGGCAAGCGGCTGCGAATGCGCGCGTCTTCCGCAAGCGAATACGCCGCATCGTTCACGGCGTCGAACGGCGTGTCCCTGTTGGCCGCGGCAAGCTGCCCCGCGTTGACCCCAAGGGCCGCCATGCGGGATCGAACGTAGGCCTTCGTTTTCTCGGACAGACGCGGGTTGTCCGCGAACTGCCGGTACAGGCTGTACGAGAACTTCGAGGGGAACTTCGCCTGCGCCCCGTTGCCCTTGAAGAACCATTGCGGCGACACCACGATCATGACCTTCTTGTTCTTGACCTTGTCGCCGTACGCACCGGCCGCAACAGCTTGCCATAGGCTTTGATCGTACGCTTCGCCGACGAAAGTCAGATCCACTCCGGTCACGTTCTCGCCAAACACCGCCTGCGGGCACTGCGCGACCTCGTCCTTCGAAATGTAGAACTCCGACGATCCGAACGCCAGGTGGCCGTCCGCGCTCATCGAAGACAGCGTGAACGCGGTGCTCTCGGCCTTCACGCCCGAATACACGTAATCGTAGAGCCGTGTCGGATCGTGATCGGTTTGCCGGGGCAGCCCCCAGGCGCAAAACCCCGCGAACGCCAGCACGGCTGCGAGCAGCGCCGCAACCACGCCGCGCAGCAAGGCCATGCCCGTAAAGCCGGTCGATGCCCCTTTCGCCATGGTCCCGCCCGCCTACAGGCGGATCTCCACTTGGCGAATGATCAAATCCACCGTGTTCATCTCGTCGCGTTCCACCTCGGTAGGGGCAATGGACACGCCGAACTCCTCCTCGATGGTCACCAAAAGCTCGATAGCCCCCATAGAGTCCAAAAGGCCGAGCGCGAACAGATCCTCGCTTCGGCGCTCGCGCACCTCGTCATCGTCGCAGATATCCTCCAAAATGCAGAGCATGCGCTCCTCAAGCTGATCGTGCGTGACGCTACCCATTGATCGCTCCTTTCACGAGCATCGTTGCCTGCCCCGAGAACAGCGCGAACCCGATCATCACCAACTGCAGCGTGACGAACCAGGATAGCGCCTTGAACCAGGGTTCTTTCTTATGCCGCTTGTAAAACTTCGATTTCTTCTGAAACGCCTCCGTACCCGCCAGCAGCAAGCCGTGGTACAAGCCGTACAAAAGGTAGTTCAGTGTCAGGCCGTGCCAAGCGCCCATAAGCACCATGTCGAACACGAAGCCCCAGCACGCCGTGGTCAGGCGGCTTTCGAACCAGCGCTTCTTGAGCGCCAGGCGCGAAAACCGCATGAACACGAAGTCGCGCAGCCAAAACGAGAGCGTGATGTTCCACCGGTTCCAAAAATCCTTGATGTCGATCGACGCGAACGGCGCGCGGAAGTTGCGCGGCGTGCGAATGCCGAAGCAGTAGCTAGCGCCCATCGCCATGAGGCTGTACCCTGCAAAGTCGAAGAACAGGTACAGGCCGTACACGTACGCGGTCTGAACCTGCGCGCCCAGCTCCGCAAGAAACGGGCCGCCGCCCCATGCGGTCGGTGCGTACAGGCGATGCAGCCACACCGCGATCACGAACGTGTACGCCATTCCCACGAGCAGCAGCAGGATGCCGCGCGCGAGCAGGCCCGCGTACTCGTCGCGCGTCCGCACCGCGTCGGCATCCTGCGCGAAACGGCGGGAACGGTCGATGGGGCCGGACGTGAACACGGGGAAGAACAGCAGGAAGTACACGTAATCGAACAGGTTCATCCGCTCGATGAGGCCGTCGCGAATTTCGAAGAGCACCTGCAGCGCCTTGAACGTAATGTAGGAAACGCCCAAGAAGCCCAGCAGATTCTGATCGAACACCGCGCCCGCCTTCGCGGACACGAGCGGCACGAGCGTGACGGCAACGGCCGCATAGAAGCGCGCGTTCGACTTCGGGTCGGCCGAGAGCCACCGCATGCACACTACGGCCGCCAGCACGAACCCCGCCGCGAGCGCAAGGCCGGCGACGTCCTTCGAGAACAAGCACGCCAGCAGCACTACGGACACCGCCAGGCCGTAGCGCTTGAGCGGCTTCTCGCGCAGGCCGAGGAAAGCTGCGCCCGCTACCGCTGCGGCCAGCGCCACGAAAAAGCTGGGGTCGGCGTAAAACGACATGCGCGCGACCTGCTACGCCTCGACCAGGGCTTTTCGATCAAGCTTGCCGTTGCAGGTCAGCGGCAGCTCGTCGAACAGCTTCACGGTGCGCGGCACCATGTACGCAGGAACGAGCTCGGCCAGACCGCGCCGAATCTCCTGGCGAGCGTCGAAGGCGTCGAGCGCAGCAGCCGAAGCATCCAGCACCACGCATGCCTTCAGGTGGGAAACGCGCCCGCGGCGCAGCACCGGCACTACGACAGCTTGCTTCACCTGCGGCAATGAAACGATGTTCCTTTCCACGTCCTCAAGCTCGATGCGAAACCCGTTCACCTTCACCAGCGCGTCGAATCGGCCTTCGCAGTGCAGCACGCCCTCCTTGTCCAATCGACCCAGGTCGCCCGTACGATACGCCCGCATTTTGCGGCCGTCGGAACGCAGCGACCATGAGAACGCCTCGGCGGTTTTATCGGGATTGCGGTAGTAGCCTTTCGCCACCGTGTCCCCCACGATGACGATCTCGCCGCTTCGCCCCGGCTCGCACGGCGCCCCCGTTTCGGGGTTCACGATGCGCAGCTCGGTCCCCGGACGAGGACGCCCCACCGGCAAGGGGGCCGCATCCGCAAGCTCGGCGGGACCGATTTCGGCGTACGTTACCGCCACGGTGGACTCGGTGGGCCCGTAGGTGTTCACGACGAGCGCCTGCGGAAACCGACGGACCAAGTCCTCGGCCGTCGCATGGTGCAAGGTCTCCCCGCAAAAGAGAAACATGCGAACGTCGGAAAGAAGCGCCTGGTCGAACGAAGGATCCGCCAGGCATAGATCGGCGAACGACGGCGTGGAAACCCACACCTGCACGCCCGAGGCGCGCAGGTCCTCGAACAGCATGCGCGCATCCTCGGTTTTCTCACGCGAAACCGCGTGCAGGCACCCGCCGGTCGACAGCGCGCCCACCACTTCGTACTGCGACAGATCGAACGAGTACGGCGGCTGGTCCAGGAACACACGCGCACCGTCCGACACCACCGGAAACGTGCGGAGCCACCGCATGAAGTTCGCCACGTTGTCCGCGCTCACCTCGATGCCCTTGGGTCGCCCGGTCGAGCCGGACGTGAAGATGAGGTAATGCGTCTCCTCGCCGGAAACCCAGCAGGAGCGGTCGGGGACGCTCGCACGGTCGAACGGCAGACGCGCAACCTCGCGCGCATCCACGACGCGGTCCTCGCATGTCAGCTCCCGCAACGCGCAAGGCAGCTCCACGGCGGTCAACAGCAACGGTTCCCCCAGCTGGGAAGCGATGTCGGCCAACCGAGACGCCGGCATCTCAACATCGACGGGCACGAAGGCGTGCCCGCTTTTCAAGCAGCCCAGAAACCCGACGATCATCAAGGGGCCCTTATGCCCCAGGACGACGACCGGCTCGCGATCGCCCGAACGCTCGCGCAGCGTGCACGCCACGGCATCGGACATAGTCCACAGCTCGGCATAGGTCATGGTTGCGTCGTCTGCACGATAGGCCAAAGCATCCGGCGTCGTCTGCGCCCATCGCTCGACCTCCAGCAAAAACCCGTTCTCGTTCGCCATACGCTCGCCTCTTCTCTCGCCCCGTTGCGCGCCAAGCCGCCCCATGCGACCGGGGTTCAAGATAGACTTCGAATATCTACGACGCATCGAGGTCACAGACTGAGCACAAATCGGTAACCGAACCGACGCTCAAAAAGCTGCGCCTTCACATGCTGCGCACGACAGCGAACCGACGATGCGCGCAGCGGGTCGACAACCGCGCAGCACGCGCCTTGGGCTTCGGGCCTATGCGGAAGCGCGCGGGTTCGCAACCTGGGATGCCTGCCGCTATACTGAACCAACCCAAGAGAAAGCAGGTCCATGAAGCCCACCGTGTACATCGACGCCGACGCCTGCCCCGTCACCGCCGAGGCCGTCAACATCGCGCGAAACCGCAACATCCCCGTCGTTATCGCGGGCAACTCAACGCAGAACCTGCTTCGGCACGTGCGACGAAGCGACCCCCGGCAGCCCACCGACGGATTCTGGGTCGACACCCTTGCCGTGGGCATCGGCGCCGATGCGGCCGATTTCGCCATTGTGCAGGAACTGAAGCCCGGCGATATCGTGGTGACGCAGGACATCGGCCTTGCGGCCATGGTGCTCGGCCGCAGCGCGCGGGCCATCGGCGTGCGAGGGCGCGTGTACTCGCGCGCGACCATCGACGCCGACATGCAGATACGCCACCTCGAGAAGAACGTCCGTCGACAAGGCGGCAGGACGAAGGGCCCTGCAGCGTTCGAGGACGAGGATCGCGAACGCTTCGCGGCGAACCTGCGGCGCCTGGTGGACGAGTCGCTTCGCGACGGGGACGAGCGCTAGCGCAGCGTCGACGGCGGCAAGGCTCCGGAAAGCGAAATCGGGCGGCACACCCCATCCCGCCGCCCGGAAACCAGCAAGCCGCACCTATTCGGAAACGTCGGCGTTACCACCCTCAAGCGCTTTGAACGCGGCTTTCATAGTGGGGTTGTTCCTGGTCAGACGCTTGATAGTCAAGTCCTGCGCCTTGTTGTTCGCCAGGCGCAGATTGTTCTCGGAGGAAAGCAGGGCCTCTTTGGTTTTCTGCAGGTGCGTGATGGTCTTGTCGATCTCGTCGATAGCCGTCTGAAAGCGGCGGCTGGCCAGGTCGTAGTTGCGCGCGAAACCCGATTTGAACGTCTCCATCTGCTCTTCGAAGTTCGTGATGTCGATGTTCTGGTTGCGCACCACGGCCAGCTCCGCCTTGTAGGCAAGCGAGTTGAGCGCGGCGTTGCGCAGAATGGAGATCATGGGCAGGAAGAACTGGGGGCGAACGACGTACATCTTCTCGTACCGATACGACACGTCCACGATTCCCTGGTTGTACAGCTCGCTGTCCGGCTCCAAAAGCGACACGAGCACCGCGTACTCGCATCCCTTCTTCGTGCGATCGGCGTCGAGCTTCTTGAAGAACTCGTCGTTTCGATGGTGGCGGGACGGGTCGTCGGATTCGTTCTTCATCTCGAACATGATAGACACGATCTCGTTGCCCGCCTCGTCGCACTCCCGGAAGATGAAGTCGCCCTTCGAGCCGCCGGATGCATCGTTGTCCTTCTCGAAATACGCCCGCGGGAACGCCGTTGCGCGAATCTTGTTGAACTCGGTCTCGCAATGCTGCTCAAGCGACTCGCCCACCATTTTGGTGGACAAGCGCGCCTTCATGTCGCGATAGCGCTCGATCTCGTTTTCCTTGTACGCGATGATGTCGTCTTTCGCCTTCAGCTCAATGGACAGCTGCTCCTTGAGCGCGCTTTCAACCTGGATGCGCTCGGCGTCCTTGAGCGCCACCTGGGCAGCCAGGGCATCGCGCTCGCGTTCGATCTCGGTGCGCGCCTGCTGCACGGCCAGCTGCTTCTCGGTTTCGCTGGCGTGCTGCTGCGCGGACAAGCGCTGCTCGAGCTCGACGATGCGAGCGTCCTTCGCCGCCGCGATGTCGGCAAGCGCACGCTCGCGCTCGGCCTGCGCGACGCGCTCCCGAGCTTCGTTCTCGCGCTTCGCCGCGTCCAGTCTGGCCTCCAATTCGGCAATGCGGGTCTCCTTCTCGGAGGCCTTCGCCTGCGCCGCTCCCAAAGCCTGCGCCACCGCCAGCTCGACAGCCTGCTTCTTTTCGGTTGCCAGCAGCTGCTCGTGCCGTTGCACTTCCTTGTCGAATTCGCTGTCGCGCACCTGCTTCATGATGGCCGCGAAACCGGTCTCGTCAACCTGAAACACCGTTTGGCAATGGGGGCACTTGATCTCGTTCATGCACGCTCCTTATCTCTTGCCCCGATTCTACCCCATCGATTGTTTTCGAGAGGGTCGCAACGGGGACAGTCGAGCAATTCATCGTTGAAATTCGCAACGAGCCGGACGTCCCGAATCGCTTCGATCGCGACCTTTCGGCGCACAGGTTTGTTTCGAATCGTTTAAATAATCATTGCGCGCGGTCGGCTCTCTTTATAATGATGCTATTGCGTACTGCATTTCCCAAAGGAGGTCCGAATTGAGTTACGTCGATCGAGTTATCGAGCAGGTCAAGGCGAAGGACGCCAGCCAGCCTGAGTTCATCCAGGCGGTCACCGAGGTGCTGCGTTCCCTCGAGCCGGTCATCGAGGCGCATCCCGAGTACGAGGCCGCCGGCCTGCTCGAGCGCATCGTGGAACCCGAGCGCGTGATCATGTTTCGCGTCCCCTGGGTCGATGACGCGGGCAAGGTGCAGGTCAACCGCGGCTTCCGCGTGCAGTACAACAGTTGCCTGGGGCCCTACAAGGGCGGCCTGCGTCTGCATCCGTCCGTGAACCTGGGCATCATCAAGTTCCTGGGCTTCGAGCAGATCTTCAAGAACAGCCTGACCACGCTTCCCATGGGCGGCGGCAAGGGCGGCTGCGACTTCGACCCGAAGGGCAAGTCGGACATGGAAGTCATGCGCTTCTGTCAGAGCTTCATGACCGAGCTTCAGCGCCACGTCGGCGCCGACACCGACGTGCCGGCTGGCGACATCGGCACGGGCGCACGTGAGATCGGCTACCTGTTCGGCCAGTACAAGCGCATCAAGAATGTCTGGGAAGGCGTGCTTACCGGCAAGGGCCTGTCCTACGGCGGATCGCTCGCCCGCACCGAGGCGACCGGCTACGGCCTGATCTACTTCGTGCAGGAGTACCTGGAGTGCCACGGCGACTCCTTCGAGGGCAAGACGGTGTCGGTCTCCGGCTCCGGCAACGTGGCCATCTACGCCACGCAGAAGGCCCAGCAGCTGGGCGCCAAGGTAGTCACGCTCAGCGACTCCACCGGCTGGATCCACGATCCCAACGGCATCGACGTTGCCCTGGTCAAGCAGATCAAGGAAGTCGAGCGCGCCCGCATCTCCGAGTACGCGAAGCGTCGCGAAGGCGTGGAATACCACGAGGGCCGCGGCGTGTGGAGCGTGCCCGTGGACATCGCGCTGCCCTGCGCGACCCAAAACGAGCTGTTCATCGAGGATGCACAGCAGCTGGTCGCGAACGGCTGCAAGGTGGTTGCCGAGGGCGCCAACATGCCCACCACGATGGACGCGACCGATTACTTCCTGGACAACGGCGTGACCTTCTGCCCCGGCAAGGCCGCCAACGCCGGCGGCGTGGCCACCTCCGGCCTGGAGATGTCGCAGAACTCCGAGCGCCTGTCCTGGTCGTTCGAGGAAGTGGATGCCAAGCTGCAGGGCATCATGAAGAGCATCTACCATGCAGCCGACGACGCCGCGCGCGAGTTCGGCCACGAAGGCAACTACGTCATGGGCGCGAACATCGCCGGCTTCAAGAAGCTCGCCGACGCCATGATGGCGCAGGGCGTGGTGTAAGCCGCAGCATCCAGCAAAAGCGAAAGCCCGGTCATCACTGGCCGGGCTTTTTCATGTTCCCGTGGTACCCAACGCACGAAGATCGCGCCGCGCGCCCATCGCGCAATCCGTGCGCACGACGTCGAATCTTACGCAGTCCGTGCGCACGACGTCGAATTTCGCGCAGTCCTGTCAAAACGATCGAGTTTTGCGGCGATTTTCCGCCTTTTTATGATTGCTCGCCAACACACGATTTTCATTGTCCCAGTTCAGAAGCTTATCCGCTTGCTTTATCCTGGTTTGAGGACCAGCAAAACTCGTCCGTTTTGACAGATGGGCCCTACGCGTCCGAAAACCGATCGAAAGTCGGCAGCGTCCCGAAAGCCCTTCACGGCAACTCACAGCACTGCGGCTCTCAGCATGCGGCACGCTTGCGCGAAACCATCGTACGGACGAACCCGCTCGCCTAAAGCAGCAGCAAGCTGACGCGCCGCCTTGTCGAAGCGAGCAAGATCCATGATCTGGTGATTCGTCATCGTGCGCACCGACACCCCCAGATGGGACAAGTCATCGCGACGTTCCGAATCCCTTGCGATCCGAGAAGGACCGGTATGGTACTCGTCGCTTTCGTACTCAACGTCGAGCTTCGCTTGCGACCAGTACAGATCGCATAAGTAGTATCCCTTTTCGGTGCAATCTCGCCGCGCGTCCGGCACATCCATTCGATAATTCAATTCGGGATGCGAAAGCGCATAGCCGCCCATTCTTCGCGGAAGGCAAAGCAGCAACGTCAAAGCCGTCTCGCGCGGCGAAGCGGAACAGGCGACCAAATGCTTGAGGACTCTTCGAGCCGCAGCCGCGCCAGGAATTCCCCGTGCAGATTCGACGTATCGAGCAAGGGCCGACGCCGTGGTCAAAAGCATGGGCCTCCCGTACCGCGTGCGCCCATCGCAGTTGCGCGCGTACGTTCCGCACAACTCGAATCCCAAGGCAAGAAGCTCCAACGCAGGCAAGACGGAAGCCATCTGCACGAAGCACAGCTCCGGCGAGCTCGCGTACAGATCTTCGTCCAATCGCACGAATGATCCAGGAGGAAACGGGCGCGCATGAACATGGCAGCGCACGCCGACGCGGTCGATCCGATCGCACGTACAGGGCACGACCACATGCACGGGCGATTCGCGAGAAACGCGCCCGAGCGGCAATCCGCTTTCAAGAAGCAGGGAATCCCCGCGAGCGCGATCGACATCTACGGCCTTGCGGCCCTGGAAAAACGCCGCGGTATCGGCATCGCGGCTGCGAGCCCGCGCCGCCTTGTCCGCATCGCCGATAAGCTCCGACGATCCGACGGGATGCCGAACGCGTTTTCCAGAGCAGGGCACCCGAAGGCGGGCGTCGAACCTTCCCGACCGCCAACATTCCAACGCTGTTATATGGCTGATGTATATAGTCATATATTAAGACTAGCAAGGGCAACGCCCCTCATGTTCGCGGACAATCGTTTCGTTATCTTCACGTTATCTTGCGCTGGATTCCTGCTAGATTCCCGCTAGACCCGTGCTAGATTCCTGCAAGGTTTTCGCAAAACCACGCCCAGAAGACGGCAGGCGTGCATCCGCGCCGATGCACGCGCAGGCAAAGGCGAAAGCGGGATCGCGGCTGAAAGCAAACGGCGAACGGGCGGGCCGAGACGAGCGCGCAGCTAGAGGAAGGCACGCGGGTCAAAGTGGACGCACGGCTGGAAGCAGGTACGCAAGCTGAAGCAGGCGCGCAAGCTGAAGCAGGTCCGCAGGCTGAAGCAGGCGCGCAAGCCGAGGCGAGCGCACCGGCTGAAACAACCGTGCGGACCGAAGCGGAGCACGCAGACCGGCGGAACGGACAGCTTGCAGGAACGCGTGCAGTAGCAGAATGTATTTGACACGGTCCGCTGTCAAAACGATCGAGTTTTGCGGCGATTTTCCGCCTTCTCGAGGTTGTTCGCTGATGCGTGATTTTCATTATCCCAGTTCAGAAGCTTACCGGCTTGCTTTATCCTGGTTTGAGGACCAGCAAAACTCGTCCGTTTTGACAAAACTTCGAACTGAAGACGGGGTCAGCGAGGACTGCAAGTCCCCGAAGCGCAAGACGGAGCCGGGCACGTCGCAAGCCTCCGAAACTGGAACGGAACCGGGTACGCGGGCAGCGCCCGTCCTCGCCGCGCGACCGCCTCCTAAAACAACACGGGACCCGGCGCGAAGCCGGGTCCCGAAACGTGCAAGCTTTTCGAACGAGCGCTTACATCATCGTCTGAATCGCGACGAACAGCGGGGTGAACGTCAGCGAAACGATGGTCATCAAGTTGATGAGGATGTTCATGGACGGACCAGAGGTGTCCTTGAACGGATCGCCCACGGTGTCGCCGACAACGGCGGCCTTGTGAGCATCGGATCCCTTACCGCCATGATAGCCCTGCTCAATGTACTTCTTCGCGTTGTCCCACGCGCCACCGGCGTTGGACATGAAGATGGCCATGAGCATACCCGTAGCAACGGCGCCGGCCAAAAAGCCGCCCAGCATAGCCGGGTTGAAGCAACCGATCGCAACCGGCACGATAATGGCAAGGCAACCGGGAAGCATCATCTCGCGCAGCGCGGAGCTGGTGGAGATGGCCACGCACTTGTCGTACTCGGGCTCGGCCTCGTACTCCATGATGCCCTTGATCTCACGGAACTGGCGACGCACTTCCTCGACCATGGCATGAGCAGCGCGGGACACGGCGCCCATGGTGAGGGCCGCGAACATGAACGGCATCATGGCGCCGATGAAGATACCGGCAACGATCAGAGGATCGGTGAGCGTCAGCTCGAAGTTCGGAATAGCATGGTGCATCGTGGCCTGGTAGGACACGAACAGCGAGATAGCGGACAGGCCCGCAGAGGCAATGGCGAAGCCCTTCGCGATGGCAGCGGTGGTGTTGCCCACGGCGTCCAGCGCGTCGGTGCGATCACGCACTTCCTCGGGAAGTCCGGCCATCTCGGCGATGCCGCCCGCGTTGTCGGCAACAGGGCCGTACGCGTCGACGCCAATGGTGATAGCGGTGTTGGAAAGCATGCCAGTTGCGGCAAGACCCACGCCGAACAGGCCGACGGCAATGCCGCCCTCAGCCGAGGCAAGCGGGAACGCAAGGTTGCCGAACGTGTACGCGCCGATGATAGCCAAAGCAACCAGCACGATCGGAGCGATGGTGGACAGCATGCCCGTGCCGATGCCCTCGATGATGACCGTGGCGGCACCGGTGTCGGCAGCCTCGGCGATCTTGTGGACCGGCTTGTACTTGTCGGAGCAGAAGTACTCGGTGATCTTGCCGATGGCAAGGCCGGCCACCAGGCCGCACAGCACCGAGCCGAACAGCCACAGCGGCTGCGCCTCGACGGACTGGGAGTTCCAGATGGAGAACAGGCAGAAGATCACGACGATCTCGATGCCGGCAGCCAGGTACGTGCCGCGGTTGAGCGCCTTGTGCAGGGCAGCGCCTTCCTTGGTGCGCACGGCGAACAGGCCGATGATGGACGTGAGGATACCGGTTGCCGCGATGATGAGCGGCGTCACCAGGGCCCACACGAGGTCGCCCGTGGCGAAGTACCCGCCCAGCGCGCCGAAAGTGGCGGCCAGGATGGTGGGGGCCAGGATGGCGCCCGTGTAGGACTCGAACAGGTCGGCGCCCATGCCGGCCACGTCGCCTACGTTGTCGCCTACGTTGTCGGCGATGGTGGCGGGGTTGCGGGGATCGTCCTCGGGAATGCCCGCTTCCACCTTGCCCACGAGGTCAGCGCCAACGTCGGCGGCCTTCGTGTAGATGCCGCCGCCCACACGGGCGAACAGCGCAACAGCAGAAGCGCCGGTGGCGAAGCCTTCGACCATGCCGATGTTGGTGTGCATCTGAGCAACCTCGACGATGTCGATGCCGAACACCAGCAGGATAAGCCACAGCGACAGGCCCAGCAGGGCGAACGACGCCACGCACAGGCCCATGGTGAGGCCGGACTTGAAGCTGATGTTCAGGGCCTTGGCAACCGACTCCTCGGCAGCGTGAGCGGTACGCGTGTTCGCGCGCGTTGCCACGTGCATGCCAACGTAGCCGGCGGCCGCAGACATCACGCCGCCCGTGACGAACGCAAGCGCCGTGATCGGCGACAGGAATACCGCCATAACAACGGCCACGATCACCATGAAGATCACGAGCAGCTTGTACTCGCTCATCAAAAACGCCTTAGCGCCCTGCTGGATCTTCAGGGAGATGTTATTCATCTTGTCCGGACCCGGGTCCTGCTTCAGAACCCACGTTCCGAGGTAGGCTGCCATGCAAATGCCGATGAGGGCGCACACGGGAGCCATCCATGCGACTGCAGTAGTCACGTGTCTCCTCCTTTTTTCGACCAATACGATATGCGACCTTTTCGCCGGGCATTCGAGCGAGAAAGTCGCAACCGCTTTATTCTAGAGGATTTGCAGATAATGTGAACCCGTAATCGAGTTTTTTTGGATACATGAAATTGCAAGCGTTTCACCAGGAATCAGGCCGCGCATCGACAATCAGGGCGGATTCAAGCTGCAAACGAAGCGATATCCGGTATACTTCGCCTTTTCACATCACCGACGATGCATGCATCTGAACCACGCGAGGAGCACGTTATGCCCGGTATACGCCACGCACGCGCCGCACAAGACGCGGTGCGTGCGCTTTTCGCCCTGATCGCGGGCGCCGTCGATCGCTTCCGATCCCTGCCGTCCGCGAAAAAGGCGCGTCCCTTCGTTCTTGCGCTTGCCGTGCCAACGGCTTTCCTGCTGCTCGAAGTGCCCTACAACGCGAACCTGCTTTCCATGGATCCTTATTATGCGGGGTTGAACCTCGTCCTCTTGGCGATCCTTTTCGGCATCTGCTACTTCGTCGGGCAGCGCTCCCGCGCGGCTGTTGCGGCGTTTCTGCTGGCTTGTCTGGCGGCCGGAACGGCAAACCACTTCGTCATCATGTTCAAAGGCCAGCCCGTCGTGCCTGCCGACCTGTTCGCCCTGTCCACGGCCGCATCGGTGGGATCGGGCTACTCCTTCGAGCTTGACGCGAGCCTGCTTGCGAGCATCATGCTGTTCTTGGGGTACTGCGCCGTGCTGTTCCTGATGCCGAAGCAGCGGCTCTCGTTCCGACGCGGCTTGACCAACGCCACGTGCGCGCTTGTTCTAGTTGGAGGCTTCGGATGGTCGCTAGCCGCCGTCGACATCGAAAAAGCCTTCGATTGCACGGTGGACGTATGGGGCGTCAAGGAATCGTACGCCGAGCAAGGATCGGCGCTTTGCTTTCTCAAGCGCGTCCAAGACCTGAGCCCCGCCGAACCCGACGGATACGCGACCGCGGCCATCGAGGACATGCTGGACTCGTACGCAGACGCCACGGCCATCCCGGAAGCGCATGCCGGCGAACTTGTCGAACAGCCCACGGTCATCGCCATCATGAACGAGACGTTCTCCGACCTGTCGCGCTACCCCGGCCTTGCCGACACCGAGGCCCGCCCCGCCCGGTTCCACGAGCTTGCCGCCGAAGCGCTCGAGGCCGGCGAAGCCTACGCCTCGGCCATGGGAGGCGGCACCTGCAACAGCGAGTTCGAGTTTCTGACCGGGTCGAGCATGGCGCACCTGGGCGGAGGCGTGTATCCGTACGTGCTTTACGACCTGGACAAAGCCGAAAGCCTGGTGTCGTACTTCTCATCGATGGGCTACGCTACGCACGCGCTGCATCCGGCCGAGGGCACGAACTGGAGGCGCGACCGAATCTACGCGCAGCTGGGATTCGACCGATTCAGCGACATAGCCTCCTTCGACGGCGCGGACACGTTGCGCGGCCTGGTCACCGATCGCGCCACCTACGACTACGTGCTGAACCTGTTGGCGGAAAACGAGCAGCCCCAGTTCATCTTCGACGTGACCATGCAAAACCACGGGGGCTACGACGTGGGCGGCCTTTCCGAAGAGATGAGCGTGAGCGTTCCTCTTCCCGACGGAACCACGTCGCCCGAGCTGAACGAGTACGCAAGCGTCATCCGCCAGGCAGACCAGGATCTGGCGTATCTGACAGAGCAGCTGAACGCGCTTGAGAGGCCGGTGGTCCTCTGCTTCTTCGGCGATCATCAACCCGGTTTCAGCGACTGGCTGTTCGAAGCCACGCACGAAGGCGTGTCCGCAGACGATCTGGGGCTCGATGCCGTGCAGTCGCGCTACGCTGTACCCTACCTCATCTGGGAAAACGATGCCGCGCGCGCAATCAAGCAACAGCGAGGAACCCCTGCCGAGCACGAAGCCGACGCCCTCGCCGCAGGACCGGTCGAGCAACGGTCGAGCCTGAACTACCTGGGTGCCAAGCTGGTGGATTCAGCAGGTCTTCCCACCACGAACTACCAGCGCTTTTTGCTGTCGACCAGCGAATCCATACCCGCCGTCAACCTCAACGGCTACCTGAGCGCCGACGGCACCTGGCACTGGCTCGACGAGGAAGCGGACGCCGAAAACCTGCTAGACGCCTACGCCTGGATACAGTACGACAACCTGTTCGGCTAAGGTCGAGACAACGAACAAGGCGGGAGACGATACCGTCCCCCGCCTTGCGCCATTCCCCGTTTTGCTCGCACAACCCTACAGGTTATCCCTCACCCATTGGATGTTGCCCTGCACGGTGGCTATGAGCTCTTCGAGGTCGTCGAACTTGCGCATGGGTCGCAACCAGTGCAGGAACTCCACCTTGATGGGCTTTCCGTACAAGTCGCCCGAGAAATCGAGCAGATGCACTTCGCAGGTGGCCGTCGCGCGATCGGCGAACGTAGCCGCCACACCCACGTTGACCGCAGCCTTGTAGCGAGCGCCGTCGACCACGGCCCACGCGGCGTACACGCCGTCGCCTAGCGGGCGCAGCTGATCGTCCACCACCAGGTTCGCCGTCCGAAATCCCAGGTCCGCGCCCTCTCCGCGCCCGGGCATCACCGTTCCCGTCATGAAGTACGCGCGTCCTAGAAGCCGGTTCGCTTCCTCGATGGCGCCGTCGGCCAAAAGCAGGCGGATGCGCGTGGCCGTTATGGGCGCGCCGTCTTCGCTCTTCAGGCTATGAGCGCGCACGTGCGTGCCCTCGACAGAGCCCCACGCATCCAGGTCGTCAACGGTCCCTGCCGCGCGAGCTCCGAACTTGAAGTCGAACCCCACGTGCAGAAACGCCGGCGGCGTACCGTCGAACGTCTGCACGAGAAAGCGCTCGGGCGAAGACGCCGCGAATTCCCGCGTGAAAGGAAGCGCTACCACCGCGTCCACGCCGGTTTGCGCCAGCATGGCCAAGCGCTCGTCGTTCGTCATGAGCTTCTTGAGCCGATCGGGGTGAAACACCTCGTCAGGATCGATGTCGAACGTCAGCGCCACGCTGCGTCCGCCGCTTTCGCGCGCCGTCTCGCGCGCGCAGTCAAGCAGGAACCGATGCCCGCGATGCACGCCGTCGAACACGCCGAACGCGCACGACGCGCCGGAGAAGAACGCATGGTCGAAAGATTCGTCCGCCCTATAGATCTTTGCCACGAGACACCCCCGTCTGAAACACGCAGCGCGCCTGATACGCATCGCGCGCCTGATCGTAACCGTACAGCGCAACCAATTTGTTGTCGGCAATCACCGCAACCGTCTCCCCGTCCTTCGGACCCGTGCAGCTTTCGCGCACGCCCGAGGTGCATGCGCACAGCTCAAGATCGGCCGTCGAGCGACGCCGCTCGTACAGGGGATGCGCCGAAGCAGGCAATGGAGAGCCGTTCGCCACCTTCGGGACAGCCGCATCCTGCGCGAACAGGAAGCGCCCGCCCAAAAGCCGAATGGGATCGAGCGCGGCGCGGTCCTTGAGCTCCGCGAGCACGTCCAAGCTGACGCACTCTTCCAAGTCGAGCGTCCCCAGGCGCGTCCGCTCCAACGCGGCGACGTGAGCCGGGCAGCCGAGCGCCACCCCCACGTCGCGCGCCAATGCGCGAATATAGGTGCCCTTCGACACGTGGAACGCCACGTCCCAGGTGGGAAGCTCGTCGCCGCGGCCCTCGCGCACCTCGAGCAAGCGCGCCTCGTACACCTCGATGTCGCGCGGAGCCAGGTCGATGATATTGCCCGCACGCGCAGCTTCGTAAGATTTCTTCCCGTTCACCTTGATGGCGGAATACGCCGGCGGCAACTGCTTGCTAGCCCCCACCAGTCCCGCCACGAACGAAGCGGCGAAGACGGGGTCGGTCACGCAAGCCGGAACGTCGCCCGTCCGCGTCACGCGGCCCTCGGCATCGTCGGTATCGGTCCCCACGCCGAACGCGATGGTCACACGGTAGTGCTTGTCGTGCGCGGTCAAATACGACCCGAGCCTGGTGGCGGGGCCGATACAGATGGGAAGCACCCCGGTTGCCATGGGGTCGAGCGTGCCCGTATGCCCCACGCGACGCTCCCCGAATATGGTCCGGCATCGATTCACCACGTCATGCGAACTCATGCCGCCGGGCTTGTTGACCCCGACGACCAGCGAAAGCCCCGATGTTCCCCGCTTCACCCCGTGCACGCCCCTTCGCCAGCCTTGGCCCCAACCGTCTTCTCCAATGCGGCGTCCACCAAGGCCACCGCTTCGTCCAAGGAGCATTCGAGCGTGAATCCCGCAGCAGCCCGATGCCCTCCCCCGCCGAACGTGCGAGCGAGCGTCGCAACGTCGGTGTCGTCCTTCGCGCGCAGGCTTCCGCGCACGACGTCTCCCTGCTCGCGCAGCATGCAGGCAACGCGCACGCCCGACACTGCGCGCAGCGCGTCGATGATGGGCTCGGCGTCGGCCTTCACCGCGCCTGCCGACTCGAAATCGTCAAGGGACAGCCAGCTCATGGCGTACGCGCCGCCGGCTCCAAACCGCATGCGGCCCACGGCGACGCCTTCAAGGCGCACCGAGGGGAGCGAGCGATTCTGGAAGATGGCCCGCGAAACGAACGCCGGGTCGGCGCCCGCTTCGACCATCTGAGCCGCGGCGCGCATGGCGGCCGCGTCGGTGTTCTGATACTGGAAGCGCCCCGTGTCCGTGACCAGCCCCGTGTAGCAGCACAGGGCGACGTCTCCCGAACGGTCGACGCCGAGCAGCCCCGCCACGTCCCACACGAGCACGGTGGTAGACGCCGCGTCCGGATCCACGTACACCAGGTCGGTCATCGTGGTATCCACCGCATGGTGATCGATGGTGACCGCAAGGTCGCATTGGTCGCGCAGCGCGGCCGCAGCCTCGGCGATGCGCTCGCGCGTGGGCACGTCCACGGCCACGAACGTGCGCGCAGGCCCTTCGTACAGCTCGGCCGGAACAAGATCGTCGGCACCAGGCAGGAACCGCAAGCGCTCGTCGATCGGCTCGTTTTTGGCAAGCACGCACGTCACGCGCTTGCCAAGCTGCCGCAATGCGGCAGCGAGCGCAAGCTGCGACCCGATGCAATCCCCGTCGGGGCTCACGTGCCCGCACAGCACGAAGTCATCGCGCTGCTTGAACGCCGCGGCAAGCGCCGCAAGATCGGTATTCGTTTGGGGGGTAACGGACATACGGTCTCCCTGCTATTCGTCGGCCGATTCCGCCACCTGCGCGCCAGCGCGCTCGTCTGCAAGGGGGTCGGCGTCGGCGGGCACGTCCGCATCGGTCGGCTCGTCCACCTTGTTGCGCGCGGCATCGCGCTCGAGCGCCGTAGCAATGCGCTCGGCCTGGTCGACGCTGCGATCCAGCAAGAAGCGCAGCTCGGGAGCGATGCGCCACGACAGTTTGCGAGCCATGAGCGAGCGGATGCGGCCCGACGCCTTGGAAAACGCCGCCGCCACGTCCTCGTAGCGCTCGGGCTCGGTGGTGTAGAACACGTTGCACACGCTGCGGTCGTAGCTGACCTCGCAGCCCGTGATGGTCACGAGCTCAAGGCGGGGATCGGATATCTCGAACAAAAGGATGCTCGCGATGACCTCGCGGGCCTGCTCGTTCACCTTGCGGTTGGAAGAACTCTGTTTCATGATGCCATCTCCTTCCGAAGAGGGGTTATGCGCAAAACGCGCTCGTCAAGCCCAGTGTAGCGTGGAACGTTTGACGAGCGCGCAGATTATTGCAGTGACGGAGAACGGTTACTCGGTCCGCTCGACTTCCTTGATCTGGTAGCCTTCGATGTGGTCGCCCACCTTGAGGTCCTGGAACTTCTCGATGCCGATGCCGCACTCGTAGCCCTGCTTCACGGACTTCACGTCGTCCTTGAAGCGACGCAGCGAAGCCATGACGCCCTCGAAGATCACCGTGCCGTCGCGGACGATGCGCACCTTGTCGTCGCGGTTGATCTCGCCCTCGATGATGTAGCAGCCGGCGATCGTGCCCACCTTCGGCACCTTGAACGTGTCGCGCACCTCGGCGATGCCAGTGTCCTCTTCCACGATGTCCGGGGACAGCAGGCCCACGCGCGCCGCATTGATCTCCTCGATAGCCTGGTAGATGATGCGATACAGGCGGATGTCCACCTTCTCCTTCTCGGCCTGCTGCTTGGACTTGCCGGTCGGGCGCACGTTGAAGCCGATGATGATGGCGTCGGAGGCCGAGGCCAGCGTAACGTCGGTCTCGGTGATGCCGCCTACGGCCGAGTGCACGATGTTGATGCGCACCTCGGACTGGTCCATCTTCTCGAACGCGTCGCGCAGCGCCTCGATGGAGCCCTGCACGTCGGCCTTCACGATGAGGTTCAGGTCGGTTTGCTTGCCCTCCTCGATGCGGCTGAACAGATCGTCCAGGCTCATGTGGGACTTGGCGTCCTGCTCGGCCAGGCGGGCGCGCAGCGCGCGCTCCTCAGCCAGCTTGCGCGCATCGCGCTCGTCGGCGAACACGCGGAACTCGTCGCCGGCGGTGGGAACGCTGTTCAGACCCAGAATCTCCACCGGATCCGCCGGAAGCGCCTCGTCGACGTGCTTGCCGCGCGGGTCGACCAGCGCACGGACGCGGCCGTGCGACGTGCCGGCCACCACGACGTCGCCCGGATGGAGCGTGCCGCGCTGGACGAGGACGGTGGCCACGGGGCCGCGACCCTTGTCGAGGTTCGCCTCGATGACGAAGCCGGAAGCCTCGGCGTTGGGGTTCGCCTTGAGTTCGAGCACATCGGCCTGCAGCAGGATGGTTTCAAGCACGTCGTCGATGTGCAGGCGCTTCTTGGCCGACACCTCCACGAACATGTTGGAACCGCCCCACTCCTCGGGGATGATGCCGTATTCGGTAAGCTCCTGGCGCACGCGATCGGGGTTGGCGCCCGGCTTGTCGATCTTGTTCACGGCCACCACGACGGGGACCTCGGCGGCCTTGGCGTGGTTGATGGCCTCGATGGTCTGCGGCATGACGCCGTCGTCAGCGGCAACCACCAGGACGATAACGTCGGTGACCTGGGCGCCGCGAGCGCGCATGGCCGTGAACGCCTCGTGGCCCGGCGTGTCGATGAACGTGATCTGACGGCCGTCGATCTCGACGACGGACGCACCGATGTGCTGCGTGATGCCGCCGGCCTCGCTGGCCACCACGCCGGTGTCGCGGATGGCGTCCAGAAGCGACGTCTTGCCGTGGTCGACGTGGCCCATGACGGTGACCACGGGCGGACGCGACTTGAGGTCCTCGTCCTTGTCGTGGTACACCACCGCGTACTCCTCTTCGGGAGACACGACGCGCACCTTGCGGCCCATGTCGTCGGCGATAAGCTCCACCAGGTCGTCGCTCATGGACTGCGTCAGCGTGAGCACCTGGCCCAGCATGAACAGGCGCTTGATGATGTCGTTAGGCTGCACGCCCAGCAGCTCGGCGAACTTGCCGACGGTCGAGCCCTGCGGGATCTCCACCACGGAGTCGTCGAGCACCAGCTCGGGGTCGAGGCCCTTCTCGATGGCCTCCAGCTCCAAGCGTTCGCGCGTCTCGGCCTCGCGCTTCTGCTTGCGCTTCTTGCGGCGGCCTTCGCCCTCGCTCGACGTGGTGGCGGCGGCAACGGCGGCGCGGGCCTCGGCCAGTACCTTGTCGCGCTGCAGCTTCTCGGCCTGCACGGCCATCTGGGCATAGCGGTCCTCGGGCTGGGTCTGCTGCGCCTCCAGCTCGGGAACGATCTGCTCCACGTGGCCGCCCTTGCGGCCGTGCTTCTTGGGAGCACGGTCGGGCTTGCCCGACTTGCGCGCGGAGGACGCTTCCTGCTTCTGCGCCTCGATGCGCTGCTTCTCGGCCTCGATCTGCGAAAGCAGCGAGTCGAAGCCGGACGCCTTCTTGGCGCCCAGCACCGGAGCGGGCTTCTTGGGCGCCGGAGCGGACTTGCCGCCCTTGCCGCTGCGCTGGCGCAGCGCTTCCTCGACGGCCTGCTTCTTGGCAACCTCGGCGGCCATCTTGGCCTGACGGGCGCGAGCGCGGGCTTCCGCAGCCTCGCGGGCTACGCGCTCCTTCTCGCTCTCGATCTGGCTGGCCAGGCTCTCGAACGGCGACGACGCCGGAGCTTTGCGCGGATGGTCGCCCTCGTCGTGGGAGCCGCCCTCGTCGGACGGGCCCTCTTCGGCGCGACGGGCGCGCTCGGCCTCGCGGGCGGCGCGCTCCTGCTCCACGGCTTCGCGGCGGGCGCGCTCTTCCTCGGCGCGCTTGCGCTCGGCCTCGGCGCGCTCTTCCGCCAGCTTCCTGGCCTCTTCGTCCTCGAGCTGGCCCGCGCGCTGCTTGATCTCGGGCTCGAGGTTCTTGCGGATCTTCTCAACGTAGGCGTCGGCGAGCATGCTCGCATGGCTCTTCGCAGGGATCTTCATCTGTTGCAGCTTGTCGAGCAGCTCTTTGCTCGACATATCGAATTCCTTCGCCAACTCATGTACGCGCATGCTGGCCATATACCACTCCTCTACTTCTTAATTCGCTTCGCGCGAGGCCGTTGCGACGTCGGCAGCGATCCGTTCGTACTCATCGCCGCCGAGCGTCGTCTTGAGCGCCCGGTCGAGCTTTTTCTTCTTGCATGCGGCGGCGAAGCATTCTGCGGAGCAAACGTACGCCCCCCTGCCCGGCGCACGGCCGGTCCCGTCGAACGACACGGTGCCCGAAGGATCGCGCACGATGCGCAGAAGACCGGCTTTCGCCGCCGGCGTTCCGCATGCGATGCAGCTGCGCTGCCCCTTAGTCGTCGTCGTGTTCATTCGCAAGGCCGCCTACCTGGTAACTCTTAAGCCTCGTCGAGGTCCGCGTGGACGCCGCAGTAGCGGCTGCCCGGACGAGCGTGGTTGCGGCAGCGAACGCCGTCCTCGCCCACGTACGAGCACAAGCCCGCCTCGTCGTCCACGTCTTCCTCGTCGATCAGCATATTGCCCTCGGAGGGAAGCTGCTCGCTTGTAAAGCTTGCGCTCTTGATGTCGATGTGCCAACCCGTCAAGCGCGCGGCAAGGCGGGCGTTCTGGCCCTCTTTGCCGATAGCCAGCGACAGCTGGTCGTCGGGCACGACCACCGTGGCGTAGTGGTTGTCCTCGTCGATGATGACGCGCGTCACCTTGGCGGGCGACAAAGCGTTGGCCACGTACACGGCCGGATCCTCTGCCCACTGAATGACGTCGACGCGCTCGTTGCGCAGCTCTTCGACCACCATGCGCACGCGGCTGCCCTTGGGGCCGACGCACGCGCCCACCGGGTCGAGGTTCGCCTCGCGCGAAGCCACGGCGATCTTGGAGCGGGCGCCCGGCTCGCGTGCGATCGACTTGATCTCCACCATGCCGTCGTAGATCTCGGGGACCTCGATCTCGAACAGGCGACGGATCAGATCGGGATGCGTGCGGGACACGACGATAGCCGGACGGGCCTGCTCGCCGCGCATCTTCGGCGCATCGGAATTCGGGTCGCGCACTTCGATGATAAGCACCTTGAGGCGCTGGTTGTGACGGTAGTGCTCGCCCGCCGGGCGCTCGTTGCGCTCGTTGGGGCTGCGCTTGACGTCGTAGTGCGGAAGCTCCGCCTCCACGCCGTCGCGAATCTTGATGATAGTGAACTCGGGCGTGCCCTGCAGCACCGTGCCCGTGACCAGGTCGCCCACGCGGCTGGAGAACTCCTCGTAGATGGACTGACGGCCCGCTTCGCGCACGATGGAGGCGATGACGCCCTTGGCGTTCTGCGCGGCGATGCGGCTCACGTCGGCCGGCGTGACGTCGCGCTCCTCGAACTCAAGGTACTCGCCGGTTTCCTCGTCGGGCTCTCCCACCGGAACCAGCTCGTACACGTAGATGTGCCCCGTCTGGCGATCGATGGTCACGCGAGCATCCCACTCGAGGTCAAGAATGCGCTCGTAGCTCTTCGCCAGAGACACCTCCAGGCGCTCGATGAGATAGAACTCGTCGATCTTGCGTTCGTGGGCCAGCGCCTGCAAAGCCTCGATCAATTCTGAACTTGCCACGTCTTCGCTTCCTTTCCTCTTAAGCTCAAGCCTTCGAGCTGAAATCGATCATGCCCTTGAGATGGGCGCGCTTGATGGTGTCGAGCGGGATCTGCACGGAGGAGCCGTCCACGTCGAGCGTCACGACGCCCTCGCCAGCCCCCTGGATGGCGCCCGTCCACGTGCCGCGGCCGTCGAGCGGCTGCGCCTTGACCACGGCCGTCTGCCCCGCATAACGCGCGAAGTGCTCGATCGTGCGCAGCGGGCGGTCGATGCCGGGCGAGGACACCTCGAGCGTGTACGCTCCGGGAAACGGGTCCAGCTCGTCCATGATGTCGTTGATCCACGCCTGCGCGGAGGACAGCTCGTCAAAGCTCACGCCCTCGGGCGTGTCTATGAACACGCGAATGGTCGGGGCCTTCTTGGCGCCGACGACCTCCACGGTCACGACCTCCACGCCCTCCTGAGCCGCACGGGGTTCCAGCGCGTCAAGCAGCTGTTGTTCCTTTTTGCTGAGCACGCCTTCTCCTTTCTGTGCCCTAACATACAAAGAAAGCGGGTGAAACCCACTTTCTCGTCTGCGAAAGTATGGTGCGCGCCGTCGCGCGCTTGCTGTTCTGCAATGCGCGAATATTTATACCATACGGCCCGCGTTTTGCCTAGTCTTGCCAAGAAGCTGCCCGCAAGTTCCCCACATTTTGCGCGAGGGCCGCGCGAAGGGGCCCGCGCAGCCGAATCCGGACCCCTGCCGGCAAAATCGCCGAGGGACCGGCCGTTTGGGCGCAGGCACGGCGCACCCGTCCTCCTGCAACTCGAACGGACGAACCCCGGCAGCGATTCCGCCGGGGCTCGAAGCCTGGCTACACGTCCGCGCGAGCGGAATCCTCCACGTTCATGTCCATGGTCTGGAATCGGTTCTGCATGTACTCGTTGTCGAAGTGCTTGGCGTAGAACTGCTCGATGGGCGTCTCGGGGGCCTTCCCCGCCATGCGCTGGTACCAGCAGTCGATGGACTGGATGCTCATGATGCCGTCCACCAGCATGAGCGCCGCGCACACGGCCGTCACGCCGTAGCGCCAGTTCCACGGGATCATGTTGATCAGCTTGAGCAGCTGCGGCAGCAAGAGCTTGATCCACGCCATGCCCAGCACGCCCCACATCACCATGAACACGAAGTTCGTGCGCCCGTCGATGGACAGGAACGATCCCGTGTAATCCCATGCGCGGATGCCGAAGGCGAACTCCATGATCCAGCTGGTGAAGAACTCGAACGCACCGCCGATGACGGCGCTCACCAAAAAGACCACCCAGATAGGCTTGTCATGGAAGCGGTTGAGCGCGATGGTCATGAGCAGCGCGCCGAAGCCGTAGATGGGCGAGAACGGCCCGAACAGCATGCCGGCGCGGTCCTGGTACTCGTGGAACAGAATGAAATGGTAGATCGTCTCGATGACAAGACCCAGGATGCAGCACACCACGAAGATCCAGAACAGGTTGAAGAAGTTCAGCGTGATGAATCCTTTTTTGGGCTTGCGCTGTCGCGCGACCTTGCGCTCCTGGGCGCGCTGCTCCTTGTCCATCTTCTTGAGCTTGTGCTGCAGCCGACGCTCCTCCACCAGTTGCGGGTCGAGGTACGCGGTCACCGCAATGAGGATGACCAGCTGGATCAGGTACCCGATGTGATGGGCGGAAAGGCCGAACAGCATCATGGTGCCGATGATGGACAGCACTGTCAAAGCGACCAGCGTGTTGGCCGCGGCCGCCGCATGCTCGCGCCGGTTGCGGATCAGGCGGTAGCCCAAGAACACGAAGAGCACGGCGGTGACCACGAGCACCACCATGAGGGCGGAGAAGATGATCACCGACGCCATGCGGTAGCCTTCGCCGCCGATGCCCTGGACGAACGCCAGGACCACCGGGATCAGATCGCCCAGCGACGTCAGGCCGCCCAGTATGCACAGCACGCCGAACAGCTTCAAAAGCCAGGGCATGCGCCCGTCTTCCTTGTTGTTCCCCTCTTGCATTCCCATTCCTTTCGATCGAGCGGCGCCGCCGTCTTCGACGGTCGGGCACGCAGCCTTCTTTCTACTGTGCAGCCGCTTCACGCTTGCGTTGCAGGGTCCTCGGAAGCCGAGGCGCCGGCAAGCACGCGACGAAGACGCTTGAACCCTCTGAAGAACCGATAGTTCAGTATATCAACCGCGCCGTCCACCAGCCCCATGTCGACGCCCGACATGGCAAGCGTGCGAAGCGGCGTGTCCCTGACCATGCGCTCGGCCGCCGCGCGCGCCGCAGGGTCGCTGCGCGCGAGCAGCTTCAGCTCGTGGCGCAGAATCCAATGCACGGCGCATCCCACGAGCGACGCCTTGAGATCCCCTACCGTCGCATTGGGCGTGTAGGGGCGCATGGCAACGATGACCTTGGGATACGGCTTGGCGTACAGCGCCCTGAACGCCTCGTCGGCAAATCCCGAGGCATGCACCGCGCGATACGCCTGCGGCACCGCTTGCCCCGCGCGGGGAACGCCCGCCACGTCGAGGGCGACGCGCAGCCGCACGTCTTGGCTGGAAGCGGACACCCGCACATCGTAAGCGCCCTCGAACACCTCCCAAGAGGACGTTTCAGGATCGTAATGCGCGAACGCCCGTCGAGGAAGCGCCAGTTCGACACGGCGCTCCTCGCCCGGCTCAAGCGCCACCTTCGCGAACGCCTTGAGTTGCTGAACAGGGCGGATTCCCGCGTTGTCGAGCGGCGCCACGTACAGTTGCACGGCCTCCCTGCCGAACCGATCCCCTACGTTTCGAACCGTGCAAGACACGGCGAACCCATCGTCGACCGCCTCGATATGCAGGTTCTCGTACGAGAAGCGGGTGTAGGACAGCCCGTGCCCGAACGGGTAGGCCACCTCCACGCCGGCGGCATCGTAGTACCGGTAGCCGGAGAACACGCTCTCCCGATAATGCGCCTGCCTTCCGGTAGCCGGGAAGAAGTCCGCGCACGGCGTGTCGACCAGGCGCACGGGCCAGGTTTCCGCAAGCTTGCCCGAAGGGTTCGCGCGACCGAGCAGCACGTCGGCGGTCGCCTTCCCGCCGCAGCAGCCCGCCAAGTAGCTCAGCAGGATGGCGTTCGGACGGTCGCGCCAAGGAAGCTCTACGGGCGACCCGCCCTGCAGAACCACCACGGTGTTCGGGTTGGCCGCGCACACGCGCTCGACCAGGCTGTCATGGCCTTCGGGCAGACCCATGTGGGAGCGGTCGGCTCCTTCCGACTCCGATGCGTCCGGCAGCCCGACGAACACCACGGCCGCATCGCAGCGCCGCGCGACCGCGGCGGCCTCCTCAAGCTGCGCCTCGGTTGCCGCGCCCGTTTCGCGATCGTAGCCTTCAGCGTACGAGCATGCGGCTTGGGCGGCGACCAGCTCGTCGAACGCGCAGTCGAGCGAAACGGGGTTGATCTTGGACGACCCCGCCCCCTGGTAGCGCGGGTGCTTTGCGAACGCGCCGATCACCGCGATGCGCGCGCCCGGCTCAAGCGGCAGGGCGCCCTCGTTCTTCAAGAGCACCGCCGACTGCTCGGCAACCTCGCGCGCGACCTCGAGGCGCGCGTCAAGATCGCGGATCCGGACGATGTCGCGCGCACGCTCGTGCTTGTCGTGCAGCTGAAGCACGCGGCGCACGGCGTCGTCCAAGCGCTCGCGGGATATGCGGCCCGCGCGCACGGCGTCGGCCACGTCAAGGCGATAATCGGGGCGAACCCCGGGCATGACCAGGTCCAATCCCGCCGGCAGGCTGTCGGCGTTCGAGCTTTCGGCGCCCCAGTCGCACACGTAAGCGCCGTCGAAGCCCCACGCCTTGCGGCCAACCTCTTCCATAAGCCAAGGGTTCTCGGAGCAATACGTGCCGTTGATCAGGTTGTACGCGGTCATAATGGTCCAGGGCTTGCCCTGTTCCACAGCCAGCCGGAACGGCTCCAGGTACAGCTCGTGCAACGCCCGCTCGTCCACCACCGAATCGGAGATGAGACGGTGCGTTTCCTGATTGTTGCACGCGAAGTGCTTGAGCGACGTGCCCACGCCGCGGCTCTGCACGCCTTGGATGTAAGCCGCGCCCAGCGTGCCGGCCAGAAAGGGGTCCTCGCTGAAATACTCGAAGTTGCGACCGCACAACGGGCTGCGCTTCATGTTCACGCCGGGGCCCAGCACCACGGCCACGCCCTGTTCGCGCGCCTCGTCGCCTATGGCCTCCCCCATGCGCCGCAACAGGTCGACGTCGAACGAGCACGCCGAGGCGCTGGCCGTGGGAAAGCACACGGCGGGATTGCTTTGGGAAAGCCCCAGGTTGTCGGCCGCGCCCGACTGGTGACGCAAGCCGTGCGGGCCGTCGGACACCTCGATAGGGGCAACGCCCAGCCGAGGACAGCCGCCGAGGACCCAGTAGCCCTCGCCGGTCAGGCATGCGCACTTCTCTTCGAGCGTCATCTGCTCGAGCACCGATTCGACGTCCATAAGGCCTCCTCTCCTTGCGCCCTGCTACGACAGCGGTTCCGGACCGGCGTCAAGGCCGCCGTGGGCCAGCGCATCGACGAACACGCGGTAATCAGCTTCGTTCTGGTCGGCGTAGGCGCGCGCGAAATCGGCTACGGCCCGGTCGAACGAACCCGATGCTCCCAGGTAGCCTGCGATGGCGCACCGATCGCCCGTGCGCGCATGAGCGCGCGCGAGCGTCCAGCCGCACAAACGGCCCGTGGCCTCGATCTCGGCGGCGGGCGCCGTTTCAAGATCGGTCGACGTCTTCCAATCCCAAAGCTGCCGTACGTAGTAATCGCGCTGGCGGCCCGTCTCGTCCGGCGCGCTCGTCCATCCGAGCAGCACGTCCCCCGCAGCCTGCATGAGCCGCTGCCCCTGCACCACGCGCTGGCCGTGGGACGCCCATCCGCTGGGTCCGCAATAACGCTCGAGCACCGAAGCCTGCGCTTCTTTCACCTGCAGCACAAGCGGATCGCGCACGTCTCGACCCACAAGCGCGATAATCCACGCTCGCGTGCCCACGCTTCCCACGCCCACCACCTTCTGGGCGGCGTCAAGATATTCGTACTGATCGAACAGGCAGCATCGCTCGGGCGCAAGGCTTTCACGGTACCCCTCCAGAAGCTCGATGAGCGAGGCGGCCACGCGATCGGCCTCGGCAACGGACGAGAACCGATCGAGCGGAACCACGTTGGGGGGATCGAACGCGATGGTCGCTCCTGCTTCGCCCACCTGCACGAACCGGCCGAACGCACGGGCGCTCGTCTTCGAGAAGGCGCGTTCGAGCTGCTTGCGCACGCGGCGCTCCTCCTTTGCGGAAGCGCCCTGCAAGGCATGCGACAGCACCTCTTCCACATCGAGGCGCGCGCTGTGCACGTCAAGGGCCCCTTTGCGCGCGAACGAGGCCATGGCCTCGCGGTAGGCCGCCGTCGCAGAGCGCACCGCAGCGCGACGCCAACTGGGCTTGAAGCCGCGGTTGCGCCCGCATATCTCGATGCTTGCAGCCAGGCGCTTGACATCCCACTCCCACGGCGCAGGTGCGGTTTCGTCGAAATCGTTGACGTCGAACACAAGGCGCCGATCAGGTGCCGCGAAACCGCCGAAGTTCGCTATATGCGCATCGCCGCACGCCTGCACCGCCAAGCCGGTGGAAGGAGTGCGCGCAAGGTCGGCCGCCATGCCCGCCGCGTTGCCGCGGAAGAAGGCGAACGGGGACACGCTCATGCGCAGATGGCGCTCGGGCAGCAGGTAGCGCAAGCGATCCGCCTCCTGCTCCCTCAAAAGGTCGATGACCTGGGAGCGACCCGCTTGCACGGACCAGGCGGCATGGGATGCGCGCGGAACGGCGTCGCGCAGGGCCTTGCCGCGGGAAAGCCCGCTTCCGGCGGCCGCGCTGCAATCGCAATCAAGCTTCATGGGACCATCCCTTCCGAGCGCGCGAAGCGCTCTGACCGCATACTGCCGCTTCGTGCAAGGCGCAGTGGAGAGTACAGTATAGGCGAGCGGCGCCGCAACGCCCGCCTTCCGCGAAACAGGGCGCATCAACCGCGAAATCGGTCGCTTCGGCAACAGAGGACGCGACCCCCTTCTCCGCAGGTCGCATCCACGAAGTACCGGTGGTACGCCTCGTGCATCTTGCGTCGCTCCTTCACGCGTACGGGAACGCAGGTGCCGTCGTTCAACACGAAGTCGTCCCGCACGTCGGCGATGTAGTCCATATTGACCAGGCAACTGCGATGGCAGCGCAGGAAGCGGTCGTCATCAAGCTGATCCTGCACGTCGCCGAGCTTGGCGAAACCACGATAGCAAGCGCCGTCCACGGTGTGCAGCAAGACCGCATGGTCGCGGCTTTCCAAATACAGGATGTCGCCGTAGGGAATGTAGCGACGCCCGGTTCCCACGCGAAACGCCAAGCGGGGAACGGAAGGCGGCAGCACTCGGTCGAACACGCGCTCGATCCCCTGTTCGCTTGCGGGCTTGATCAGGTAATCGGTTGCGCGCACCTCGTAGCTGTCCACGGCGTGCTCGCGCGATACGGTCAAAAACACGATATGCACGTTCGCGTCGACGCTGCGCAAGGCGCGCGCAACGGACAGGCCGCTCTCCCGCTCCAGGTACACGTCCAAGAACACGAGGTCGAAAGGCTCTTCCGCGGAATCCGCGATCAGCTTCTGGCCCGCAGCGTACTCTTCGCAGCTGGCATGGATGCCGCGCGCCTGCAAAACGCGATCGAGAACCGCGCGCAACTCGGTGCGGTGGACGCCCTCGTCATCGCAAATCGCTATCCTCAACTCGCCTTCCTGCCTTCCTCGCAAAGACGTGACCTTCTGGTTCTTACTCTGAACAGTTTACTCGCAATTTAACGGCACACCACTATTGACATGCGGCTATCGGCGACGAATCCGCCGCGATAGAACACTCGGGAGGCAGCGGCGCGAAGCTGAAGCGCCTCGTCAACTCCGCGCCGCCGCCCCGTTCCCAAGCTTCAGCACGAGGCGCACGACGATTGCGTCCTCGCCCGAATCGATCACCAGCGCGCCGTCGTGCGCCTCGACGATCTGGCGCATGGCGGGCAGGCCCCACCCGTGATCGCCCCCGTCGGACTTGCTTGTAGCATCGAACGATGCATCGGCGGGCATGACGTTCTCGCACCGTGCAACCAGCCGATCGCCTTCGACGCGCATCGCGAAGTCCACGTACGGACGCCGATGCCCCGCAAGGCGCGCACGATCGCACGCCTCCGACGCGTTCGACAGCATGTTGGACAGCAGCACCGCAAGCTCGGTGTCGCGCAACGGCAGCTCCTCGGGAACGCGCACGTCGCACCGCACTTCAACGCCCCGCTCCTGAGCAGGCGCCAAATACCCCGTCAGAGCCGCGTTCACCACCAGGTTGCCCGAATAGCGAACCGGAGCCGTGGCATCATGGCCGCAAGCAAGCTCGTCCAGATAGGATCGGCATCGATCGAAAGCGCCCTCTTCAAGCAGGCCCCGCAACGCTTCCACGTGATGGCGCAGATCGTGGCGCGCCATCCGGGTGGCTTCTTCGGCACGGCGCATGTGCAGCAAACTGTCCTTCGCGGCACGAACCTGCACGGACAGCTCCCGCACCTGCTCCTGCGCGGCGCTCATCCTCCTTACGCGAACGACCAGCATGCAGGCGAACACGGCGACCATGGCCAAGGCCGCGTACTCCTGCTGCCAAAGGCCGTACAGTGGCTCGTACGCGTTGTCGTCTAGCAGGTTCGCGCCCAAAGAGGCTCCCAAAGCCGCGCACGCGCACAAGATGTAGCGCGCCTCGGGGCTGCGCGACCCCAAGCCGATCGCCGCGCAGGCCGTCAGCATGACCCAGCATCCCAGCCTGAGCAAGGTTTGGTACACGCCGTACGCTTCGATGGTAGCCGGCCAAAGCGGAATGACCGCGGCCACCCATACGAGCGTGACCAGCGGAAAAACGAGCATAATCCACCGGGCAGCGCGTGCCCGCGACCGATCGAGCACGCCGGTCGAGCGCATCGCCACCGACGCCGCGCACACGAACACCGCCGTCCATGCCGCATCTTCCAGAGCGTAGACCCACGGGTCCCCCAAGCCCAGGCGCCACGCGATCCCCCGCCAACCCGCAACGGACAAAGCCAAGCACAGCAGGCCGAAATCCCGTACGACCGGATCTTCCCCGCGGCGCCCGTACACGGCGAACGCGAACAGCGCCGAAACGAGCGGAAGCAGCACGAGTACGCCCGACAGCAGGGAGTTCGCCAACTCAACCTGTGCGATAGCCTGCGCCGAACCGATAAGGGGCGGGTACACAAGGCCGCTGTAGTAATGGGATTGGTTGCGAACCTCCAGCACAAGCTCGGTATGCTCGCCCACGATCAAAGCCGCTTCCGGGCCCATCTTGTCCGACGCCACCGAAATCCCGTTCGCGTACAGCGTGTAGTCGGTGAACACTTCGGGCAGCAGGATGACGAGCGCGCGCTCGGCGCGCGATCCTTCGTAGCGCACGTCCAAACGGTACGTCGCGCTGCCGAACGCTGACGTACCGTTCGGCAGGTACGAGAAGTTCGAGTACTGCCCGATGAACGTCTCGATCGGGGCGGACCCGTCCACGGAAACAAGCCAGCCGTCCACGAGCGGGACGGGCCGGGCCACGTCGTCGTCGGAAAGCGCGATCGAACCGTCGTCCCCGTACGGCGGAGGCGCAGCGTATTTGTTATCATGGAAGTACGTGAACGAAAGCAGGCAGCCGACCGCAAGAAACACGACCGCGGCAGGGACGAGCGCACGGGCGATAGCGCGAACCGACATAGTGCCCCTCCCCGAAACGATAGGATCCTCGTGTCGCATCATACCAGAAACGAATCGAAGGCAAGGGCGCTCAGCCGTTGCGCCCTTGCCGCATGCGCGGCGCTTGCCATAGGATGCGCCTGCCCGAGCGCGAATCAAGCCTGGGCGCACGAGGGCGTCGCGCTCTCGGATCGCTCGCCAGGAGGAAGCGGCGGGGTTCTCGGCGGCGGGAGCTTGGGAAACGGCAGCGCATCCCCGACCGTCGAGCAGCCGTACGGCCAGATCGTCAGGATCATACCGGGAAGGGGCATGACGACCATCTTGTTTCTGCCGGCGCTCCCCATCGATCCCGGATGGGGGCAGGTGCAGCACCCCGACCTGCAGGTTCTGTACTTGGACCGCCGCTATGCCGACGACCCTGCGGACTCCTGGGAGCGCTGGGCCGCCTACACGTGGAACGAAGACCACCTGATGTACGAAACGCCTGAAGGGGATGGCATCAGGGCCGTGTACGACGACGACTTCGCCAATCCGTCCATTCGGCATTGCGCAGTCTTCCGCCGCTCCGAAACCGTCGACTACCGCGACTTCTACCTTCGCGCCACGGCCGTCGTGCTCCAGGACGGCGAAACCGTGGAGACGGCCTTCGAGCCCGCGCTCATCACCTATCCCGAAGGCTCGCGTCCCTCCGACGACGAGAACGACCTCACGCCGCCGCCTTCGGTGGTCAATCCTCCCGAAACCGATTCGGGAGGCACGGGAGGAAACATTGGAGGCGTAGGACAGGGCGAAAGCGAGCGCGTCCATCCCGAAGGCGGGCCCGAAGCGCCGGAGAGCAACGGGCCTGCCGCGCAGGAGGCATCTGAGCCGACGGGCTCAGGCGGCGTTCGCGCGAGCGACGCGCCCCAGGAGCGCACCGCGTCCGAGCCTGCGCAACCGTCGGTCGCCCCGGCACCCGAAAAAGCCTACGCCGCACAGGAACCAACCGTCGAGCCTGGCGCCGCCGCAACCCAAAAGCCAACCGTCGAACCCGACGCCGCCGCAAGCGAGGTCGCGGACGAGCCCGCCGGCCTGCCCGGATTCGCCTGGGCCTTGGGCCTGACGGCCGGGGTCGTGGGCATAGCCGGCGGCGCGATCGCCGTCATGCGCGCCAAGCGCCGCTAAACGCCGACGCCCTCCGCGAACGCGCAGCACGCGCCCTCGGCAACCTCCACGATACCAAGGTAGTAGCCTTCGGGGGCGGCGCTTTCCACCGCCTCGCGCAGCGCCGTCGCCCAAGAAGCCGGGTGCTCGCTTGCGAAACGCGCCAAACGGCGCCCGTCGCCCGCGGGGCGCTGGCCCGTCGCCATCTCCCTGCAAGCCGCAGCCAAGTAGAGCAGCTCCAGGCCAAGGTGGTCGGGGTACTGGTTGCTCGGCCCGCGCACGGCAAGGCCCGCGTCGCGCAGCAAAGCGCGCATCTCGAAGGCCGCATCGCCGAAGCCCGCCTCCCCTACGCGCCCGCGCACGGCGTACATGGTTTCCCAAGGCGGCGCCGCAGGCTTGGGCGAGCCGATGAACAACCGCGCGTACTCCACGTCCACGCGCTCGACGGCGGCATCGCGGCACGAGGAAGCGCCGCGCGCATAGCGCTTCAGCCGATCGACCCCCAAAGCAGCCCGATCATGACAGCGAAAAGCGCTGCCCAGCTGCTGGGAAAACGCATCCCAGAACGATTCGTGCAGTCCGATCGACGTTTCGGTGGTCATGGGCCGCAGCAAGCTGTTGCCAAGAAACGCGAACGTTTCCGCCCGGCTACGCCATACGTCCCGCCAGGTCGAGGTTGCCGCAAGCACCGACGCCGGCCACTCGGCGCATTCCATCATAGCTACTCCTCCGCTCCTAAACTACGCTCCCAAGCCTTGTCGTCGGCCTCGGCGGGAGCGGGGTCGTAGCGCAAGAACACTTTCGCCAGCAGCAAAAACGCCATGACGCCCACGGCCACCATGCCCACGACGATCAGGATCTCGGGCAGCGTAGGAGCGTACGAGCTGGTCACTGCCCAACCGTCCATGCCGTACAGACCCCTTGACGAGCTGGACCCGCTCACCAGGCCCGGAGCGCCCGACACGTTCGGGAATATGAAGCTGGTGAACAAAAGCCAGATGCGCTTGCAAAACACGCCGACCACAACGCCTGCCGCCGCCAACGCGACCAAACCGGGGCGTCGGCGATTGCGCGCGAACACGAGGATGCAGAACGGAACGACCACGCCCACGATAACCTCGATCCAGAAGAAGGGAGCGGTTGCGCCCCACACCATCTGGCCGAACACCTCCATGCCGGGCTCGGTGCCGGGATAGGCCATGGTCAGCACCTCACATCCCACCATATAGCCGTCCACTGCGATGCACACGGCAAGAAGGCCCGCCAGGTTCGCGATAAGCTTGCGCGACGTGGCGAACACGCGCTGCCGGTTCATCCACAGAAGCGACAGCAGCAAAAGCGCCAAGCCCGAATCCATGGCCGACGCCACGAACAGCGGGGCCATGATGGTGGAGTACCAGCCTTCGCGCGCAATCTGCAATCCGAAGATCCACGCCGTCACCGAGTGCACCAGGATAGCCACCGGCAGGGCGAAGCGCGATACGATGGCCACCTTGTCCTTCGCACCGGGCTTGCGCGACGTCATGAAGTACAGGTAGACCAAGTTGATGACCAGATACGTGCTGATCACGCATATATCCCATAGAAGCGGCGAAACGAAGTTGGGCGTTACCAGCAAGTTGAGCAGGCGCACGATGCCGCCCAGGTCGATCAAAACGAACGAGCCCGCGATGCAGATGCACACGAGCGATACCAAGATGGCGGGAAGGGCCACCTTCTTGTACTCCGCCACGTGGAAGATCGACGCCGACGAAGCCACGATAAGGCCGCCCGCGGACAGCCCCACGAAAAACATGAAGCAGGCGATGTACAGGCCCCACGACGTGCCGTTCGACATGCCCGTGACGCCCAACCCGCCGACGAACTGGTACGCATACGCGCCCACGCCGGCGGCCGCAAGGGCGGCCAACACGGCGAAGGCGATTTTATAGGTTCTTGTTAACTGCATGTAGGTTTCTCCTTAACGCACGGATCTGCGCAGCCGCTCGAGCGGCGCGATGCCGCAACGTCGCGCCGCCCGGCCAAGCGATGCGATCTAAAGTCCGATATAGAAAAGCTGCGGGCGCGTGCCCTTTTCTTCGAGCAGATGATGGGCTTCGGGCGAACACGCCAACTTCGAGATGTCGCTGTCGGGATCGTCAAGGTCGCCGAACGTGCGGGCGCGCCCCGGGCACACGCGCACGCACATGGGAATGTCCCCGTCGTCGGTGCGCTCCTTGCACAGCGTGCATTTTTCCATCACGCCCTTGGCGCGTACGGGAACCCGCGCGTCGCCGTAGTTGAAGGCAGGCTCGCGCACCGGCTCGTCCCAGTTGAACACGCGAGCGTTGAACGGGCAGGCCGCCATGCACATGCGGCAGCCGATGCACTTGTCGTAATCGATTTCCACGCGCCCCGAAGCATCCTTGTAGGTTGCGCCCGTGGGGCACACCTTCTGACAGGCGGCGTTCTCGCAATGCTGGCACTGCACGGGCAGGTAGACGCGCGTCAAGTTGGGATACTGCCCCAACGCGCCGTCGATGACGTCGCAGTCCTTGGTCAGGATGCGGTTCCACAGCATTCCCATAGGCACGTTGTTCTGCATCTTGCAAGCGTTCGCGCAGGTATGGCAGCCTACGCAACGGTTCAGGTTGATGGCGATAGCCAGTTTCGTCATGATTGCCCCTACGCCTTTCTAATCTCGACGAGCGTGTCGGAGAACGGGATAACCGGGCCGCACAGCAGCTCGTCGCCGCGCTCCACCGTAGCGTCGTTGGTGACGGACTGCATGTTGCCGCGCGCCAGGTAATCGGCCGTAGCGCCTTCTACCAGGCGAATCGACCCCGGGCGAATGGAGGGATTGGCGTGAACGCGCACTTCGAAGCTGCCGCGGTCGTTGAACACCTCCACCACGTCCCCCGTAGCCAAGCCGCGCGCGGAAAGATCGGCGGGGTTCGCGTCCAACGTGGGCTCGAAGTACTGCTGGATCCACTTCGCATCGTTGAACTGGTTGTGAATGTGAAAGCGCGTGCGGACGTTGGCCAGCTGCAACGGGAACTCGCTGCGCAAAGGGTTCTGCGCGTTCGCCTCGAGCGTCGGCTCCCATTGGGGAAGCTCCTGCCCGAAAGGCACGAGGTTCTGATAATACAGATCCAACCTTCCCGAAACCGTATCGAACGCGAAGTCGGCGTACTCCTGACGCGGCTTCTCGATGCCGGGCAGGGGCCACGTGCCGTGATGCTCGTTGATCTGATCGATGGTAAGGGAAGCGATCTGCGGGTCTTCGGCTCCTGAAAGAATCGCCGACGCCAGCTCGGTCGAGTCTTTCGGCAGCGCGTCCTCGCAGCCGAGCCGCTTCGCGAACTCCTTTTGGATCCAGAAATCGGTGCGCGCCTCAAAGAGCGGGTCGATCACCTTGTTCTGCAGCACGATCTGGTTGTACCCCACTTTCACGGCGCCCACTTCGGCATCAAGCTCGAAGCGCGTCGTAGCGGGCAGCACGTAGTCGGCCCACTTGGCGCCTTCGGTGAAGTACGGATCGATGGACACGATCAAATCGAGCGTGCGCACCCAGTCCTCGGTTTTGGACATATTGGCGAAATGCTGGGCAACAAGGTCGCCGCAGCAAATGTAAGCCTTCACGCTGTTGGGCTTCGTGCGCATGTCGTAAGCCGCCATCTCGTCCTCGGAGGGAACCAGAGCGTCCGGCAGCTCCCACGACCCCAGCGTTGTGGAATGGCCGTTCCAGCATCCGCCTACGAACACGCCGACGTTCGCGCCGGGCTTGCAGATGTTCCCGGTCACGCCAGCCAGCACTGCTGCGGCATGACCTGCGATATCGGCGTTGCCCATCTTGTCGTTGCCGCCCCATCCCAGCGCAAGCGACGACGGCCCTTTGGCGTACGCGCGCGCAAGCGACTCGATCTTTGCGGCGGGAATGCCCGTGATGCCCTCGGCCCATGCCGCCGTGAACTCCTTTTGGCCTTCGACCAGCGCATCGTACGCTGTTCGGGCGCGCACTCCGTCAACGACGACTTCGCCGGACAGAGCCGCCGAAACGCCCGGCTGATTGTAGGGAACGGGCTGGCCCGTAGCCGAATCGATAACGAAGAACGGGTTCTCAGCGCCCGTCTGGGGCTTTTCAGCCTGCGGATCTTCCGCATGCTGGCGCACAAGCCGTCCCGTCGAAGCATCGATCAGGAAGGGCAGCGACGTATGGGCTGCCATGAACGCTCGATCCGCCAGCCCTTCGTCGAGAATCACCGACGTCATGGCAAGGAACAGGGCCGCGTCGGTACCCGGCTCGATGGGAACCCATTCGTCGGCCTTGCCGGCCGTGGTCGAGAAATGAGGGTCTACCGACACGATGCGCGCGCCGGCTTCCTTCGCCTCGAAGAACAGGCGAACCTGGGGCAGGCTGGACTCGCAGAAGTTGCATCCCACCATAAGCACCATGCGGGAGTTCACCCAATCGCGCGCCTCGCCCGTAGCCATGGCGAAACCGCCTCCATAGCCGATAGCGGGATCCAGACCGTTGCCCATTCCCACGTCGATACCGGCATTGCCGCCGGTCTGAGCGCCCAGCAGCGACGCCAGAAACGGCATGTTCGCTTCGCTCGACGAGGTGACCATAACCGCCTGCTTGCCGTGATCGCGCTGGATCTCCTTGATGCGCGAAACGATGCTATCGAGCGCCTCGTCCCAGCTTACTTGCACGAATTCGTTCGATCCCCGCTCGCCTACTCGCTTGAGAGGCGTCTGCACGCGCCCTGCCCCGTATATGTGCTGCACTTCGGAAATGCCCTTCAAGCAGATCGTTTCGTAACGATCATCCACGCACGTATTCGGCTCCACCTTCACCAGACGGCCGTCGCGCACCGTGCATTTGAGCGGGCACATGCCGCCGCAATGCTCCTGATGGTACGTGCAAGCCGTATGCTCTTCGCCCGATGCCGCGCGCTCGGCGCCCGAAGGACCGATGCCCGCGTACGCCACGGCGGGCGACAGCCAGCTATCGGGCGTGAACATGCCGGCCCCCGCTGCGGCCAAGCCGCAAGCGGCGAGGGACCCCGCGAGGAAACCGCGCCTCGTCAACTCCATGTACTTCTCCTATCGTCTTGCTTGCATTCGGGTCGCGCCAAGCCCTTCGCACGCCGTGCCGTCCCCCTGGCCCTCGTCCGTCGCGCAACCCGCATCAGGCCGCAGTGTAGGAAACCTGCGAGAACGCGTCTTTATTCCATCCGCCGAAATACGCGGCCCAAGCTTTGTGCATATTGAACAAACGGGAGTATCATCCCAGGTGAAAAGATGCTGTAGCAAAGAGCGGGCAGCGAATCGCACCGCGTTTCACCGAATAATCCGAAACCTTGCGCCCCATTCGAGGGACAAGGACGACCGGTCGTCTGACGGCGCTTCGGCGCGAAGGAGGCACTATGCGCTTCAACCTTGATCTTGTGCACGACGAACTGGCCGACCTTTCGCCCGTTGCGCTGTTCGAGCATTCGACGCGCCTTGACCTCGACCGGATAGAACTGCTCGAGCGCACCAGCAAGCCTCGGGCGGGAAGCCTGTTCATCGCGGAAGCGGAAGCGCTCGAGCGCATCAACGTCGAAACGTTCGACGAAGGAGCGCTTTTGGTTTTGGGCTTGAGCTCGGCCGATGCCGACGCCCTGCCGCTGCCCGCCATACTGGTGCCCGACGCGCCTCGAACGCTCTCGGCAAGCTTGCTGCTCACCCGGCTGCTCGAGTTTCGCATGAGGCTTGATTCCTGGTCGGAGTCGCTTTTGGAGGCCATGGCGCGCGATGCGTCGCTGCAGGAGGTCATGGACGTGGCAGCCACCGCGTTTCGCAATCCCCTCATGGTGTCCGATTCCGCGCTGTACTACGTGCTGTGCGCCGGGCACCTGCCGGACGACTTCCACGACGAGCTATGGACGACCGCCATTGAAACGGGCGTGTGCCCCACCGAGCTCTACTTCGACCTGTGGATGAGCAGTTCCGAAAACGCTTTCCGCTGCGATCGGGCCTATTTTGTCAAAGACGCGCCCCGAACCGGGCATTCCTATCTGGTTCGAAACCTGCTGCACAACGGCGCGTACCACGGATGCTTCGAGCTGGTCGATGCGAACGCACCCCTCACCCAAAGCGATCTGGTGCTCGCGGACCACCTGGGACGGCTGCTCGTGCTGATCCTTCCCCGGCAGATCTACCCCCAGCTGGACAAGTCTTCGAAAAACCTGATCGACGAGCTGCTTGCCGGCAACGCCGTGCGCGGGCGCGTGCTGGCCTACGAGCTTTCGAAACTCGGCTGGTCCCTTGACGACCCGTACTACGTCTGCCGCTTCAGCGGATCGGCGCAAAGCGAGCACTGGGAGGGCCCTCACCGCCAAACGCTGAGGCGGATCGAACGGCGGTACCCGCGCGCCCGGTTTCTCGAGGCCGAAGACGATGCCTACCTCATGGTCGCCCGAGAAAAGGACTACCCGCTTGACGAAATGCGCGAGCGCCTGGAGGAGCCGGCGGCCGACGACGGATTGCCGGCGCGCTTTCTGGCGGGGTTCTCGTCGGTGTTCTCCGACTTCCACTTTCTGCGCACCGCCGCGCAGCAAGCGAGCTTCGCCCTGGAGCACCTTGAGAACGGCTCGTCTTCCGGGCGAAAACTCCGCACGGTCGCCCGGTTCTACGACGATTGCTGGTTCGACGATCTATCCGACCGCCTGAACCTAACCGGAGACGCCCGCTGGCTGCTCGACGACCGCGTGGTGCGGCTCGCGCGCGTCGACGCGCGCGAGGACGCCCGGTACGTGGAAACCGCGCAGGCTTACCTTGAAAGCGGATGCAGCGCCACGCATGCCGCGGAGGCCCTGTTCATCCATAGAAACACGCTTTCGTACCGGCTGAAAAGGATAAAGGCCATCAGCGGGATGGATCTGGAGGACCCTTCGTCGGCGGGCACCGACCTGCTCAGGATCCTTCTATCGTGCAGGATCGTCTCCCGATAAGGCGCGCGGCCCGACAGCGCGCTGCGCGCTGCAACCTTCGGCAAGCTCGCTTCCGACAGCGCGTCCACGCGTGCGAAAGGCGCGCCCTTCTACCCAAAAGACGCGAAACGTGGCGATACCGTGGCGACCTGCATTTCGTGGTATCGTTCACCTGAAACGAATCCCGAAACCGCAAGGAAAGCCATGCACGCCACCCGCATCCGCACGAACCCCGACCTGTTCGAAATCGAAGTTCCGTTCGACAACATCAGCACCAGCGGAACGAACTGCTATCTGGTGCAAGACGGCGACGACTCCCTGGTAGTCGACACGGGAGCCCCCACCGAAGACGGGTACCGCGTGCTTCATGCGGCTCTGGAAGAGCTTGGCGTGAACCCGGCCAGAACCTCGTACTTCCTGACGCACCTGCACTACGACCACGTGGGCCTTGTGGACCGCATCGCCCCGGCGAACGCAACCGTATACCTGAGCGCGGAGGGGTTGCAGATGGCGCGCGACGGCGGCGTGGAAGAGCTTCACGAGGACTTTCGGCGCCTGGTGGAAGAGGGCGTGCCGCGCGCGGATGCGGATGCGCTCGTGCGCTCGGTGTCGGGCCCGCGCGTCATCGACATCGATCGGTGCGCGCCGGTGGTCGTGGGCGACGGGGACGTCATCGACGTTGGAAGCTACCGCCTTCATGTGGTGGCAACGCCCGGACACACGCCCGACCACCTGTCGCTGTACGAGCCGCGAAGCAAAACGCTGATGGGAGGCGATCATGTGCTGTTCGTCGTCTCCCCCGGCGTCACCGTGTTCCCCGACGGATCCGACAGCCTGCAGGCGTACCTGGACAGCCTCGATCGCGTGAGCAACATGGAAATCGAGACGCTGCTGGTATCGCACGGCAAGAACCGCCCCGATTTCCACGAGCGCATCGATTGGCTGAAACGCCATCATCTGGAAAGGCTCGACGAAACCGTCGGCATCATCGAGCGCGAGCCGGGCCTGCTGGGCCAGCAGGTGGTGCGGCGCATTCGCTGGAACGTGCCGCACGAGCGCTGGGACGACATCTCGCTCATGCAGCGCTGGTGCATCCTCATGGAGGGCATCGCCATCCTCGACCACCTCGCCGCCACCGGACGTGTGACGCGATCGAAGGACGGCGACGCCCGCAACGTCTACTTCCCTGCTGCGATCAGCTCCTGAGCCATTTCGCGCAGCTTGAACTTCTGCACCTTCATGGACGGCGTCATGGGGAAGTCATCCACGAAGAACACGTGCTTGGGCACCTTGTAACGCGCGATGCGCGGGATGGCGTAGGCGCGCACGTCCTCTTCGGTCATGTTCTCGTAACCGGGGCGCACGCGAACGAACGCGCCCACCAGCTCGCCGAGCTTCTTGTCGGGAATGCCCACCACCTGCGCATCGAGCACGCCGGGCATGGTGAGCAGGAAGTTCTCCACCTCAAGCGGATAGACGTTCTCGCCGCCGCGGATGATCATGTCCTTGACGCGTCCGGTCACGCGGTAGTAGCCGTCTTCGTCAAGGGTTCCCAGGTCGCCCGAATGAAGGTAGCCGCCCGCGTCGATGGCGCGCGCCGTTTCCTCGGGCATCTTGTAGTAGCCCTTCATGACGTTGTAGCCCTTGCAGCACAGCTCGCCCGGCTGCCCGACGCCGCACTCCTCGCCGGTTTCGGGATCGACGATCTTCACCAGCACGGGCGGATGCTTGCGCCCTACCGTCTCGCACTTGTGCACGATGTCGTCGTCGGCGCTGGTCTGCGTGAACACGGGACTCGTCTCGGTCAAGCCGTAGCAGATGGTGATCTCCTTCATGAACATGCGGTCCATGACCTCGCGCATGGTTTCGGGCGGGCACGGGCTGCCCGCCATGATGCCCGTACGCAAGCTGGTCAGGTCGAAGGAATCGAAATCGGGGTGGTTCAGCTCGGCGATGAACATGGTGGGCACGCCGTACAGCGCGGTGGCGCGCTCCTTGTGGACGGCCTGCAGCACCAGCCCCGCGTCGAACTCCTCCACGATGATCATGGTGGAGCGATGCGTGAGGTTGGCCATCACGCCCAGCACGCAGCCGAAGCAATGGAAGAACGGCACCGGCAGCGTCACGCGGTCCTCGGGGCCGAGCTTCTGGCCTTCGCCGATGTAGAAGCCGTTGTTCAGGATGTTGCGATGCGTGAGCATGACGCCCTTGGGGAAGCCCGTCGTGCCGGAGGTGTACTGCATCATGACCACGTCGTTGTTGTCGAAGTGCTTCTCCGCCTCTTCGAGCGCGCTTTCGGGCACGTGCTGCCCCAGCAAGATGAGCTCGGGCACGCTGTAGCAGCCGCGATGCTTCTCCGGTCCCATGTAGATGATGTTCTTGAGGAACGGATAGTTCTCGGTTTCCAGGTGCCCGCGCTGCTGCGTGAGCGTTTCGGGCACCAGGTCGCGGATGATCTTGAGGTAGTCGACGTCGCGGTACGCATCGATCACGCACAGCGCCTTCATGTCGGACTGCTTCAGCACGTAGTCCAGCTCATGGCTTTTGTACACGGGGTTCACCGTGACCATGACCACGCCGATCTTGGCAGTTGCGTACATGAACGTCAGCCAGTCGGGAATGTTGCGGGCCCAGACGCCCAGGTGATCGCCCGGCTCCATGCCGATGGCCAGCAGGCCGCGCGCCAGGTTGTCCGTGCGCTCGTCGAAATCCTTGTACGTCCAGCGCAGGGAGCGGTCCGGGTACACGACGAACTCGTGGTCGGGGTCGATGGCCACCTGGTCGCGGAAATAGCGGCTGATGGTCTTTTCGGAATGCAAGGGATAATCCGCAGAGCCGGCAAGGGCTTCGGATGCAATGGGTTCAGGCATGCAGGTCACTTCCTTGTTGTAAATCGAGCACGGGCAGCGAAGGCGGCGGGCCTACAGCGGCGTGTACACGACGGCGAGGAACTTGGCGTTCTGCCCGTCGTGCGCGCGCACCTGGTGAGGCACGATAGAGTCGTAGTAGATGCTCTCGCCGGGATGCAGCACGTAGACTTCCTTGCCGTACTCGATCTCGATGCAGCCTTCCATGCCAAACAGCCATTCCTCCCCTTCGTGGCCGACCAGCTCATGGTCGGTCTCGCCGGAGGGCGTGACGGTGATGACGAAGGGATCCATGTGGCGCGACGGACGCCCCGCCGCCAAGCTGAAGTAGCTCAAATCGCCGGCATCGCTGGCCGTTTGGAGCGACTTCACGCGCTCGACCTCGATCATCTGCTCGCGATCGATGTACGCCGGGCCCAAGTTCTCGTCATCGTCCATGAGCGTGCCCAAGCGAACGCCCAGCGCGCGGGTGATTTTGATGAGCGGAGCAAGCGAGGGCGGCAGCTTTCCAGCCTCAAGACCTTCGACGATCTCAACGTCGCAGCTGCAACGATCCGCCAGGTCCTGCACGGACAGGTGATGCGCCTCGCGCAGCGTCGTGATCTTGTTTCCCAGCTTGTTCTCATCCATCATGCCAGCTTCCTCTCTTCATGATCGTTTTACCAAGGTAAATGGTAGCCTATGATTCGCTCTCAACCAATCGCGAAATAGGTTTTACGGAAGAACGGACATGCAAAACGGTTTAGCGTCGCAAGCGTCACGGGTCCCGCGCGCGACGCGAGCTCAAAAACTTGGGCGCGGATGGGAGCCGCCATGTTACAGAGAGCTTGCGAAACGCATGGCGCACGCGGCGCATCGTGAAAAAGCCGCCCCTGAAAAGGGCGGCTTCGCGTAGTGCGGAACCAGAGCGGAGCCTAGTTCTTGAACAAGGCGTGCTTGAGCTCTTCCTCGTCTTTGATGGAGAGCGACGTTTGCAGCACGTCGCCGCCGAAGGGCCTGATGGCCTCGACGAACTTGTCGGTGGTCATGCCGCCGACCACCATGAACACGGCGGCGCTGTCGTCGACGGAAAGCAGGTTGCGCACGCGATCCTGGAAATCCTTGTCTACGCCATGCTTGACAATAGCGCCGGTCAAGGCGCCGATGCCGGCTCCGATAGCCGCGCCGAACACGGGCACGAAGAAGAGCACTCCGAACAGAACGCCCCAGAACAAGCCCCATACCGCAGACGTGCCTATTTTGGAATCGGGAGTGACCACGTCGTACTTGCCATCGGCGCGGCGGGCGACCACCGCCACGGACTGCAAGCTCACGATAAGGTTCTTGTCGAGATCGAGAATCTTCTGGTAAGCGGATTTCGCCTCCATCTCGCTCGGATACCCGAGCACAACGAGCGTACTCATGCTTGATGCTCCTTTCTCTGGCTTTCATCGAGCCCTCACTGTACGCGCATGCGGCACCGCAGCAGCGAACGCTTCGGCTTTGGCACCCGTTCGGAACCGTTGCGAAACGTCGCCGAAACCAGCTGCGCGCCTGCGATCGTCCTTCCCCTCCCTATCGCGCTTGCACCGCGCGAAGCCGAAAAGCAACCGGGCCGCAGCGCGATGCTGCGGCCCGGTCAGGCGAAACGATACGGGGATCGAAACGGGGCTTTCCGATCCTAGCCGAAGCGGTACTCCACGCCCATGGTGGGCTGGGGGTTCTCCCACTTCTTGACGATGGTCGACCCGCAGGCTATGCGGCAGGTGCCGCACTCCAGGCAGCCGGCGTAGTCGAACGACTTCGCGCCCGACTCGTCGACCTTGTAGAGGGCCGCCGGGCACACGCGCACCAGCTTGAGGAACTCCTCGTCGTCAGGGTCGTCCACCAGCTCGATGTGGGCGCTCTCCTCGTCCACCTCGTACTTGTCGAGGGCAAGGAACTCGTCGACGTTGACGGTGATGTCAGCAATAGCACTCATAGGGCCTTCGTCGCTCCTCTCACTTCGCGAGCGAGCTTGAACAGCCCGCGCTTCTTCACGATGGGCATCATGCGCTTCACGAGCGGCTTCTGCGGCGCGCCGTCCACGCTGAACATGGCGTTGAAGATCTCCTTCACCATGACGGGGTAGTCGGTGAACATCGAGTCCCAGTGCTCCATGACGTGGGGCCACTTGCTGAAGGTGCGCAGGTCCTTGATGACGAACGAGTCCTCCATCTTGGCCTTGTAGGAGGACAGCCCCGCCTCGGAGACGTCGCCCTTGTCGATGGCCTCGACCGCGGCCTCGGCCGCCATGCGCCCGCTGGCCACGGCGAAGTCCATGCCGCGCACCTGGTAGCCCATGTTCATGCACAGGCCCGCCGTCTCGCCGGCGATGACGCAGCCGTCGAAGACGTACTTCGGGATCATGTCGTAGCCGCCCTCGGGCACCATGTGGCCGGAGTGCTCCACCAGCTTCGCGCCGCGGATGACGGGCGCCACGGCCGGGTGGTTCTTGAAGTCCTCGAGCATCTGGTACACCGGGTACGGGTTCGACGCGTCGGCCGCCGTGGAGATGGTGGCCACGAGGCCCAGGCTGATCGAGTCCTTGTTGGTGTACAGGAAGCCGCCGCCCACGTTCCCGTGCGTGCAGTCGCCCACGAACAGCATCGCCGCGCCCTCGCCCTCCGGGCACAGGAAGCGGTCCTCGATCTGGGAGGCCGGCAGCTCGAACACCTGCTTGATGCCCACGGCCATCTCGTTCGCCTTCGGGCGCGGGTTGCCCAGGCACTTCTCGGACAAAAGCGGGTTCACGCCCTCGGCCAGGACGACCACCTGCGCGGTGATCTCGTCCTCGCCCGCGCGCACGCCCACCACGCGGCCCGCCTCGTCCTTGATGAGCTCCTCCACGGCGATGCCGCAGATGTACTCGGCGCCCGCGTCCTCGGCCTTCGAGGCCAGCCACTGGTCGAACGGCGCGCGCAGGACGGCGTAGGAGTCCTTGCCTTCCTCCGCCAGTTCGTCGCTCGTGAAGTCGACGGCCATGCTCGAGCGCGCGTCCAGAAGCGCGATGCGCTCGTGGGTGATCCTGCGCTCGAGGGGCGCCTCCTGCTCGAAGTTCGGGAAGACCTCCTTAAGCGAATGCGAGTAGATCCGCCCGCCCGTCATGTTCTTGGCGCCGGCGAAGTTGCCGCGCTCGACCACGAGGACGCTCTTGCCGGCGGACGCGGCCACGTAAGCGGCCACGGCCCCGGCGCACCCGGACCCCACGACGATGATGTCGAAATCGGTCTCAGACACCTTTCATCCTTTCTCGTCTTATGAAAATCAACAACACACCAGCTTCACCGCAAAAGCCCGCTCGCTCGCCTGACCAGCAAGGTTCGAGCTTCTTGAAGCGGGAGGCCTCCATGAGCCCTCCCGCGGATCGAAGCTTTCTACAGTGCCGCTGTCAAAGCCGGCAGTACATCCTTGATGTCTCCCACCAGGCCGAAGTCGCACTGCTTGAAGACCGGCGCGTTCTTGTCCTTGTTGATGGCGAACATCGTGCCGGCGCGATTGCAGCCCACCATGTGCTGCATCTGGCCGGAAATGCCGCAAGCCACGTAGACCTTCGGCGACAGCATGAGGCCGGACACGCCAACGTAGGTCTCGGTGGGAAGCCAGTCCACGCCCTCGGTCAGCGGACGCGAGCAACCCAGGCCGGCGCCCAGCTTTTCGCACAGCGCGCGAGCCAAGTCAAGCTCGGACTCCTCCGCGAAGCCACGGCCCGCAGCCACGACCACGTCAGCCTTACCCAGGTCAACGCCGCTCTTTTCGATGGGCTTGGAGGACACGAGCTTCACCGGATTGGCCGGGGCAACCCAGGCCACGTCCTCGACCGCGTTCGCGCCGCTTGCCTCGGCGCCTTCGAACGCGCCAGCGGAAACCGTATAGATGGCCACGTCGCCCGCAGCCTTCTGCACGCGCTCGGCCACGCCGCCGAAGTACAGGCTCTTCGCGCCGTCGGCGGCGAATTCCATGACGTCGGTGATAACGGCGGCGCCCGCATGCGCGGCCAGGCGGCCGGCGATCGTCTTCATGTGACGCGTGGGCTCGACCAGCACGACGCTCGGCTGCTCGGCGTCGAACACGGCGATCACGGTATCGGCGGCGTCGTCCAAAACGGAGCCTTCGGGTACGGACACCTTCGCCACTTTGTCGGCAACGGCAGCGGGCGCATCGCCAAAGGAAACGAGGACGACCTCATCGGCCATGGTGCGGGCTCCGGCAGCAAGCTCGCGGGCAGCGTCGGCGCGCTCGGCAATAACAAGTGCTTTCATGGGTATGCTAGCCTTTCTCTCAGACAGCGGATTATCGGAAGACGGAACCTACAGGGCGGCCTTGAGGGCTGCAGCGAACTGCTCGATCGCGCCATCAGCCGAAGCGTCGAGGATCTCGAGCTTGCGGTCGGCCTGATCGGGAGCCTTGCAGGAGACAACGTCGATAGCGCCGTCGACAGCCGCCTCGGCACCGGCCACGTTCATCGGCTTCTTGCCGGCGGCCAGGATGTCCTTCATGCCGGGAATGCGGGGCAGCGCGATATCGGGCGACACGGACACAACGGCGGGCAGGGGCACCTCGACGGTTTCGACGACGTCCTCGAGCGTGCGCTCGACGATGAGCGACGAGCCCTGCGCCTCGATCTTCGTGGCGCCGTTCACTACAGGAAGGCCCAGCTTCGCAGCCAGCTGCACGTCGACCTGCTGCGCGTAGTTGTCAGCGGAGCCGTCGCCGCACAGGATGAGGTCAAACGCGCCCACCTTGCCGACCAGAGCAGCCAGCGCCTCCGCCGTCGCGCGGGCATCCATGTTCGCGCATGCATCGTCGGCGGCCATGAACAGCTCGTCCACGCCGCGAGCCAGCACGTTCTTCTTCAGCTTGGAGTCGTCGATGGAAGCGGGGCCCGCCGTCATCGCAACCACCGAGGAGCCGTCGTTGGCTGCGGCCAGCTGCGCCGCGGCCTCGAGAGCGTTCAGATCGTACGTTGACACGATGCCCTTGGCCTTGGAGTAATCCAGGGAGCCGTCCGCGGACACCTGGATGTCCTGATCGTCGGGAACCACCTTGAAAGCAGCAACGATTTTCATCCTGTACCTTTCCCTTCTCGTTTGCCTTTATAAAGCGTTCGGACGCGACCCGCCGTCTTCGAGGGGAACATGCGGCGGATTCGGCGCGTTGAGAGCAGTTTGCACCGCTCGCCGCGCGGCGTCATCGCAAGATCGCCGTGAAAGCATCATTACTTACAATTTGACTATGCCTGCGCGCCCGTCCGCGCAGGCTCCATCGCCCGCGCGGCGCCACGGCGCAACGCCGCGCCCCCGCCGCGGGAAGCACTGCGCAAACGCGTTTCATAGCCCCTGATCAATGGCATCATTACGTATCCCTACTACTTTTTTTGCGATGCACCGATTTTTAAGTATCGCCGAATTACCATGCGCCTTGCGATGCAACGGCATAGCTGCGATCGCTAGTATTCAGGGCAGTTGTTCGAGCGAGTAAAACACGACGGCGGCACGCTGCAATCGAGCCGAATCACGTGCGGAACATCGCTCGGCGCCACGCGCGGCTTCGCGCGAAATCGCAACCAGTCAAGGAGGAGCAATGGCAGATTACTATGGTACCGACACCGTCGTATCCGAACTTCGCGAGGACGGTCTGCTGATCATCCGCATCAACCGCCCCGACGTGGCGAACGCCCTTAACGGCGTCACCTCCAAGGCCATGGAGAACATCATGAACAACGCCGAGACCGATCCCGCCGTGCGCGCGATCATCGTCACCGGCACGGGCAAGGTGTTCTGCGCGGGCGAGGATCTTTCCGAACTGAGCGAAGGCGGCGAGTGCCAGACCGTGACCGAGCATGGCTTCGGCGGCCTGACCGCGCGCCTGTGCTCCAAGCCCGTCATCGCCGCATGCAACGGCTCCGCGGCCGGCGGCGGCATGGAAATCGCCCTGTCCTGCGACATGGTGGTTGCTGCTGAGAACGCCAAGTTCGGCTGCACCGAGGTTGGCTTGGGCATCATCGCTTCCACGGGCGGCATCGTGCGCCTGGCGCGCGACATCAACCGCAAGGATTGCATGGAGCTTCTGCTGACCGGCAAGAAGATCAAGGCTCCCGAGGCCAAGGCTCTCGGCCTGATCAACTACGTCGTGCCGGCCGAAGAGGTCATGGACCGCGCTATCGCGCTGGCCGAAGAGTGCCTGAAGAACGCTCCCCTCGCCCTCAAGTGGACGAAGAACATCGTGCACGCCGCCGACCAGATGTCCGAAGAGGATGCCATGCGCTACTCCGACGCCGCGTACCGCTTCCTGGAGAAGACCGCCGACGGCATCGAAGGCCCGGCCGCTTTCGTCGAGAAGCGCACGCCGGTTTGGCAGGGCAAGTAACTCCCCTTTATCAATCCACTCGGTCCGCGCGGGCATTCGCGCGGCCATCCGCCACGTGCCCGGGGGGGGGCGGCCGGGGCCGGGGGAGGGGCGGGCGGGCGGCGCACGCACCAAAAGCCCCAAGCGCCCCCGCCGGGGCTACGGGGGGGGGCG